>CAZCAY010000020.1:2670-3079 GCA_964496955.1 uncultured Gammaproteobacteria bacterium
GGCCCAGTTATTAAGGGGGGCGAACCTAAAAACCATTTTAACAGGCCAACCTTATTTTCTAACAGGCGCAGTTAGGCCCTCAACAGCTTCAGGATATGTTCAAGATGGCGATTTGTTAATCCTTTCCTCACCAACCTTTAACCAGGCCGTTGATGAGAGTGTCTTAACCCAAGCTGTTTTGGGTAAAGAAATAGGGGAAGTGACTGATTATTTGGCCCCCAAAATTCATTCTTTGGCCGATTCGTCAACAATTGCTGCTCTTTTTGTCAAATTAAGTTTGGTGGAAGCTCCCACCGTTGAGGAAGAAGGCATTGTTTTTGCCCAAGTAGATCAACAAAGATCACCAGCCTTTGCTTTGTTTAATCGCCTGTTTGGGTTAAGTGCCGATTTGTTATCTCAATTAGGAAGT
>CAZCAY010000020.1:3113-4048 GCA_964496955.1 uncultured Gammaproteobacteria bacterium
TAGCAAGCGGCCGGCTAAATTACACCTGCGCGCCCAGAACCTTCAGATTAAAAAACGTCGCCTCTTTTTAATTATTCTGCTTGGAGCTATTGGCTTGTTAGGTGGTAGTGTGGGGTGGGGATTGTGGCAAAGATCTCAGCATGAAAAATTAGCCAAGTTTAACAACCTCTACCAACAAGCAGAGAGTTTCTATGAGCAGGGACAAAGTTTGTTGGGCTTAAATCCTCCGGAGGCTAGGGCCAGTTTTATAAAAGGCCAGGAGGTTTTGACCGCGTTGAAAACTTTGGGTCTGGAAAAAGAGAAGGTTAGGGCTTTGGAGGAACAATTTGCTGCTGGTTTGGCTAGTTCTTTGCAAAAAGTGGTTATTGACAATCCTAATGTGTTTCTTGATTTAGGTTTGGTTAAGAGTGGGGCTGTGGGTAGCCGCTTGGCGGGTTTTGATAAAACTTTGGTGGTTTGGGACAGTCAAGGCAAAAGTCTTTTGAGCGTTAATAGCGAGACTAAGTCAGCTGCCATTGTGGGAGGTGGTGATGAGTTGGCTAATACTAATGATTTGGCCGCTGGTAATGATTTTGCATATCTTTTGACTCCTGCTGGCATTTGGCGCATTGGTTTGTTGGATAAAAGTAAAGGAGTTGTAATTGAGCCGAGTGATAAATGGGGTGAGATTGGTGGTATTTATGCTTATGCTGGCAATCTTTATCTTTTGGATAGAACTAACCACCAAATCCATAAATATACAGCTGCTGCCACAGGTTATGGGCCAAGACTGGATTTTATCACCGCCCCTAATGGGCGTGATTTTTCGCAAGCTGCCTCTTTGACTATTGATGGGGTTATTTGGGTGATAACGACTAATGGCCACTTATATAAGGTTATTGGTGGACGGGCGGAAAAAGTTGATTTGGTAGGTCTTGATGAACCAATTGGTGAGG
>CAZCAY010000020.1:4087-9359 GCA_964496955.1 uncultured Gammaproteobacteria bacterium
AGACAAGAGAAACCAAAGAGTGGTGGTGATGACTAAAACTGGTCAATACTGGTCCCAATATGTTTCGACAGTGTTTGCCAAAGCCACCGATCTTAAGGTTGACGAACCCGCTGGTAAGATGTTTGTGTTGGCGGAATCTAAAATTTTGGTGATTAACTTAAAGTAAATGCGCATTGTTAACAAACGTGCTTTGCATAACTACCAGATCCTTGAAAAGTTAGAAGCAGGTATTGAGCTAACAGGTGCTGAGATTAAATCAATTAGGGCCGGTCGAGTTTCCTTATCAGAAGCTTATGCTAGGATTATTGACAATGAAGTCTTCTTATTAAACGCTTACATTGCCCCTTGGATGGGTTCTGAAAGATTAGGAGCATCACCTACTAGAACTCGCAAATTACTTTTGCACAAGCAGCAAATTAGCAGGTGGTTGGGGAGGGTGGCTGGGGCTAATTTAGTTTTGGTGCCCCTCTCCATTTATTTAAAAGGTCGTTTGGCTAAGGTTGAGTTGGCATTAGCCAGACCTAAGCGTAAGTACGAAAAGCGCGAAGCTTTGCGGCGCTTAGCCCTTGAGAGAGAAGCAGAAAGAGAGTTGAGAAGGTAATTGCTGTTGGTTGGAATTGACTTTTCTACTGTCAAATTAGGGAAAATAACCGAGTACCTCTTGGTTGCTTTACTGGTTTTGTTTGCGAGTTGGTTGTTTTGGTCAAATTTTAGGATTAATCCTACCACCAATCAACTCATAGTAGCCTCCAAAGCAGCCAGCGATTTTGCTGGCCACATCCCTTTAATTAGATCTTTTTCTTTAGGTGACAACTATAACTTTGAGAACCCGCTTTTAGCAGGGGTCCATTTACGCTACCACTTTCTTTTCTATTTGGTGATTGGTTTATTGGAGCGTGGTGGTGTGAGGTTGGACTGGGCTTTGAATAGTTTGAGTATTGGCGGTTTTGTCCTCTTTCTTTTATTAATTTATTATTTGGCTAAGCAGTTTTTTAACAATAGACTGGTTGGTTTGATTGCTGTTATTTTGGTGCTTTTTAACGGGTCTTTGGCTTTTTTGGAGTTTTTTAAAGCTCATCATTTATCATTTCAAAACTTTTTTGGACATTTTTAGCAATCGTCAATTTACTTCTTTTGGTCCTTATGATGGCAAAATCGTTTCTGCTTTTTGGAATTTGAATGTTTATACCAACCAACGCCATTTGGCCTTAGCTTATACTTGGGTTTTGGCTTTGGTTCTCGTTTTTCTTAAAGCTGTTTATAGCCATCAACCCATTTCCTTAAAAAAAGTCTAGTCTTAAGGCCGGCTCTTGCTGTCTTACCCCTTTTCCACACAGCGGCTTTTTGGGCGGTGGTGATAGTTTTGAATGGTTTCGGTTTTTTGTTTGCCAAATACCGGCTGTCTATTATCGTTTGGCTGACAACGGCTGGCGTTTTGGGTTTGCCGCAAGTGATCTTTTTTTTATGGCATCAAACCCTCCGCTCCCCATTTTTGGCATCCTGGCTTTTTGGTAGCAGACCATTTCAGTGTGGTTAATTGGGTAAGGTACTGGTTTTTTAATTTAGGATTGGCTGGGATTTTATTGCCTTTAGCTTTTGGAGTGGCTAATAGGCATGCTAAGAAAGTTTTTTTGGCTTTTTTGGGGCTCTTTATTGCTGCTAACCTTTTTCAATTTTCTGCCGACATGATTAATAATCACAAATTTATAAACCTCTGGCTGGCAATAAGCAATATTTATCTGGCCAATTTATTAATAAAATTTGGCGCTTTCAGTGGTTGAGAGCCCTTGTGCCTGTCTTTTTTGGTTTGTTGGTTCTATCAGGGGTTATTGATTTTTTTGCTGTCAAAAACGATTCTTATTTGGCAGTTGACGATGTGGGCAAGAATCCTGATAGTTTTTGGATTAGCCAAAACACACCACCTACTGCCCGTTTTTTTAACGACACCTTTTTCCACCCTGCCAGTTTGGCAGGCCGAAGAATTTTTTTAGGTTGGCCGTATTTTGTCTGGTCTTATGGTTATGATGTTGGTGAGAGGGTTGGCGTTCTCCAGCTGGTTTTTAATCCTCAAGATTTAAATGAGGCTTGCCGTCTTTTAAGGGCGTGGCATATGGATTATTTGACGATCTCTGCTAAACCCGCTGAGGGTTTGAGGATTAACAGGGATTTCTTTAACCAGAATTTTAAGTTAGTTTATGAAAACCCAAGGAACGGTTTTAAGATTTTTGATGTAGCCCAAAGTTGTTTGGTTAGTTAATGCTGAGTAAGTTTTAAAACATGGTTAAGCATTGCCAGATTTTGGCAGCTGTCTTATTGATAACAGGCTTATTGGTGGCAAGAATCATTCTCTTTGTGGGCAATTACGCTGGGATTGAGCATGACAGCGGTTGGCAGTTGGGGCTTGCCAAGAATTTGGCCCATCGGGGTATTTACGCTTCTTATGTGAATACGATTGGAGAAGAAGGGGTGGGGGCCACCGGAGTATCCATGGTCGTTTTTCAGTTCAAGACAGTGAGGGTTTTTCTTACTTTCCAGCTGGGGTGACAGCAGGGCCAGGTTATGTAGTGCCAGAAGCTATAGCTATTAAGATTTTTGGTGATGGTTGGTGGCAGTACCGTTTGTGGCCACTTTTAGCCTTCACCCTTTTGTTAGTGAGTTTGTTTTTGACAGTTTGGTATTTGGGAGGCTGGTTATCTTTGGCGGTATTAGCTTGTTGGTTATGGTTAATCCCCCAAGCCTATTTGACCTTTGCTTTTGAAGCGTATTCAGAGCCAATTGCTGCTCTTTATTTAATGGTAGCATTCTGGCTTTACCATTTTTCTATCCGCAGAAAACCCAGTTTAGGGTTAATGTTTTTTTGGTCTTTTTTGGGGCTTATCATTTTTAACAAAGTACCTGTTTTTAATAGCAGGAGCTGGTTTTTTAGGGGTTGCAGGGCGGGAGTTTAGAAGAGATTTCCCAAGACAATTGAATGATTTTTTGAGAAGATGGGGGTTATTGATTTTAGGATTTGGGTTGCCCATTGCCGCTTTTGAAATTTACAGGTGGCGTGTTTTAGTAGGGCGTTTTGGTTGGGCTGCTTGGTGGGCGATTAATGAGGATATGAAGTTGCATTTTGTCAGCTCTGGTTCAGGTCTTAACCTTTTAAGCGCAGATTACGGGAGTTGGCAGTTATTTTGGAAAAAATTGGCAATTTGGCTTGATATTGGGATTTTGCCTTTAGGGGGTTGGGTTTGTTTTGGCTTATTAAGCCTTATATTGCTCACGAGAGTTGAGAATTCCCAGAAACCATTGATTATTCTCTTGGTAGCCTCAGCCATTACTAATTTAGCGTGGTTTAGTCTGTTATCACCTTTTGGCTGGGCCCGACATGCTTGGTTAGGCTTAATTTTAGGGATGGTCTTAATCAGTGCTGGTTTAGGTAGGGTCATCAATTTAGTTCAAGCGCGTTTGAGAGGTTGGCCTAAAATGGTGGTTTGGAGTCTGATCTTGCTTATCTTTATTGGGATTTTTGAGGTTAAGGCTTTAACTTTTAAACCTTTAATTGATGAAGCTGCTGTCAAATTATGGTTTGCTTACCAATCAGTGCGGGGGTTACAAGGTTTTCCTCCCAACCCCATTATTCCTTTAAAGGACCAAATTGAACTGGTCGAGTTTTGCAAGCGCAATGTTAAAGCTTCCGATCTGGTTTACTATCTTGGTTGGTTTTTGGTAGCAGAAGCGGCCACTTTAGGAGATAAAGTTTTCTATACCATTGACCGTTATTTGGCTTATGATCAATACTCTCCAACTCCCGGCCGGCCTTTTTTGATCTTTGGCCCTTATCAGCAGGGTGTTTACTCTTTTAAACCACCAACTTATTTGGCAGAAAAGTTGAATCAATTGTGCCTGCAGGTGGTTTTTCAAAACCCATCTTATCTTTTGTGTAGGTTGCAAACGGGTATTACTTATCTCAACCATCCGTATGATTGATAAGTCTGTTTTGGGGTTTTGTTTGGAAATTCTTGCCCTTTGAGGCTGGTTTTGCTATAATGATTGTGCCTTTTTGGGCATCTTTGGGGATGTCTTGTTTCGACGGGAAGGTACTTTAAAAACGGCAAGCCGACTTTCGTTTCACTAAGTCGTAAAAGACAGTGAGACAAAATAAATGTCAGCAAAATAACTGACAAGGTAAAAGCATTAGCCGCTTCCATTGGCGAAGCTTTTACTCCCCGACCAGCTTACGCTATAGCTTAAGTTGAGAGGGGGATTCTAGTCGTCTTGAATCGGTGAAGCGACTAGGGTCTGAACAGACCGAGGGTAGGCGATTATTGCTGATTGGACAATAATCAGCCGAACTCTTTTCCAATCTAGCCATGATTTTACCTGTCTATTGGTGCGGAATCTGGCGAAGGTCAAAAAATAGACTAAGCTTGTAGAAGTTTTTGAGGTACTTTCTCGGACCCGAGTTCGCAGCTCGGCATCTCCACAAGGTTCTTTTTAAACCCTGCTTGGAGAGGGAATGGACTTGCTTGACTGGCTTTTCCCTAAGCGTTGTGTAGGTTGTGGTCGGTTTGGCGATTATTTTTGTCAGCAGTGTTTGGTTCAAATTAAATTGCTTGAAAAGCAATTTTGCCCCATTTGCGAACGCCCAGCTTACAAGGGGAAAACCCACCCGAGTTGTTTAGGGCCTTACACCATTGACGGCATCTTTTCGGTTTTCACTTTTACCAGTCCTCTGAAGGAGGCCATTTATAGTCTTAAGTACCGTTACAATTCAGATTTGGCCAATAAATTGGTTAAGTTATTAACCCAAAACCTTGGGGAACTAGGCTTTATAGTGTCCGGAGAAACAGTGTTGGTACCAGTGCCGTTGCATCCAAGGCGTTTGAAATGGCGTGGTTTTAATCAAGCTCAGCTATTAGCTGAAAAATTAGCCAGTCGAGTGGGGTTGGTTTGCCTTTCAGGTAGTTTAGTACGGGTAAAGGATACCCAACCGCAGGTTAAACTTCAAGGTAAACAACGTCGGCAAAATGTCTTTCAGGCTTTTAGGGTTGTAGACCCAAAGTTAGTGCAAGGTCAACAGATTGTGCTGATTGATGATATGAGAACAACAGGAGCAACCTTGAGAAACTGTGCTACTAGTTTAAAGCGAGCTGGGGCTAAAAGTGTTTGGGGTTTGACTTTGGCTGCAGTGGCTTGATTTGAATTAGCTTCTAAAGATTGCTATACTTACCTAGATTGGTGGGTTGGCCGAGTGGTTTAAGGCGACGGTTTGCTAAACCGTGGTGGT
>CAZCAY010000020.1:9392-10569 GCA_964496955.1 uncultured Gammaproteobacteria bacterium
CATTTTGACTCCTGGTGGGGTGCGAGAGTGGCTTAATCGGATCGTCTTGAAAACGATTGTGGCAGTAATGTCACCGTGGGTTCGAATCCCACCCCCACCGCCAATATTCAAAACCTAATTTTGAAAAATGGCGGTACTTTTTGGAAAAAATATAATAGTACGAGTTAGTTGAAAATCAGCGTCAGGATTTTCCATGAAGTAAGTTCGGATTTTGTCCAAAAGGTACCGCTTAGTTGATAGATAAGGTGGGTTTTTGGTATGCGATTTAAAGTTAAGCTTGAAAAATTGAGAGAGTCTGGCAAAACAGAAACTTTAACAGAAGCAGAGTTAGAAGCCAAAAGAGAAGCGATCAAAGAAGAGAAGGCATTATTATCTTGGCAATCTGATGCAAGGCCCTTTAAAAAGAGAAGCGCGCAATATTTTCTAACAGTGGGGATGATAGCTGTCTTTTTTTCTTTGTTGGCAATTTTGGTGCGGGAGTTGATAGTTGTTTTGGTAATTGTGGCTGTGGTTTTTGTGAGTTATGTTTTGGCTCTTGTGAAGCCAGATAAGATTTACCATAAAATTAGCCGGTCTGGTTTAACTTCAGGGAACCACAGCTATTTATGGAGCGATTTGAGAAGTTTTTGGTTTACTAAAAAAGCAGGCTTTGAGTTGTTGGTTGTGGAAACCAACCTCAAATTTCCTGGTCGTCTTATTATTGTTTTGGAAGGTGTGGCTGCTCAAGCGGTTAAAAATTGGTTGAAAAAATATATTGAGTTTAGGGAAAAGGCGCCAATGGACTGGTTTGATAAAGTCCTTCGGTATTTGGGAGAAAGGTGGCCATTGGAGCCAAGTTAAATGAGTTGCCCTTTTTGGGCGCCCATAGTTCAATTGGATAGAACACCAGATTGCGGATCTGGCGGTTGGAGGTTCGAGTCCTCCTGGGCGCACCAAGTTGTGCTTGGTAAGCTAGAATTTGAGGAAGGGTGCCAGAGTGGTTTATTGGCCAGGTCTCGAAAACCTTGGGCGCTTGAAAAAGCGCACGGGAGTTCGAATCTCCCCCCTTCCGCTTAGTGATGCCTTTACTCCCCACCTCTTATTAAACCTAAAAATCTTTGGCAAAATTGTGGTATAAGGTTAAGCAGGAGTGGAATCTTTTATTGGCAAAATTTATCCCCACTTAACTGACCGTTTC
>CAZCAY010000021.1:0-9984 GCA_964496955.1 uncultured Gammaproteobacteria bacterium
AAAGATGTCTTTATCAACTATGCCCAAGATCTTGGTCTAAATCTTGACCAATTTAAAGCTGATTGGGATAAATTCGGTAATGTCATTGATGATCACAAATCTTTAGGCCTGCGCTCTGGAGTCGACTCAACTCCCACCTTCTTTATCAATGGCCAAAAGTATCCAGGCGTCCAATCCGAAACTACACTTCAAAACCTAATTGACCAACTCACAGGCTCTTAAAAAGGAAAGGTGGGCACTTAATATCAGATTATCTCCCGCAGAAAACGCCGCGTTCGGTTATTAACCGTTTTAATCCCGTCCAATAATACCAAATAGATAAAAGCCACCAATAATGGCACAATCCAATGGCTTAATTTAAGATGGTAGGTTTCAAAGGCAATAGATAATGGAGAATAAATAATGACGAAAGTGGCCAAAATTGAAACGATCGAAGCAGCTACCAAATAACGGTTGCTAAATAAACCACTTTCTAAAATCCGATGCCGAAAAGAACGAAAATGGAAAGCTCCAGCAATTTCCAATAAAATCAAGGCCACCAAAGCCACCGTCCTGGATATTTCAGCAGACTGGCCAAAAAAATTAAGACTTACCCCATAAACCAACAAGGTCAAAAGGCCCATTAGAATCCCATTGAAAATGACCACCCCTAAGAGTTCACCGTTTAAGATATCAGAGCGAGCTCTGGGTTTTTGCTCCATAATATCTCGAGAGATGCGGTTAAAACCCAAAGTAATAGCCGGTAAATTATCAGTGACTAAATTCATAAATAAAATTTGAATGGCTAATAAAACAGGCGTTTGCCAACCCAAAAAAGGCGCTAATAACACTCCAATAAATAAAATGAACAGTTCGGCAAAATTACAAGATAACTGATAGGTTACAAATTTGCGCATGTTGTTAAAAATGCCCCTTCCTTCTCTTACCGCTATCACAATCGTGGCAAAATTATCATCCTTCAGAGTAATATCAGCCACAGATCTTGTAACATCAGTCCCGTTTTGTCCCATAGCCACTCCAATATGAGCCTCTTTTAAAGCTGGCGCATCATTGACCCCATCGCCAGTCATTGTGACAATCTCTCCTAAAGATTTTAAGGTCTTAACAATCCGCAACTTATGCTCTGGGCGCACTCTGGCAAAAACAGCAGTGGTCTTAACAAGTTTTTTCAATTGCCTGTCATTTAACTGGTCAATGTCATCTCCTGTTAAGAAAGGTCCGTTAATTCCCACTTGTTGGGCCACAGCTAAAGCGGTCAGGGGATTATCGCCTGTAATCATTTTGACTGTAATCCCAGCGCTTCGGGCAAGTGATAAAGCCTCTGCCACCTCCTCTCGGGGGGGATCTTCCATCCCAATCAACCCCAAAAACACTAAATGATCCTCAGTATATTCTGCCAATTGACTATTGACTTCTTTAAAGGCGATTGCCAAAGTTCTCAAGGCCTTCATAGTCAACGCCTCATTGATTTGAGAAAAACGCTTTTTGTCCTCTTCTGTCATTGGCCTTATATGATCTCCCGCATAAATAAAGCTAGCCCGCTCCAAAACTCGCTCGGGAGCTCCTTTAACATAAACAAAGCTCTTATTGCGCTCTTTAATAAGAACCGACATGAGCTTTCTTTCTGAAGTGAAAGGAATTTCAGCTTTTCTGGTAGCTAACAAATCTTCTTTGAAAAGATGGGCTTTGGCTGCCAAAATTAAAAGGGCACCTTCAGTAGCAGAACCAATAATCCGGTAAGTCATATCCTCACCCGTCCTTTCAATTACAGCGTCATTACACAACACCACCGCTTTTAATAAAAGCCGCAGCTTGTGATTAGATTTAACATTAACCACTTCACCATTAGCCATAAAGCGCCCTTCTGCTTCAAAACCCACACCTTCTACCTCCAATCTCTCATCTGGCGTGATGATTTCTTTGACCGTCATTTCCCCTTTGGTAATAGTGCCAGTTTTATCTGCACAAATAACTGTCGTTTCTCCCAAAGTCTCAATGATAGACATTCTATTCACAATGGCATTTTGTTTGGCCATTCTATGAACTCCAATAGCCAAAGTGGTAATTAAAACAACAGGAAAACCTTCAGGAAAGGCAGAAACCGCCATAGCAATAACCAAAATAAGCACATTGGTTAAAACCTCAGGTGTAAAGGTGGCTGTTCTGGCAAGAATCACTATTCCTGTTAAGACAGAAACCGTGACTGCGACAATAACCATGTACTTGGAAATGCGATTAACCTTGTCTTGAAGAGGAAGGACTTTTTCAGTAGTGGAAATCAGTCTGGCAATTTTACCAAAGCGAGTGTTCATGCCAGTGGCAACCACCCTAGCCAAACAACGACCGCTAACCACAAACGAGCCCATAAAAAGCATATTCTCATCTCTCAAAGTTGAACTTTGAGCAACTTTCTTGCTCACTTCGGTTGATTCGCCTGTTAAAACAGCCTCATTTACCCTCAAGTTATTCTCAAAAAGCAAACGGCAATCAGCAGGCACTCTTTCCCCTGTTCTTAAAACCACCACGTCATCCCTGACTAAAGCTGTAGAAGGCACTTCAATCTCTTGACCGTCTCTGATAACCACCGATAAAGGCATAATCATCTTTTTAAGGTTGTTAATCGCCTGTTCGGCTTTGTATTCTTGGACCAAGCCCACTATCACAACCGTTAAAATAACTCCTGCCAAGACATAAGCCGTGAGGGTCTTACCAACTACCACCGCAATTAAGAGGGCAACTACAAGCAGATAAATAATGAAATTCTTTTGGATTTGGTGGAAAAGAATTCTCAAAAGAGAGACATGATTAACTTCCCTAATCTCATTAGGACCCTCTTTGGCTAATCGTCTGGCTGCTTCCTCGCTGGTTAAACCTCTCAATTTCACCATTAGTTATAATCTTAACAAAACCATCTAGCATCTGGCATCTAATTTAAAGCAAAAAAAGCTTTAATTGTTGCCAAATGGATTAGAATATAGAATAACATCTACTCATGAAAAGGCCTATTCTTCTAATCATTAGCATAATCGCTTTGGCGGGTATAATCTTAGGTGCTCTTAAGCTCTACCCCATCTATCAAGGCGCCAAACCTGCCTTTGCCCCTCAAGCTTTCAAAATCAACTCTGATGAAGAGCTAGCTTTCTTAAAACTGCCCCCCAATTTTGCCATTCAGGTTTTTGCCAAAGGTTTAGAAGGTCCAAGAGTGATTAAAGCCGATCCTGCCGGCAACCTGATCGTGAGTCTCACCAAAGCCGGTCAGGTAGTCGCTTTGCCTGATCTTGACAAAGACGGAAGGGCCGACAACCCCATTATTCTCCTTGATAACCTCCAAAATCCCCATGGGTTAGAAGTCAAGTGCGAT
Organism: uncultured Gammaproteobacteria bacterium; assembly: GCA_964496955.1. Taxonomy (GTDB): domain Bacteria; phylum Patescibacteriota; class Microgenomatia; order Curtissbacterales; family CAZCAY01; genus CAZCAY01. Next base: position 3,362 of record CAZCAY010000021.1, read on the forward strand.
TCAGACAAAGATTGTCGTTTATGGCTTGCTGAAACTGAAAGGCTGACCGAATACGATTTGGTGTTTGACCAAAAAGATAAAATTTACAGACCTCAAAATCCCCGTCAATTAATTGATCTCCCCAAAGGGGGCCGTCACTTCACTCGCACCCTTCTTTTACTACCAACGGACAAGAATCAGCTCCTCATTAGTGTTGGTTCTACTTGTGATGTTTGCTATGAGTCAGACGAACGTCATGGGACTATTCTTGCCTATAACCTGCAAACAAAGGAGACCAAAATTTACGCCAAAGGTCTTAGAAACTCGGTGTTTTTAACCACCCACCCTCAAACTGGACAGGTTTTTGCCACCGAAATGGGCCGAGATTGGCTTGGTGATCATTTACCGCCTGATGAAATAAACATTATTGAAGAAGGTAAAAACTATGGCTGGCCCACCTGCTATGGGTCCAATATCCCAGACAAACAATTTAATAAAAGAGACACCAATCCCTGCCAAGAGCCGGTAATGACCCCCTCCTATATTGATATCCCTGCCCATTCAGCCCCTTTGGGATTGGCCTTTTTATCCAATAATTGGCCAAGCGACTATCAATATAATCTTTTAGTAGCTTACCACGGCTCATGGAACCGCACCCAACCCACAGGTTATAAGATAGTAAGATACTTTTTGGATAAAGACGGCCGTTATCAAGAAGCCGAAGACTTCATCAGTGGTTGGCTCAAAGACGGGCAAGCTGTTGGCAGACCGGTTGATATTTTTGTTCAGGATAAGCAAATCTATATCTCTGATGATAAAGCTGGGGTAATCTACAACGTGACTTTCAATCTGCCACCTACCCCATAAGCTTGCTCACGGCTGGTAAAGGGCAATCATCCCAGCAGTGTCTCCTGTGGTTAAGGTATCTTTTTTAGTTTCACCCACACTCCCATAACCATACATTGTATGGTTTTGGAAAGCTGCATCGTATTCATCAGTTAACCCCAGCCAGTGGCCAATCTCGTGAGTTAAAATATTCTGGGCATCATAGACATTAGAATAAGCGCAAGTGGTACCAGCAGATGTGTTCCAACTAGCCGGATCAGACCAAGCCCAAGAAAACTTTTTATTCATCACAGTATCTATCTCCACAGCAGTGGCAGTTGTTGTATCGTACCACACATAGGTCACTGCCAAAGCAGTAGCTGGCGCTCTTCCCCAAGCTACCATGTTGACCCCGTCAAAGGAGGCGCGACGAGCAAGGGTGTTAGGTCCTGGGGTTATAGTTACTTTACCACCCAAAACGCTTGTCCATTGGGTAAAAGCATTCTGGGCAATGTTAGCAAAGTTGTTAGGACCAATAGAACCAGGAACACTGTCGGGATTCAGATTGTAAGTCCAGTTTTGAGGCAAACGCCAGCCGGCAGGGGAAACCTGTTGGTCAGCATCAGGGTCAGGAATTTCACAGGTTAATGACAGTTGAGAATTACGGTTGGGTTTGGCAGGTAAATTATGGACAAAAACCCGCAATTTCAAATTTGCCCTGCCTGGTACATTATAAACTCCTTCTTGTTCTGGCAAGAACTCGTCAAATAAACCGCTTCCCTTACCGGCTGCCAAACTACTTCCAGAGGTGGTTAAAAAAACCAAAAAGATTATTAAGAGAGGCAAAATTTTCTTGCTCATGAGGTTTATTAAATTACCAACCTGTCCAACTTAGTAGTGTATCAATCAATAGAAAAGAAATCAATAACAGAGTCAAAAAAGGATTGATAAATCTTAACTACTTGACCGGTTTCAGCAGAAACTAAAGATCTAACTGTAGTCGTCACGGGAATCAAACCTAAAAGCTTGTGATCTTTTAACCCTAAAATCTCAAAAACCGGTGTTCCTTTCTCTAAACCCAAAGTAACAACTTGGGAAGCCGCACTAATAACATTCTCGGTAGTCAGATTGTCTGCTACTGAAGCAGCGGCTAACCTATCAATAATATTAGCAGCAATTAAGTTGGCAACTGCTTGGTCTGGTAAAATGGTGACCACCTTCTCACCAGCAGGTGTGACTACACTCAAAGCATTGGTAGCCATATCAACTCGAATCGGAAAGTCAGAAACTGCCGGTATCCCATTAGTAATTACGGCCAACTTGGCCCCAGCTGTGGCAATACTGATTTTGCCTAAACGTTGTTTAATTTGAACCAATTCATCTGCACCTACCTCTACCTCACTGCCATCTTCGCGTTCAGCCTTCACCACCACCCTATCTTCCCGCCTTTCAATGAGCACCTTAACGCCACCTGAAACCACAGTGGTTCTTATCCCGCCTTCCTCAACCTTAGTTTTGAGCTTTTCATCCTCACCAAATTTGATTTCTGTTCTCATCTTGCCATCTTTTTGGGATTCATTGTGTACCCTAACACCAGAGGCGGTGGTCACTTCTGTGCTTTCCTCTTCAGACTCCGAGGTTGAGGTTGGGACCAAACTACCAGACGAAGGACCAGACGAACCGCCTTTGTCATCATCATGATCCTCCTCTTCTCCTGATTTGCCTGAATTAGAAGAGTTGCTTTGAGAGGAATTATCATCTTCAGAACTTGATAAAACCTGTTGGCTGAAAAAATTCTTTCCAGAAGTTGTTGCCCTCAAACCTAACCCCACAACCACCAAAATCACAACGCTAGCAATCAATATTGGTACGAAGTTAATAAATCCTTTTTGCCTCACAATTTCAGTTTTCAGAATAGCAAAAACAGAAATGTAACTCAACTCTCTACCCTGAAAAAGTTAAGCTGCTTTTATGACTCTAAAAATCTCTGCAACGTTTATCTAAAACTAGAAGAGAAATACAGATGGTTAGAACTGAAAGAAAGTGTTGATAATATGGCACAAACAGAGGCTCTAAACTCTGTTCGTACACGCTGGCTCGAACGATGGTATGATTTCGGACGAACAGACTGGGCAACATATCTGGAATACCCTGAATTTACGAACAGAGAAGTTAATAAATTCCTTGCCCTCAAATTATAACCCCCCATTGCTTTATCAATAATCCCACATTCCTCATCAAAAGGTTTCTCATAAGGAGGATTGCTTTTTGACCCACTTGTTACCTTTACAAAGCCAGACATCTTTTTCTTTACCAGTTGTTGCCCAAATTATTAAGAAAACTGCCACGGTAAGCATTACAAGTAAAAAGAGCGGGTTTTGACAGAATCAAGGGAGTTGGCTTTCGACAAACATTGATACACCAGGTTAGATTTTTCGACGAACAATCGTTTTTTAAAGCATACAGTTAATCAAGAATAATCAACCTTTTTCAATCTGGCTGAGCGACTGGCTCTTTTCAGTCTGGGATGAAGAAGACTGGCCAAAGCTTGCAGTAACTAAAGGCCTGATATTTATGAAACAGACTCTAAAGCTGTTGTTCAGGCCTCAGTTCTCCGAATTCCGGCAAACAAAGTGGATGTTACTTTTGAGGATGGTGTTCTCAGATCAAGACACACGTTAAGGAGACAAAAGAGGAAAAAGAGCGAAAAAGGCTGTTTACAAAGAGCAGAGAGCGAGGGCTTTTGACTACACAACAACTTTGCCAAGGGCTGTTGCTGGAAACAAAATCGAGGCTGAAGTTGCCAACGGTGTAGTAACAGTTGAAGCAAAAGCAAAGTAAAATTTAAAGACTTACAGTTTTGGTGGGGCCTGTAAGTTTAGATATAACTAAGCACTAAGGAGCTAAAAATCTCCAAATAATTGGGAAATAAAGTTTAGCAAAGAGGTTAGATGGACCAAATGGGCAAGTGATGCTTTCGCAAGATATATCAAAATAAGAGTAAATAACCTTGCTGTTTAGAAAAACGCCGATAGCAATAATTGCTATTACAGTTACCACTGAAATTTTTTCGAGTATTTTTTTCCTAAAAACCCAGTCGCCAAGAGATGGGAGGGTGAGAGCTAAAAATGAAAGCCTAAAAACCCATGGGTCAACATTTGGTTTGAATGGATTAGAAAGGTAAGTCCTTGAAGCAAAAAGCATGCCAGCAACAAGGGTTAATTTAAAGAAATCAGGCTTTTTAATAATTTCTTGCAAGGCCAATGTTCCCAATATAGCCATTGGTCCAAATGCAGGGATTCTATACCAAGGAAACAAGTCATGTGCTCCTCCTGAAAAAATTACTACCAATATCCAAAAAATTGCCGCTAGGGCTACAAATTTGATCTCTTTTGACTTTTCCTTTATTGGCACCAGTAAGAAGTAGATTGTAGCCAGTAGAAAGAAAATATACCAACCATCAAAGAATTCAAAAATATCATATCCCGGAGAGGAGATTAGGAATCCCAACGCGGACCAACTAGCCGGACGAGATCCTTGAGAGAGAAAAACCTGGCGAAAATATTCCCAGTTACTAAAGTAAATACCGTAAGCAAAATAAGCAAGAATTGCAGGAATAACTGCTGCAAGAACCAGAAAAGCTAGTTTTTTAAATCGATAATAGAAAAGCCAAAATGCCAGAAGGGGTGCAATAAAATAACCAGTTGGTTTTGCTAGACCAGCAAGTCCTGGTAACACCAATAGTGGTACGAATTTTAAAAAAGTTGGTTTATCAATAAAAAGTAACAAAAAATAGATTGAAGCAAGGTAAAAGGTAGCTATTAAATTCTCTGGCACTGCAAAGCGAGAGGAAAAAACAAAGATTGGGATTGTACCAAAGAAAAGCATTGCCAAAATTCCTGTTGCAAAACCAAAAAGTTTTTTAGCAATTAAAAACACAAAAATTGTGGTTGCTGCTGATAGAAAAATTGAAGGCAATCTTAGATAGGCTGCTGGAATAATTTTTTCTCTATTGGCTCCAAACAGATGGGCAGAATATCCAGTAATAAGAGAAAACAAGGGCGGTTCATCAAGATATGGTTTTATTAATGTCGTGTAAACAGTAACTGTATTGTTTTCATCGGAAATAGGACCGCTATAAATTATATTTTTCTTCTCAAATTCCCTTGGATTAGGATTCCATGAGACAGGAATTCCAGTTTCAATCAGATACATGCCAGCCCAACCAAATTGCAATTCTTCTAAGTGTCCATAGGTAGGAAGCCTGTCATAACTATGAGCTCTTAAGATAAAGAGAAAGAGGAAAACTGCTAAGAAGAGTAAAAACCTATAATTTAGCCTAGCGACTATTTTCTCCATTTACCAAAATTATAAATTTATTTCAGGACCAATACTAGAATTCCTAAATTCCTAAGAGTTTTGGCTCCCCGGCCTGGACTCGAACCAGGAACCTAAGAGTTAACAGCTCTCCGCTCTACCAATTGAGCTACCGGGGAATATGGTTAATGTGGAGTAATTTTAGCAACTTTCTCAAGCGAATTCAAACCCTTTCTAAGACAACTCCAGATAATCTTTTAATTTCTTGGCCCGGGTGGGATGGCGAAGTTTGCGAATAGCCTTAGCTTCAATCTGGCGAATCCGCTCGCGGGTCACCCCAAATTCCCGCCCCACTTCTTCAAGAGTCCGCTGTTTGCCATCCAGCAAGCCAAAACGCATCTCAATGACTTTGGCTTCCCTCGGCGTTAAAGAGCTTAACACATCAAGGATTTGCTCTTTTAAAAGCGCTTCTGAGGCTTTTTCATCAGGAGCAGGCTCCGTGGTGGGAATAAAATCGCCAAGATGAGAGTCCTCTTCCTCGCCCACTGGAGTTTCCAAAGAGGTAGGCTCCTGGGAAATCTTTTTAATTTCTCTCACTTTTTCAATATCAACACCCATCTCAGCAGCCACTTCCTCATCAGTCGGCTCCCGGCCCAACTCCTGCATTAACTTTCTTGAAACCCGCACGTACTTGCTAATAGTTTCCACCATGTGAACAGGAATCCTAATGGTTCTTGCTTGGTCGGCAATGGCGCGCGTGATGGCCTGTCTAATCCACCAAGTGGCATAGGTGGAAAACTTAAAACCGCGCCGCCAATCATATTTTTCCACTGCCCTACTTAGACCGATATTGCCTTCTTGGATTAAGTCCAATAAGGTCAAACCGCGACCTACATATTTTTTGGCAATAGATACCACCAATCGTAAATTCGCTTTAGTGAGCTTCTCTCTGGCTTGTCTATCACCCTTCTCAACCCTTTTGGCCAATTCCACTTCCTGCTCATAGGTTAAAAGGGGAACACGACCAATCTCGCGCAGATACATCCTCACCGGATCAGAAATGACCCCTTCATCAATGGCGGCCAAGGTTTTTAATTCAGCTTCCAACTCGGCAGTGTCCTTAATTTCAGGTTCAGGCTCAGCAGTGGTATCAAAAACATCAACGCCTTCTTCCAAAAGCTTCATGTAGAGTTCGTCCAATAACTCAATTTCTTCCTCAGCCTTGGGGAAAATGGCCAAAATCTCATCTTGGGTTACAAACCCCACTTCTTTACCCTTTTTAATCAATTTACGAATGGCTGTTTTTTTGGCTTCTAAATTCATCTTTTTAACCCTCCTAGCGGCTATTTAGACGCGCCAGCTGATCTGACAAATGGTTAAAACGTTTGTTTAAAGCCGCCAATTTTTCATGGTCGCCTGCTGTCTCTGCCTGACGGATTTGCAATGTTAATGACTTAATTTTGTCCCGAATAGCCAATCTTCTTATTTCCACCGTCACTTGG
>CAZCAY010000022.1:0-9920 GCA_964496955.1 uncultured Gammaproteobacteria bacterium
GTAATATCGCCAGGCGCCAAAACAATGCGGGGAAAGTCGTCTTGGGCAGCAGACAGAGCAAACCTTAAATCAGCTTGGGCTGTCCATGTAGGTAAGCCGGTAGCTGGCCCTGGTCTTTGCCCTAAAATAATGACCAATGGTGTCTCAGTCATACCAGCCAATCCTAACGTCTCAACCATAAGAGAAAAGCCACCACCAGAAGTAGCAACCATTGAGCGCACACCGGCAAAACTCGCACCCACTGCCATGTTCACTACTCCTATTTCATCTTCGCCATGAACAACAATCATATCTGCTTCCTGAGCATGAGCAGCTAAGAAATGCAAGATGTTAGATGTTGGTGTCATCGGATAAGCAGCATAAAACTTACAACCTGCTTTTACTGCACCTAATGCCGTAGCCTCATTGCCTGTAGCGACAATTTTGGGTCTGGGGGTTTCAATTTTTCTCAATTTCCAAGGGAAACTCGATGTGAAGTTAGTTTTTACAAAATTAAAACCTAAGCTGGCAGCTTTTTGATTAACAGCAATGACCTTTTCTCCTTTGGATCTAAAGAAATCGGCAAGTGTGTTGGTGACTATTTCTAAATCAAGATCAACAAGGGCAAAGGTCGCTCCAACGGCCACAGTGTTAATAACTTGGACATCACCACCAGTATCTACTGCTAATTTTTTGAGGGGTACTGGGAAAAGTATAATATCACTTCTTCCCAAATCACTTGTATCAATAGTCAAATTCGTGCTGTCAAAAATAAGACCCCCTCCTGTAGTGAGCTCATCTTTATGCATCAGAATTGATTCTTTATTAAGAGCAACTAAGAGGTTAGAGGGGCTTACTTGGCTGTAAATGGGTTTGTCACAAACCCGCACATGATAAGTATTATGGCCGCCACGAATTAATGATGGATACTCACTATAACCTATGGTATTAAGACCAATTCTGGCACAAATTTTGGCAAAAAGCTGTCCCGTAACCATAATCCCCATCCCAGCCTCACCGCCTATCTTCCAAACCAAGTTGTTAATCACTTCCTGCTTATTAGGAGGGACAGCTGCTGATTTAAACCATACCATGCTATACTTTTAGCATAGCAAGTGGTTAGCAGGGGTGCAAGTTTATGAGTGGCCGTCTGTTTATTGTAGCAACTCCCATCGGCAACTTAGAGGACCTCAGTTTTAGAGCCTTGCAAACCTTAAAGTCAGTGGATACCATTGTCTGCGAGGATAGCCGCCGAACTCGGATTCTTTTAAACCATTATCAGATTAAAAAACCACTCATTCCCCTACACAAGTTTAACGAAGCTGCCACCACTCCTCGTCTTATTCAAAAACTATCTGGGGGTCAAAATTTAGCATTAGTTTCAGATGCTGGTATGCCCCTTCTTGCTGATCCGGGCCATCGGCTAGTTCAATCTTGTATCCAAGCTAATATTGGTGTTGAGGTGATACCTGGCCCATCAGCCGTCACTGCAGCCTTGGCCATATCGGGATTACCCACTAACATCGTTCTCTTCCTCGGCTATCCCCCGAAAAAAGGAGGAAAAAGACTTAAACTAATGGAAGAGATTAAGAAGACTATGGGTTTACTCAAACCGACGGTTGTGCTTTACGAGGCGCCTCATCGGCTATTAAAAACCTTAGAAGCTATTAATCAAACTTTTGGTAACATCCCTATTGTAGTGGTCAGAGAATTAACTAAAATCCATGAGGAAATACGACGAGAAGACATTACAAGCGCCTTGGAGCATTTTCGTCAAACCAAACCTAAAGGCGAGTTCACTCTCATCTTCCAACCGTTTTAAGCTAATATTCTTCTAAAGTGGAGGTATCGCCTACAGGCAAACCCAATTCTTTTGCTTTAAGGAGTCGCCGCATAATTTTACCAGACCTGGTCTTGGGTAACTTATCAATGAACTCAATCTCCCTAGGATAAGCATGACCAGCTAAGTGCTTTTTGACAAAAGCCATTAATACCTGTTTTAAATCATCATCCCCATTAACACCAGGCTTAAGAACCACAAAAGCTTTGATAATTTCTCCCCTGACAGGATCTGGTTTCCCAATAACCCCTGCTTCCACTACTGCGGGATGCTCCACTAAAGCGCTTTCTACTTCAAAAGGACCGACCCTTTCGCCTGAAGTCTTAATAACATCATCAGCACGACCAATAAACCAAAAGTAACCGTCTTCATCTTTATAGGCCCGGTCACCAGAAATATACCAACCGTTAACAAAATACGATTGGTATTTTTCAGGATTTTGCCAAATTGTTCTCATCATTGATGGCCACCCAGGTTTAATCGCTAAATTACCTTCAACACCAGTACCCACAACTTTCCCTTCCTCATCCACAATCTCAGCTATTACTCCTGGCACTGGTTTACCCATAGAACCTGGCTTAATGGGCATAACAGGATAATTAGCAATCATAATTCCCCCAGTTTCTGTTTGCCACCAACTGTCATGGAAAGGTTTGCCAAAAGTTTGATAACTCCAAATAACAGCTTCTGGGTTGAGCGGCTCACCAACACATACCAAATGTCTTAAGGAAGATAGATTATACTTTGATAAAAGAGAGGGATCTGCAGCCATAAGCATTCTGACAGCAGTGGGGGCTGTATACCAAACGGTAACTTTTAATTGACTGATAATAGAATACCATCGTTCAGGATCAAATCGACCAGCATAAACCACAGTGGTAGCTGCATTAGACCATGTCCCCAAAATTTCATAGGCTATACCCGTCACCCAACCGGGATCAGCGGTACACCAGTAAATATCATCATCTTTTAAATCTAGCACCCACTTAGCGGTTAAGTGTTCGTGCAAAATAGCCAAATGGGCGTGGACAACACCTTTGGGCTTGCCGGTAGTGCCAGAAGTATACAACATGAAAGCAAAGTCTTCAGGATTGGCCTGATAGATATTAAAGGAGCGGTCTTGAACAGCCACTAGCTGGTCAAAATTAAAAATTTTCTCGCCTTCATTTTGACCACCAACTACTAAAATTTTTTCTAGATTTGGTAGATTTGACAAACTTTCTTTTACTCGTGGCAATAATTGGCTATCAGTAATGAGTATTTTGGCTTGGCTGTTACCTAAGCGATCAGTAATGGCCTGTGAGCCAAAAGCAGAAAACATCGTCCCAGCTATTGCGCCAGTCTTAACAATGCCCAAAAAGGCATAATAAAGCTGGGGAATTCTGGGTAAAAAGATAAAAACTCTATCCCTAGGATTCACTCCTAATGATTTTAGACCATTTGCCACTTGATTAGACAAATTAGCAATTTGCTCAAAAGTGAAGGTTTGAATCTGATTATCCTCTGACACCCAAATTAAAGCGGTCTTATTGCGTTTTCGAGGGTCTTTTAGATGACGGTCACAAGCGTTAAAAGCGGCATTAATTTTACCGCCATTAAACCACTCCAGCTCGCCCCAGTAATCCTTGACATTAAAATTGTCATAAGCTTGCTGATAATCAGCCAAATTAGGCTGTTTGGTTAAGTGTTTGTCAGTAATAAACTTGTAATTGAGCATCTGCTCTCACTAATATTCTAACAAACTTCGGCCTGTCATGTCAGAAGGTTTGGGAATACCCATCAAATCTAAGATTGTGGGCGCAACATCTGCTAAAATACCGTTTCTTAAAAAGCCGGTTCTACCACCTAAATTAGGGGTTATTAAAACGCAAGGGACAGGACTGTTGGAATGCTCTGTGTCCACATCACCTGTTTTTTGATTAATCATTTCCTCCACGTTGCCGTGGTCTGCTGTCAAAAGCATTGCTCCACCCACAGCCTTAACACTTTTAACCAATCGGCCAATACACTCATCCACGGTTTCTACCGCCTTAATTCCTGCTGGCAAAACCCCAGTATGGCCTACCATATCTAAATTGGCATAATTGACAATAATAAAATCGTATACACCAAGCATTATTTTTTTCACTATGGTTTCGGTAATTTTAAATGAGGACATTTCCGGTTTTAAATCATAAGTTGCCACTTGAGGCGACGGAATAATAATTCTGTCTTCAAAAGGAAATGCCAGTTCTCGCCTGCCATTAAAAAAATAGGTTACATGGGCATACTTTTCCGTTTCAGCAATATGGAGCTGATGAAGCTGGCGTTCGGCCAAAACCCGCGCTAAGGGTAAAGGAACATTAACAGGCGCGAAGGCCACTTTGGAAACTGGCAACCCCTTTTCATATTGGGTCATAGTCACAAAAAATAAATTTTTCAAAAATGTCTTCCGGTCAAAGGTTTTAACCCTCACCCTTTCAGGTTGGGCAGTAATTGGCCGCGATTCATCAATGGGCTTCTCATAAACTTGTCTTGTAACCTCAATTGTCTCAAAATCCTTTAAAACGAAGGCTTTAGTTAATTGTCTGGCTCTATCGGCTCTAAAATTAAAAAAAATAACAGCATCATTATCAGATATTAAACCAACCGGTTTATCGTTCTCCACAACCACTGTCGGCAACATAAACTCATCAGTTCTTTTAGCAGCATACCCCTTTTCCAAGGCATCTAAAGCGGATTGAGCTGTTTCCCCTTTCCCTTCCACTAACGCCTCATAAGCCTTTTGGGTTCTCTCCCAATGATTATCCCGATCCATAGCGTAATACCGACCAATAACGGTAGCAATTTTACCCACTCCTATCTTCTTTAGATGTTCTTCAACATCTTTAATGTAAGTTTTAGCTGAAACCGGCGGTGAATCCCTTCCATCAGTAATCACATGGACAAAGACTCTTGAGCCATCAATTTGGTCCTCACGACAAATCCACAGCAAGGCATAAAAGTGATCAAGATAGCTATGAACTCCCCCAGGACCAATTAATCCAAGAAGGTGGAGATTGGAATGATACTTTTTGACATGTTCAAAGGCTTGAAGAAAAGCTGGGTTACGGGTGAAACTCCCATCAGCTATGGCCATATTGATTCTTGGCAAATCCTGATAAACAATCTTACCAGCCCCCATGTTTAAGTGTCCGACTTCTGAATTGCCTGCCTGGCCTTTGGGCAAACCAACAGATTCACCAGATGCCCCTAACTGGGAATGGGGAAAAGCAGCAAAGATGGCATCTAAGTTAGGAGTTTTAGCCAAAGTCACAGCATTCCCAGAACTAGGTGGTGCAATACCCCACCCGTCTAAAACTGTTAAAACAACTGGCTTAAAAGTGGTCTTAATCATTGAAATTTAAGGGGTAGGTCCTGGCGTTAACTGATAGAAAATTTCCAATAGGCGATTATATTTGACTGTTCGTTCTCCTCGCGCAGGGGCCCCAAATTTAACATAATCGGCTTTAGCAGCCACTGACAAATCAGCAACAAAATCATCAGTCGTATCGCCTGAACGGTGAGACACAACAATTTGCCAACCAGCCTTGGTGGCCTTTTTAATCACCTCTACAGTCTCTGTCAATGTACCAATTTGGTTGGGTTTAATAATCATGGCATTAACATAATTACCCTTAAGGGCCTTGTCGACCAATTTAGGATTGGTAGCCAATAAATCATCTCCCACAATCAACGCTCTATCGCCTATTTCCTTCATCAATTGCGCCCATCCTTCCCAATCGTCTTCAGCAAATGGATCCTCCAAAATAAAAATCCGATAGCGGTTAACCAAATCCTTGTATAATTCAATCAACTCACCAACCCCAATTGGATTAGAACGATCTTTAATTTGATAAAGAGAACCGGTTCTGAAATTGTTAGCAGCAAAATCCAATCCCAAAAACAAATCCTGCCCCAGATGATAACCTGTCACCTGCAATGACTCCACCAAAAGTTCAAGAGCATCTGAATTAGTATAAAGATTAGGAGCAAATCCCCCCTCATCCCCCACACTATGGATAGCATTCTTAAAGATGAGTAACCTTTTCAAGGAGAAATAAATCTCAACAGCCATTCGTAAGCTTGCACTGTAAGGCTTGGCTTTTGAGGGGACAATAAAAAACTCCTGAAAGTCCAAATTGCCAGCCCCATGCTTGCCACCGTTTATCACGTTAAAAATAGGTGTCGGAATGCCAACTTGCGAGTCAAAAAATTTTTGAGACAAGTATTGATAAAGTGGTAAGCGCTTAGAAGCAGCTGCAGCTTTAGCGCAAGCGATGGAAACTGGCAAAATCGCATTGACCCCCAATCCTGATTTATTAGGTGTCCCATCCAAGGAAATGAGGGTTTTATCAATTTTCTCTTGGTCTTCAGGATTAACCCCTATTAGTTTTGGTTGGATTATGTTAACCACATTATCCACAGCCTTCAAAACGCCCAACCCTGCATAGCGGTCTTTATCATTATCTCTTACTTCCACTGCTTCAGATTTAGAAGTAGAAACACCAGTAGGAGCTGAAGCCACTCCATAAAATTGATCGTCTAAGACCACCTTTACTTCTACTGTCGGATAGGCACGAGAATCTAAAATTTCTCTAGCGTAAATTTTGCTAATTTTAGCCATCTTTGCTTCTCTCCTTCACCAATTTTGCCTCATAATCTGCCACCATTGCCCTTATCTCATCAACAGCGTCTGGATTAACCGAAATGCTGGTAATGCCCAACCGCACAACCCAATCAATTAAAAGCGGATTATTTGATGCTGCTTGGCCGCAAATTGAAGAAGTAATCCCATGTCTATGGGCAGTCCTGATAACCTTTTCCAATGCCCACTTTAAAACAGGACTTGCCTCGTTAAAAGCAGAGGCTACTTCAGCGTTGTCCCGATCCACTCCTAAAAGCAACATAGTTAAATCATTAGAGCCAATAGAAACTCCGTCAATGCCCACTTCTATAAAATCATCTAACAAGATGACATTAATTGGCAATTCTACCATCATCCACAGTTTAAATGACGGACTGCGATGGAGATTAGCAGCGGCTATAATTTGTTTGACCTTTCTCAACTCTTCTACACTTCTGACAAAAGGGATCATCAAGTTGAGATTCTTAAGGTTAGCTTTATTACGCACCATTCTAATTGCTTCTAACTCTAAGTTAAAAACCTTAGGATCAGTCATATACCTAAATGCTCCCCTGTAACCTAGCATTGGATTGGGTTCTTTTGATTCAAATTTATCTCCTCCTTTTAGGTTGCGATATTCGTTGGTTTTAAAATCGGAAGAGCGGTAAAAAACTGGACGCGGATAAAACTCACGACAAATTTTGATCATATTTTCTGCCAGACTCTCAATAAATACTCGCTCCTTCTTTTGGGCAATAAACTCTTTGGGGTGGACGCCAATTTGGGCCATCATAAATTCTGCCCTTAATAAGCCAACACCATCGCAATTTTTAGCAGCCACTTCTGGGGCAAGATCAGGTTCGGCTAAATTCACATAAATCTTAGTAGCGGTTTTAGGAACAACCACAGGTTTAGGAGGACTAGTAGGTTTTACCTCATGGAATTGGGTATGGGTTATAAAACTGCCTTTGTAGACTTTGCCTGCCCTGCCATCAACAGTAACCACCATTCCCTCTTTGAGAACTTGGGTTGCCTTCTCAGTGCCCACCACTGCTGGAATACCCATCTCCCGAGAGACAATTGCTGCATGAGAAGTGCTTCCTCCTGCATCAGTCACCACAGCCGCTGCTTTTTTCATTGCAGGCACAAAATCAGGATTAGTCATAGTTGCTACCAAAATTTCACCGCTTCCTACTCTAGCAATATCCCTAACTGTCCTCACTATTCTTACTGGTCCAAAAGCAATACCCGGTGAAGCTGGCGCACCTTTTAAAATAACGGGTAAATCAAGCCTAGTTTTGCTTACCAAAAGCGGTCTTTTATGGTCTATTTGGCCTTCAATAGTGGTAATGGGTCTAGTTTGAACAATGTAAATTTTGTTTTTTTCAATTGCCCATTCAATATCCTGAGGGAAAAAATAATGCTCTTCCAGTTTTTTGGCTATTTGAGCCAATTCCCCAATCTGCTTATCGGTAATCTTTTGGGCAGACTGCCACTTTTTAGCCACAGGCAGTATTTTATTGCCGCCATCCATCCTCACAAGCTGACGGGTCTGGGTGGCTATCCGTTTATCAAGGATTAAAAAATCTGATTTGGCAACCTCATAGTGGTCGGGGGTAACCTGTCCTTGGACAATCATTTCACCCAAGCCGTAAATTGCCTCAATCACAATTTTGTTTTTATTGCCAGTAACTGGATCAACTGTAAAAATAACCCCTGAAGTTTCTGATTCAACCATTAACTGAACAGGCACTGCAATACCAACCTTAAAATGATCAAAATGGGCATGCTGGCGATAATAAATGGCCCTTGCTTCAAAGAGAGATGCCCATGCTTGTTTGACCGCCAGGCAAACCGCATCCTCACCAACCACATTTAAAAAGGTAGCCTGTTGGCCAGCAAAAGAAGCTTTAGGCAAATCTTCAGCAGTCGCTGAAGAGCGAACAGCCACATGTTTAGGACTCCTGCCGCTTAAGTGTTTATAAGCTTCCTTGATTTCTTCTTGGATTTCAAGAGGGATGGGGGCAGCCATAATCTGCTTTTGGATGATTGATGCCACTTGCTGCAGTTGGGCAGTATCTTCTGGGTTTAATGTCTTTAAGGTATTATCAATAATCGTTTTCAAGTTATTCCTTTGGAGAAACTCAAAATAGGCCGTAGAAGTAACCACAAAACCGGCAGGCACTGGAAAACCAGCATTGAACATTTCACCTAAATTTGCCCCCTTGCCACCTACCAAGCTGATATCGTGTTTATCAATTTCTGCAAAACCAACTACATATTTTTTCATACCTACCTACTTACTAGTCTACCTAGACTTTCAGCTTCTGGTCAACTCAAAAGATAATAAGGAAAGGGCGGGCATGGGATTACTTATCTCGCCACGTTTAATTTTGACTTCAATTTGGAAAAGGCCTCTATAAGCTGATATTAACCTTTCCCTCTTAAACTTGGCAGCCAATCTAGCATATTTTTCAACCTGCCAACTTTCCAAGTTAAGCTCACCACCTGTTTTGGCCAAAAGCAGGTGCTTAATATGCTTAGTAAAAAGAGCAAAAAAGAGATAAGGATCATAATGGCTCTCAATTTGCTTGAAAAGCTTAAAAGCAACTCGTTGATTACCAGGAATTAAATGGTCAAAAAACCTAAAGATGATAGGTTCTGGCTTAAATAGAAAAACCTGGGTTTTAGGCGGCAAACTTTTAAGTTGGCTTGGCCTTAACTGTTCATTCTCAAATATGACAATCTCCAGATTGCTAACATCCCCAACTGCTGCTAAGTCCAATGGCAAGTTCTTAAAAAACTTGTAAAAATTTTCTAAAATCACTAACTTCTTCTCCTCAAAAAGGCTATCAGTTAAAAAGAGAGTGATGGGGTCAAAAGGCTCAATTTTTAAATTAACCCTTACCACCTGCCAACCTAAATACCGGCCAATGAGTTTCTCTAAAAACTGCGAGCTTTTAACCAGGTCATCGCCATGAATCACAATCATTGCCTAAATCCTAAACGGCTCCTCTTTCTCTGAAATATGCCAATGCTTTTTGTTAAAAACCATTTTTTCAAATTCACCAATAGCCTCAATTACCTGCTGCGGTGAATTTGCAATCTTAAAAACTTCCAACTCTTCAGGCCGAATAAGCATATTTTTCTTAAAGGTTGCCATTATTTCCTGCCAAAAATCACCATAAAGGATTAAGGGTTTGTGATGTCCAAAGTATAACCTGGCCAACCCCCACGCCATGGCAAATTCAGAAATTGTACCTGTTCCTCCATTAAACACCACATAGATATCACCTTCATCTAAAAGCCTAATAGTTCTTTCAACATAATTGGGAGTTACAATCTCCTCATCAATGGGGTTAGTCTTATCCCGACCTTCAAAATTGGTAGCATCTTGAGAATAAAAAGTCACGCCCACCACCCAACCATTTTTTGATTTAGCCCCTTGGCTAAAAG
>CAZCAY010000023.1:0-9202 GCA_964496955.1 uncultured Gammaproteobacteria bacterium
AGCCCATAAAACTTAATGCGTTCCCCTTTGAAAATCAAATCAATTTCGCCTAAAGGGCCGTTGCGATGCTTGGCAATCAAAAGCTTAACCTTTTCTTGATCATCTGGATCTTCCCTGTATAAAAACATCACCACATCAGCATCTTGTTCAATAGCTCCCGATTCGCGCAAGTCAGCCAACTGGGGTACTTTCGTACCTCTTACTTCCACAGCTCTGGAAAGTTGGGCACAAGCCAGAATAGGAATGTGCAATTCTCTGGCCAAATTTTTCAAGGCTTGGGAGATCTCTGAAACTTCCTGAACCCGATTTTCCATCCGCTGCTGGCTACGAATTAACTGGAGGTAGTCAACAATTAATAACCTTAAACCTTGCTCTACTTGCAATCGCCTTGCTTTTGTGCGCAATTCCAAGATATTAATTCCCGGCGTATCATCAATAAAGATAGGAGCGTCTGCTAACTCCCCCATTGCCTCTTGTAACAATTCAAAATCCCGATCATCAAGCCGACCAGTTTTTAATCTCCAAGCATCAACATCAGATTGACCAACCAATAATCTGTCCACTACCTCCTCTTTACTCATCTCCAAGGAAAAAATACCAACCGGCAATTTCTCCCTCACCCCCACGTGTTGGGCAATATTTAAAGCCAGCGACGACTTTCCCTGTCCTGGTCTTGAAGCTAGGACTATCAAGTTAGAATCCTGGAAACCAGCTAGCTTATCATCCAAGTCCCTAAATCCAGATGGTATCCCTCGGAGAGAACCAGAGCGCCTGTGGAGTTCTTCCAAACGATCAAAGCTTTCAGTTAGGGCTGATTTAATAGGGATAAAATTTTGACGAAGATGTTCTTGGGAAATACTAAAGATGGCCTGTTCAGTCTGGTCTAGTAAATCCTTAACATCACCAGCGGTCTCATAGGCTAATTCGGAAATCTTGCCAGCAGTCCTAATTAGCTCCCTGCGCGTGTAATTATCTTTAACAATCTGACCGTAATGGGCAGTATGGGCTGAAGTTGGCACTAAATTAACCAACTCCGTTAAGTAGGCCGATCCCCCAACCTCCTCATACCAACCTCTTCCCTTTAATTCAGCAGTCACAGTAATCAAATCAATAGGATCACGCCGTTCATACAAGGCCAGCATTACTTGATAAATCTTGGCATGGCTATCCTTGTAAAAGTGCTCTGGTCTTAAAAACTCAGCTACTGTCACAATAGCGTCTTTGTCAATTAACAAGGCCCCCAAAACGCTTTGTTCAGCTTCTAGATTCTGCGGCGTGATTTTGGCATTAGCCATTTTAAACTCCCTTTAACAGCCAAGTGACAAACCAGATTTACAGATTCATGAAACAGGAGTCAGGACCACAACCTGCATTTCCTCAGGCAACCTTTCAGTAGATAAGGCGAGCTTGGATAAATCGTTAATTTGATTTTTACCAATTTCTGCCAAAAACTTCCCCAGAGCGTTCTGGGAATCCTTCTCATCTGAGACCATCGGTAAGACAATCTTAGGCTCAACTTGAGCCACTACCTCAACTGCATCTGAAACAGTCAGCCCGGTGGAATCTCCAATTGGCACCATTAAAACATCCGCTCCCCCCACAACTTCCAATTGCTGCTGGTTTAATTTTCTGCCAATACTACCTAAATGAGAAAAGGTAAGACCATTGGCTGTTAGTTGATAAATAGTAGTTTGTCCATTGTGGTCATCAGCTAGGCGAGCTTGAGCTGGCAAGCCTGTAATAGTCACCTTAGAAATTTCATATTCACCAGGACCGTAAATAACAAAAGGCTCTTGCTTTTCCTTACCAAACCCCAAGTTGTCAATTTCCTCAGGTTCGCTACTCAATAATACTACATCAACATTAAGCGACTTTCTCTTACTTTCAGACAAGAAAAGGGGGTCAAATATGACACTCGCCGTTTTAGAAGTTATTAAAAAGCAAGTTTGGCCTAAAAATTTAACCTCTACCATCAGTCTATGCATAATAACAAAGGTTTTTCTTATTATCAAGCATTATGAAAATTTACCCATCCTCACCAGATCCAAACCTTGAAAAGGCTAAAATTATCTGCTATAATGCGCCCCAGTTAATCCCTGCTAAAAAATATGCTTAAAATCTACCTGCCTACCGGAACTTTTGAGGAAACGATTATCAACCTCTTCAAGGAAGCTGGCATTAGAGTTGGGGTTATTCACAAAGACAGCCTAATCAAACCGGACAAAACTGAATTGCCTCTTAAATTCTTGCCCGCTCAAGACATCCCACCGTTACTGGCAATGGGAAAAGCTGATTTGGCCATCACTACTTCTGACGTGGTGAAAGAATTTCTGCTAACTAACCCCAACCATCTAGGGAAAATTACTACCATCTTAGAGCTGGGCATTTGTAAAACCAAATTAGCAGCCATCATTTCCAAAGAATCATTTCCTCTAGTGACTACTTTTGGTGAATTTATGTCTCAAATCAGAAAACAAGGCAAAACCAAAATTGTCATTGCCACAGAATATCCCTCTACTGTCAAAAACTATTTGGCTCGCAAAGGGATTGCCTCTGTGCAAATTCTAGTCCCTTATGGTTTTGGCAGAAACTGGCTTTTACCCCCAAACCCTGAAGCGGACCTAACCGTAGAGGTAGTTGAAAACGAAGCTACCCTTAGCGAAGACAATTGCCAAGCTATTGAGACTGTCCAAGAAAATCAAGCAGTCATTATTGCCTTTAGGCCAACGTTAGAAGAGGCATCAAAAAGACAAAGGGTTGAAGATTTTATCAATAGTATTAGAAAGGCGCTTTACAAAATCAAAGAGCGAGAACAACGCCTCAAACAAGCTCAACTGCCCTTGCCTGAATTAAAAGCCAAACCAATCCCTGCTTATCTCAAATAATTTTCTTAAGAAATTTTTCCTCTTGCAATTTATTACCCAATTTGTTTAATCTTAAATTATGGAGGATAACACGCAAGGTCAGCCTCAACAGCCGACTGCAGCGTCACCAGCTGCTCAAGCTACACCCCCTCCGGGGGAAGCTGGTAGCGCCATTTCAAGGCGCAGCTTATTAATTATTGCCGCTGCTGTGGCTATTGCAGTGGCTGTCGTGGTTGTAGTTAATATCATCTAATCAGACTAGGCTTTGCCGGCTTGTGGTTCAAGTCAATAACCAAAAGCAGGAGGTATTATCTTATCAGTTTGACAAAGCTGCCAACTCACAATGCAGAAAGCTCCCCCTACACCCAAAGGTTTCCGTGATATCAAACCAGATTTAGCCAGCCAAAAACGTTCCATCATCAATCAAATTATTAATGTTTTAGAAAAAGCGGGCTTTGTGCCCATTGAAACGCCCACCATTGAGTTTGCTCAAACTTTGAAAGGTAAATACGGCGAGGAAGAAAGACTCATTTACGAATTTGAGGACAGAGGTGGCCGTGAATTAGCCTTACGCTATGACCTAACTGTTCCTTTGGCCCGTTACGTGGCTACTTACCATCCGCCTTTTCCTTTCCGTCGATATCAAATTGGGCAAGTTTTCAGAGGCGAAAATCCTCAAAAAGGACGCTTTCGGGAATTTACACAGCTTGATTTTGACAGTGTTGGCCTTAATACACCCGAAGAAGACGCTTTAATTATTGCTACCGCTCTCCAAGCCATTAGGCAAGTAAACAACCAAAGAATCATAATGGCCGTCAACGACCGTCAAAACTTTGAAAATGTACCGCCTCTTGTTATTAGAGCCTTTGATAAAATCCACAAAATAGGCAAAGCGGGAGTGGAGAAAGAACTTATCAATAAAGGCTTCAAACCCAATAAGGTCACATCTTATTTGGAAAAACTCCTCAATGCCAAAGAAACCCCTCGCCTCAAAGCAATCTTTGCTATCTTAAGAACTCAAGGCTTTACCAAAGATGAAGACTTCTTCTTTGATACTTCTCTAGCCAGAGGTCTAGATTATTATACTGGCCCCATTTTTGAGTTAAAACTAAAAAGTGACCCCAGGCTATCATATGGAGGAGGAGGTAGATACGACAATCTGATTGGCATATTTGCCAAACGGCCCATACCAGCCGTCGGTTTTTCTCTAGGTATTGATAGGCTTTGCGATTTATTACAGACCTCCCAAAAACCATGACTAATAAAAAAACTCTAGCTAGCATCGCCTTATTAGTCACCTTCTTTATCTGGGGGACAACCATCCCTGTTATTAAAATCACCTTAACCGAGATCCCCCCTTTTACCTTAGCCTTTTTGAGGTTTTCCATAGCCGGTCTTCTCATTACCCCCTTTTTCATTTTCACCAACAACCACCACCCCATCCATCTCCAAGATTTGCCTCGATTAATCATTGTCGCCCTTCTGGGCCCTACTTTAACCAACCTTCTTTCATATCTTGGGCTCAAAAGAACATCAGCCATTGACGCAGGTGTTATCCAAGCTTTGTTCCCAATTGGTATGGCCATAGTAGGAGTCATTTTTTTATCTGAAAAAATTAGAACTTTGGCCATAATAGGCACTATTGTTTCCACCTTAGGCACTCTCTTAATTATTGGCCAGCCTCTTATTGGCCAGGGCACAGGCAAAATCTTAGAAAGTCTATCTGGAGATTTTTTGGTCTTAGCCTCTGTGGCAACTTGGATTGCTTACACTATTGGTTCTAAAGAACTCTTTGACAAGTACAACCACTTAACCGTTACTGCCATTTCTTTTCTGGCTGCGGTTTTGGCCATTTTTCCTTTTATGATTTTAGAATATTTTCAAAATCCAAGCTGGCCCCATCAAATAACAATAACCGGCGTTTTAGGGGTGGCGATTATTATTGTCTTCTCTTCACTCTTTGCCTACTTTTTCTATGAATGGTCGCTGAAATACGTTTCTGCCCACAGAGTAGGATTCATTTCTCACTCTCAACCCCTTTTCACCTTAATTGCCGCCCACTTTCTTCTTGGCGAGGCTATTACCGTGCCTATTATGATTGGGGCGTTAATGATTATTGGAGGCGTGTTCGCTGCCACCTATCATATTACCAATCATGTCCATCGTGGCCATTAACTGTAAACTCCATCTCAAAAAACCCAACTTGCAAGAAGTTTGTCAATCTGCTAAACTGCCAGCAGAATGAAAGCCAGCATCCATCCCACCTACTATAACAATGCTAAGGTGATTTGCGCCTGTGGCGCTAGCTTTACCACCGGTTCAACCAAGCCTGAAATCAGGGTTGAAATTTGCTCGGCCTGCCATCCCTTCTTCACAGGCCAGCAAAAGTATGTTGATACCTTAGGCAAAGTAGAGCAATTCCAAAAGCGCCAAGAAGCATCACAAGCTCTGAAAAATGCCCGCAAAGAAAAGGCCGTAAGCGAAGACAAAACTAGAGAGCGACCCCTTACCCTCAGAGAGATGGCTCAAAAGATTAAGTCAGAACTCAAAGCAAAGTAAGATTTATCAACCTCAACACCAAAACAGGCAAAACTGGCCAAATGGATAACTACCTCAAACAACAAATTGAAACCCTTAATACTAAAATTGCCGAAGCTCAAAAGCTGTTAACAGATCCTGTTTTAAGGGAATTAGCCCGCGAAGAAATAGCCAAACTTGAAGAAGAAAAAGCATCATTAGAAAAAGCCTTAAACCCTAAAAAGGGGCAGGGTGCTGATGTAGCCGCCGACTCAACTGTCACTATGGAAATAAGGGCAGCTGCCGGTGGTGATGAGGCTGGTCTCTTTGCTGCCGATTTATTAAGAATGTACAAAAAATACGCTGCTAGTCAAATGTGGCAGGTGGAAGAAATTGATAAAAACGAGGGAGGGCTTGGCAATATCAAAGAAGTAGTCCTTAATATTTCAGGCAAGGGAGTCTGGGATAAACTTAAGTTTGAATCTGGAGTCCATCGCGTCCAGCGCGTGCCTAAAACAGAAAGTGGAGGACGTATCCATACTTCCACAGCAACTGTGGCTATTCTACCTCAGGTTCCCCCTACCCAAATTAATATCAATCCTCAAGACATTGAATTTGAGGCTTTTCGTTCAGGCGGTCACGGCGGCCAAAACGTTAATAAAGTTTCAACAGCTGTCAGAATTCGCCACAAGCCGACAAATATTGTTGTTAAAGTCCAAACAGAGCGTTCCCAAGCCCAAAACCGCGAAATTGCTATGCAAATTTTAAGGGCTAAACTTTATAAATTAGAACAAGACAGAAAACAGGCGGCCATTGGTAACTTAAGGCAATCCCAAATTGGCTGGGGCGAAAGGTCTGAAAAAATTAGAACCTATAATTTTCCCCAAAATCGGGTTACCGACCACCGCATCAACCAATCCTGGCACGATTTGGAAGATGTGATGGATGGTAACCTGGATAAAATTGTAGAAGCTCTTACTGCCAAACTTGCCCCCAATCACTAAAATATGCTATTTTAGGTTTATGCTAGAGTCAGAACCAGCCTACCGCGCTGAAAAGAGTAAAACCTTAACCAAAGCTGCCAAATACGGCTTATTACTGGCAGTAGCCATTGGTGGGATCGGTCTGGCTGTTAATTTGGGTCCGGAATTAATGACTCATTTGGGGAAAAAGTTAACCCTGGCTGCTGCCGCCAGCTAAATTTACTCCGCTTCTCCTAAAACCGCTGCTACCTCAATCATCTTACCATCTCGCCAAACAGATAAATTGAGTGTTTGACCCACCTTCTTACTCCTAATCACAGTGGCTAAAGTGGTAGAATCAGTCAATTTCTTGCCATCTGCTGAAACAATAATATCCCCCACTTTAATGCCAGCTTTATCAGCTGCTGACCCTGCCACCACCTCACGAATTAACTCACCCTCTGGGACCTCGTTAATTAAAGCCACATCCTTGGCAATATGGGTATATCTTACCCCCAAAAACGGTCTGGAAATCTTACCCGTAGCCTTAAAATCGGCTATTAACTCCTTGGCTATATTAATGGGAATGGCAAAACCAATATTCTCAGCACCAGCAGTAGCAGTATTAACTCCAATAACCTGGCCTGACGAATTAACTAACGGCCCTCCTGAATTACCAGGATTAATAGCCGCATCAGTTTGGATAAGGTCATCCAAACGCTCAGCAATACCCGTAGACGGATCAATTGGCGCCACTCCCCGACCCAAACCAGAAATAACCCCTTTAGTCACTGTATTATCAAAACGACCAAGGGCATTACCAATAGCCACCACCAGTTGACCTACTTGAAGCTTGGAAGAATCGCCTAATTCGGCAGCTTTCAATCCAGTTTTATCAATTTTAATAATCGCCAAGTCATTAAAAGGATCTCTGTAGATTTTAGAAACAGGGATTTTAGTATTAACGTCACTGTCTGGCAAAATAACAAAATAACGTTCATTATCATCAGCAACTACATGGCGGTTTGTTAAAATCAAACCATCCTCAGAAATCACAAAGCCTGTTCCAATGCCAGACTGGGTCGTTCTCCCAACAGAAAAGGGGTCAAAGGGATTAAATAAGCGCTGCTCCACAACAATGGAAACAACAGAAGGCGAAACTTTCTTAACCACATCAATGACCACCGACTCTTCTGATACAACCTTTTGAGTTTGGGTAACCGCATTTGGCTCCACTTTAGGCGGTGTTTTGCCAAGTAAATTAGCTGAAATCTTAAAAGAGGCAACCCCCACTACCACTCCTAAAGCAATAACCAAAAGTCCAGCAGATAAAAACTGTTTGTTCAACCTCACTTCCATGCTTTCAATAGTTTAAAACTTTGCTGTTAAAATTTCAAGGGCTTTATCAAGCTGAGGATCTTGCTCTTGTTGTAAATCTTGCTCGCCTACTGCCACCTCCACATCTGGCTTCACCCCACTGCCATTAATGTCTTGGCCATTGGGCAAGAGCCATTTGGCAATAGTTACATGGACACCGCCTCCTGAGGGCAAATCATTCGTATCTTGAATAGTGCCTTTACCAAAAGTAGTCTCGCCAACCAATTTCGCCCTACCGCGCACTTGCAAAGCGCCAGCCACAATTTCAGCAGCTGACGCTGAACCTTTGTTAACAAGCGCCACCAACGGCATAGAAAGCAACTTCCCCTTTCTCCCAGCTGTTATGAACTGGGGATCACCGTCAATGCCGGCCTGACCAACAATTTTACCCGTTAAAAACTCACTGGCCACATAAACAGCCCCATTCAAAAAACCCCCAGGATTATTTCTAACATCCAAAACGACACCCTTGACGTTGGCTGATAAAACTTGAGAAACAGCTTCATCCCACTCTTCATTGGTCTTCTCACCAAAACGCGAAAGTTTAATGACAGCTACTTTTCCTTTGGGAGTAGACTTAATTTTCACCTCCACGCTTTTGACCACAATTGAAGCTCTCGTTAGCTCCAAATCAAATGGTTCATTTTTTCCTTCGCGTAAAAACGTCAACTTCACCTTTGTCCCGACAGCACCCCTAATCATTTTCACCGCTTCAGGCAAGGATAAGTCAGCAGTTTCCTTATCATCAATTTTCAAAATAAAATCGCCAGCTTGGACACCTGCCGCCTCTGCGGGCGTACCTGATAAGGGAGCAATCACTACCAGTTTCTTGTCCTTAAACCCCAATTGGATACCAACACCAGAATAAACACCTTCCAACTCTTCTTTAACCTCCCTGTTTTCTTCAGGCGTCAAAAAGGCTGTATAAGGATCACCAATGGCTTTGACCATACCCGCAATGGCACCCCAAACTAGTTTTTGAGGATCTATTTGGTCGCGTTCCAAGTAGCGGCTGGTCACAATGTCCCAAACCTGCCAAAAAGGAGCAAAATCCACATTGACTTGTGAAGGTGTCGCCTGATTGCTAACAGTAATCAGAGGAGCGTTTACCTCCCTGCGGCGTGATATCCCACCTTCACCCCATTGCCAACCGGCAGCAAAAAAGACAATAGCTGTAATAATTAGCCAGATGGCGACCCTAATTCCTCTCTGATAATCATTGGGGGTTGGCAATCTATTGGAGGTTAAATTATTCATATTTCTAATATCTCCACATTCTCCACAGGCACTTTAATAATTTTCTCACCTAAGTCAACATCAACCCAATTACCAGTTAACCCAGAATCTAATCTTTGCTTCCCACTACCAATCTTGACTACTTTGCCCATCAAGCCAAAATTCAACCCACCTACTATTCTCACTTTATCACCTAAAGCTAATTCTCTAAAAGGTGTCACTGTTGTCTCAACCGCCTTATCATCA
>CAZCAY010000024.1:0-9195 GCA_964496955.1 uncultured Gammaproteobacteria bacterium
AGCTTATTGATATTTTATATATTTATAACTTTAGTGGAGGGAATTAAATATGATGGAGTGATTCAAAAACACCTTCATATAAATCCAAATACTGTTTTATTTGCCTTGATTTCATTATGGTTTATTTTAAAAGCGTTAATTAGAAACCAAAAATCCATTCCTTACCCTTATCGGTTGCTGATTAATTTTCTTTATGTGGTTTCACCAGTTGGCCTTTTATTTTCTCTTATCTTATTAACAATTCTTAGGCCGGAAATAGAACTCTTCGTTTTAGACATGTTTAAGTTTCATTGGCAATTGTTTGTCTTGTCAGTTTGGAAGATCAACTTGTAATTACTGGGTTGATATTATTTGACCCAGTTGGTCCAGGGCATAAATTATCCTCAAAGGTGTTTAGGTTGGATAAAGATAGGATTATTGCTTATAATCGCAAAATCCCATATAGGCCAATTATTGTCGGACTTTTCATTCTCCTTTTTATTATGGTATTTAATATATTAAGTTCTATTTCAATTAGTCATTTTCATAGAATGCTGATTTCCTTTACCTTTGGTATATTGGTTCTTGTGATGTTGCAAATTGAATTTCGAAACAATACGTAGAATTTAGAAGAGACGGAATTGCAAAATTTTCTCGAATTCTCTAGCAGGAATTTGTTTTTTTGATTGGATCATCCTCCTTTCTTGCAATGTTTCTTTTAGGCCTAATAGCGATTCTATTTTAGCTTTGGCTATGAGGGTAGGTTTGTGTTTAATAAAAACATAGTAAATAATGGAGAGCAGTTGACCTAAAACTATAAATGGTAGGAGCTTCAATATTGTATGGGTAGGAAAACACCTGGTTACAAACCAAATTGTGTTTCTCTGGAGGTAATAGCTTGCCATATCTGGTATTTTTTTCGCTGAGGCAGATCCTTTATGGAAAATGAGAGGTTTTTTGTAAATCATCCATTTGAGACCGGATAGAATTATCCTTGTAGCGATATCTGCGTCTTCACAATACAAGAAATACCTACTAGGTAAGAACTCCGATTTTACCTTGACAGCTTCTAATGCTTGGCGACTGAAAAGTATTGCTACACCTGATGGGAGGATAGTTTGATTTTTGTTGTTAAGAACGTTTCCACAATAACCTGATAATGATATGTATAACCCTTTTGTATCTATTATCTTTTTGTCTGGTAACTTATGAATAGTAAAACCTAACATTCCAATATTGGGATTGTCTTGCAAGATGCGTTTGACAACTCTGAAAAAATCTTTACTCACTTGAGTGTCATTGTTAATCCAAAGTACATGAGATATTCTCTGGTCTTTTAAGAGATAATCGATACCAATATTAGTTGCTTTAGGATATCCTAGATTTTTATTATTTGTGATAACTTTACAACCTTTTTTGGTTAAGTTTGATAGCTTTGATATTTCTTTTGGTGATGATCCATTATCAACAATTACTATTTTGTGATTTTTGTCTTTGGTTTTCTTGAAGGACCTGATGCATTCTAAAGTGTCTTTAAGCCCTTGCCAGTTTACAATAATAACACCAATCATTGAAGGTTTAATGTGAATATCGCAAGTGGTATACAAATAGGCTATGAAAGAAAGAACAGAGAGATATGAGCACTCTCTTAAGATAATATGGAACCCTTTTTAGCTGGTAATTAGACAGTGATAGGTAAAGTATTACAAGATAGAGATAAAAGATTCTAAATTTCATCAACCATTCATATTTTTTGGGGAAATGTTTAGCGAACACCTCATGGGTTTTGATGCAGCCTAATAGTCTATCGGTGGTTTGTCTATGGAAGTAAAAGTTTGCGTTGTGAATTCTATAGACCCCCATAATTTTGTTTATGTAACCTATTTTACCAAATTGAGCATTCAAAGCGTGGATAGGCCAGTCTCCCATTTCGAGTTCTTTGAACCAACGTGGGAAATTGCCAAATAACTTATTTCGGAGCATTACTGAGCAGGTAGGTATGAAATTGCCAAGCAGTATATCTCTTAAATAGTAGGTGTTGCGTGAGTAATTATTTCCGGGCAGTACTGAGATTTTCTTTTTTAACTTATCATCGTAAATGTATACTTTGTGGAAAGTGATAGCGTAATCCGGGTTTTTATCAAGGAAATTGGCCTGCAGTTGAAGTTTGTAAGGTGAAATCCAAAAATCATCCCCTTCTAACATGGCAATATACTTGCCTTGACACTTGATGAATGTTTGAATGAAGTTTTCCATAATCCCTATTTTTTTAGGATGCAACAATAGGTTGATTTTGTTTGGGTAACGCCTTGCATAAGTTAATAAAATTTCTCTTGTATTATCAGTAGAGTAATCATCGCCAATAGTTATTTCAAAATCAAAATCGGTCTTTTGCATTAGGATGCTGTCTAGAGCATCTTTTATGAATTTTCCGTGGTTATAGGTAATGACGCAGACGCTTACCTTCATGCTCAAGATTTAAAACTTTTAATAATGTTGCAGATTTTTTCTACTTCATTATCTTTTAGATCCCCATAAAATGGTAGTGCTAGAACCTCGTTAACAACTTTGTTAGCAACGGGTAGGTTTTGAACATTGGCGGATTTTATAGATTTGTAACATTGGTAGTTGCTGCATAGGGGGTAAAAATACTTTCTTGGAAAAACATTGTACTCTTTTAGTTTTTCGAGTACATAATCTCTCGACCTGCCAAATTTTGATCTGTTAATTTTTATAACGAAGTATTGCAAGCTGCTCTTTGTAGATTTTTTATCTTGGATAAATGTTATTCCTTCAATATCTTTTAGGTTTTCCTCATATATTAACTTGATTCTCTTACGCTTTTTGTATTCATCTTTCCAATACTTGAATACAGCTAGTCCTAATGCTGCTTGGATCTCATTCATTTTGCCATTTAGACCTGGTAGTTCTACTTCAAACTCATTTTTTAATCCAAAATTCCGTAGCATTTTCAATTTGGGTTTTAATTTTTTATCTTTGTATGTTAAAGCGCCACCTTCCGCTGTATGGAATAGTTTGGTTGCGTGGAAACTGAACATTGTAATATCTCCAAAATTACCTATTCCAATGTTGTTTACTTCAGTACCGAAGGCGTGGGCGGCATCAAATATAATTTTTAAATTATACCTATCAGCTATGGTTTGTAAGGATTCTATATCGCAAGGGATTCCGAAAACATGAACTGCCAAAATGCCAGTAGTGTCCGGAGTGATTAGTTTTTCTATTTTTGAAGGGTCTATGTTTAGAGTTTCCTCATCGATGTCGCAGAAAATAGGCTCAATTTTGTTCCATACCAAAGCATGGGGAGTTGCGGGAAATGTAAAAGGCGTGGTGATGACCTTTCCTGAAAGGTTCAAGCTTCGTATGGCAGCTAGAAGAGCAGTGGTGCCGTTGTTAAATAAGGTAAGATTTGGGACCTTAAGAAAGTTGATTAATTTTGCTTCTAACAGTTGATGCTGTTTTCCGATATTGGTTAACCGCTTACTACCCCAAATTTCTCGTAAATAAGGGATGAACTTCTCTAAGGGTGGTAAAAGCGGTCTTGTGACGTATATTGGTTTTTTAAAGCCTTTAATCCGTTTGTTCATTTCATTTTTAAACTCTATGGCGAATAATGTAAGTGGCTGAATTTTAGCATACCATTTTGTATGTGTTGCATTTTGCTGATGAGACAAGAAAACTGTGATTTAAAAACGGGTGCGATAAAGCTTTTTAGCTATTGCTGTATAATGAATGGGCATTAACCATCTATTCTTGGTTTCAATTTGTTTCAGCTCAATAATTTTATAATTTTTTAGCAACTCTCTCAAACCGTGTTCTGTAAATCTCCAGCAATCTGGTAGTGGACCATGGATTCTGAAGTTAAACGGTGTGGATAGGAATAAAAATCCTCCAGGTTTGAGTATTCTGTGGATTTCTGCAACAGCGTAAAACGGATTAAGTGTGTGCTCTAATACTTCTGTGCATAGCACAAAGTCAAAATGATTGTCAGGTATAATAGCGCTGTTATTTTGACAAATATCAGCTGTGTAAGTTGCATTGGCGTTTGGGTCTATATCTAAGGTTTCTATTTTTGCCTTTTTAAAGAAAGCTTTCGCCCCTTCATAAATTTGGGGGGCTATATCTAATAAAATACCAGGTTTATCGTATTTTTGGGCGCAGTATTTGGTGAATTTTAAGACATTTAAGCGGATAATTTTTAAGTGGCGTTGATCGATGTGACTGATTTTCTTTGAATCACTCACTTTAGTATCTCCAATCAATAAGACATTCAATAGCGTGGGTGTCAAATGTAGGAATATGGCATTGTTTTGCAATTTGCTGTCTTTCTGTAAAAGAATCATCAATGTAAATTGCGGGTCTCTTCGTGATGAATTTTGCTTTATCTTGATCTTTTTCCAAGTGAATTACAGTATCAAATAGAGATTCAATGCGGAACCTTTTTAAGATATTAGTGATATCTTTATGGTGTTTGGATATAAGGTAAATGCCTATTTTTCTATTTACGCATTGAAATAAGAACGATACCAAAAAAGGATTAACCATATTGTTGAGGATAATAGTGTCGTCTAAATCAACATAAACATGTTTATAATATAGATTAGTCGAAAAACGGTTGATGAACGCTCTATCCATCTCGCAGTCGAAATTATTGGCAGCTGTCTCGATATCAATATCCAACGCGTCAAAAGCACTTAGTAGAGGTAGGTTTATTCCTTTAGCGCGATGGTAACCTGCCCCTCCTGCAATACGGGGGGCCACCTCCATCAGAGTCAATACACCTTGTGAATTTGTTTTTAGTTGGAAAAACCATGCACCTCTAAATTTTAGTTTCTTATTAATTATTTGAGCTAAATTTTTAAATTGACGGTAGCGCGATGTAGGCACGCTTTTAGTATCTACACTTACGCCATTAGCGATGCGTATGCGTTCACGGGGGCCTACGAAACGTAGATAACCGTCCTTATCTGTGAAACAATCAACAGTATACTCCTTCCCAGGCAGGAACTCTAATATAAGGAGTGTTGGGTCATAGCGGATGTAAAATTCAACCTCTTCCCTTGAATGTGCTATATAAGTTCCTTTAGAACCTTCTCCAATGTCTGGTTTCAAGAAGACTGGGAATGTAATATTTGGATTGCTTAAATCGTATATTTTAGGTGTGGGTAGTAGTGATTGAAACACTTCATACGTTTTTCGCTTTGAACGGCAGATAGAAGCTGTTTTATAAGGAGAGCCTATCACTTTGCAATTTAGTTTGCTTTGTTCTTTAGCTAGTTTCACAACCGCACTATCGTGAGCTGGGTATATGAGGTGTATGTTATATTTTTCTGCCACCTTCTTTATTTCTGGTAGAAAATTAGGATCATCAACAAAAGGTATCAAAGTAGGAATATGATTTTTAAAGACATATTTGCCATGATGTGATTTTACGCTTGAAATGCCAAATAGCTTAAAGTGGGTAGACCAGCGGAATGAATTATGGATTTCAAGCGCAATTTCTGTTCCTGAAGGGAATACTAGTACTCTTTTAGGTGAGTTTCTAATGTTGTTCATAATTCATAAAGTTTTCCAATTTTATTTTGGTCTTTCGACTACATATAATACGCTTTTTTTAGCGATACCGTATTTTCGATAAGTTTTTCCACCGAAGTAATGAATATCTAATTGTCTTACTTTAAATTGAGCATTCGCAAGTTTTTTGAGAAAATCTTTTTTTGAGTAAACTCTTACGTGATCGTTTTGACCAAAGTGCCTACGTTTATCTTCTGGTGTTGATTTTGTCGGATCTTCATAAGTTTTTTTTAGTGATAACAAAATAGGGACCATAATTATTCCACTACCTCCAGGTTTTAAAATTCTAAATAATTTTTTTATAGCTCTTGTATCGTCAACTACGTGTTCTAGAACGTGTGAGCAGATAAAGAAATCAAAAGATTCGTCTTTATATTGGCTCATATTAGTGATATCTACCTGGTCGTCTGCTATGGGTGAGGTTAAATCTGCGCTTTTGTATTTTAAACACTTTAACTTTTTTAAAAATGATCTTAAAGCTGGCTCAGGCGCAAAATGTATAAGTTTAATTCCAGCCTTACTTTTATGAGCTATAAAATTCCTGAAATGTTCCTTTAAGTATATGGCTGACAACCTTACTCTATCTTCTGATAAACACCACGGACACGAATAATTTGTAACGTTCAAAGTTTCATAATCTTTAAAGCTATGCATTTTACCATTTATTATTGGGTTTACTAGATGCTTTTTATTAATAGGGTGGAACTTTTTTAGTTTGCTTCCACATACAGAACACGTATACCTGGCTCCTCCTATGTAGTTTAAATGGTTATCCTACTAATCCATAGAGGCAATATATATTTTAATTTGTAATAGAGGTTGATTACTGATTTTTTTGAAAAGCTTGGTATTTGATACACTTTTGCTGTTTTTATATAACCAATCCATTTGATATTATACAGTGGTGAGACAATTCGTGAAATTGTTGTTACGTTCGGCGACTTTGAAGGATGCCCTATTGTTGCAAATTGGGAATGGCCTCTCGGCAGCTCTTAATTTAATTATAGCTGTGATATTAGCGAGGAGTTTATTTCCGGAAGATCTTGGTTTTGTTATTACGGGATTAACCTTTATTCAATTAGCTTCAGATATGTTTGAATTGGGGATAAATGCTGCTGTATTCAACTTTGTCTCATCGTCAAGTGATACTATAAAGTTTTCCTTTGTGAGGACCACATTTGTTTATAAATTATTAATCAGTTTGGTTCTATCTGGGATGGTTTTTGTTTTTCATAGCAATATTGCTGCCTTCCTTTCCCAAGATCAATTGATGGATTCTTTTATAAAATTTTCATCATTGGGGATTTTTTTAACGATGATTATTACGTGGGGTCAAACTGTTTTGCAAGCTGAGAGACGATTTTTGAGTTACGTGTTGAATAGTCTTTCATTAAATATATTTAGAATACTAGCTGTTTTGGTACTACTAAGTGTAGGCTTACTTAATAGGTATACTGCATTCGTATCATTGATTCTTGTTCAAGTCTTAACTTTAATCTCATTATTTAGATTGATTAAATTTGACTTTATTTGGGCGTCAGTAAAAAAGAAAACTGCATTGGATGTATTAAAATTTGGGTTTCCTGTTGGAGTTGGTTTTGCGTTTTGGTCTGTTTATACCAGATTAGACCAAATCTTGATATTTAAAATAGCAGGTACAGAAGAGGCAGGAATTTATGGATTAGCTTATAGGATAGCATCTGTTATTCTTTTAATTGCCTCAGCGCTAGGTACTACTATTACACCTCGTTTTGCGTCATTAACTGATAGCGTGTTTTATGGATATTTTAAACTTATTTCTGTGGGCACTCTTTCACTCAGTTTGTTTTTAATATTTTTGGTGTTAGTTTCACCTTTTACTTTCCCGCTTATTTTTGGAAGTAGATTTGATGCTTCTATAGCCCCTTTCAAAATTCTTGCAGTAGGCTTAATATTTTTCTTATTGTCGATTCCGTTTAATAATGCGGTTCTTTATAAATTTAAGAGGCCATCTTTTATCATGTGGAGTTCTGCTGTTTATCTTTTAATAGTTTGGTGGTTGCTTAATTATTTAATCCCCATTTATGGAAGTGTGGGAGCGGCAGTGGCTGTGGCTATAATGTATTTTGTCCAAATGATTCTTTCTGTTGGCTATTTTCTTTACTTGAAGAGAACCACTTTTCAAAATAGCTAAGATGCATTTTAGGGGTATTTTTATCTCCAAATTGGTATTCTTTGTCTGTGTTTTAGGTTTTTTCCTCCTCCTTTTTAAGAATCCGTTTTCTTACAAAAATTTGATTGCCAACTTTGAGCCTTTCCCGGACACTTTCCAATACGTTGTTCCTGCCAAAAGCTTTGCGGATAACAGGGTATTTGGATTGGTTAGAGAAGGTAGATTGCTTGAGCCTCAGGTTGCACCATTATATTCTTTTATGTTAATCCCCTTTTATTTGCTCAATTCTGATCCCAGAATGTTTTATTTGGCTAATGTTCTTTTGGCTTTGACTTCATTTATCTTATTCTATTTCCTTATGAGAAAGTTGACGGGGAATATTTGGATTATTAGTTTGGTACTATTTCTTTATGTGACCAATTACTACATTTATTGGTACCCCACTTTGGCGATGGCTGATAATCTTATCCTAACCTTTTTTTTACTCGCACTCTGGTTTTACACAAGAACGTTAATCTTAAAACCTCTTTAATTTATGGAATTTTGGCCATGAGTTTCCTCTTGACAAAATTTTCAGGATTGTCTTTGACAATGGCTTTTTTAACTCTTTTTTCATCCAAAATATATCAAAGCCATTCTCGAAAATGGGTTCATATTTCTCTCTTCTTGACAAGCTTTATGTTAGCGTTTGGTTTTTTTGTTCTATATGAGTACTCTGTGGCAAGAGTCAATGTTATTGGTGTTTTTTACCAATCTGTTCGCTCTATATTGTCAAGTTTGGCACTGCCTGATTTGGGTTATACCTCCTCTTTAGAGACGAGGGGCGCTGTCCACCCTGATGAGGGGTTTGGTTTAACCCATTTTCCGGAAAACTTTTTAATGTACGCCCGTTATTTGATTGGTGAGAAGGCAAAATTTCTGTGGAACGCTACTCCTTTAGTCCCTTTTTGGGTAGGAGTATTGGGTATTTTAGGCTTACTCATAGGCTTGCGGGATAAAAATAATAGGTTTTTTAGTTCTTCTTTGGTAATAGTGTTGGCAAGTGCTGTTTTGTTTATGTCCGCGTTTAACCCACCAGATGCTCGCTATATCTATTTTGCTATTCCAGCTTTGCTTTTGGGGATGGTCTTTTTTATCTTGTTTGGGGAAGAAATGCTAGTGAAAAGGGGCTTTCAGTTGCTGTTTTATTTAATCATTGGCGGTGTCTTTGCTTTTTACTTAATAACTAACGCCGCCAGGCTGTATAAACAAATAGGTGTTAACTTTTTCGGGCGGGAAACTCCTTGGTATTATGTTTCTGTCCAAAACATAAATAATTATTTTGACAGAAAAGAAAATTTTACCGACAGGAAACCAATTGTAATAACTTCTATGCCTCCTTATTTAGTAGATTTTTATTCAAATGGTCATTACACCTTATTGCCGCTTTCTAAAAAACAGGATTTTAGGTGTTGTATGGATAAGGTTTG
>CAZCAY010000025.1:0-6500 GCA_964496955.1 uncultured Gammaproteobacteria bacterium
ACTCCCACCCCGACTCCCACACCAACCCCAACTCCAACAGCCAAACCCACCCCAACCCCAACTCCTTAAATAAAAACCCTCCTACTTTTCTGCTTGATCAATAATTTTTTACCTGATAATTTGGGCAAAAGGATGATTGGCTGAGGCAGTTTTAAAAACCATCACCCGAGAAGATAAATTAATCACCGCCCCCTTCTTAGTTCTAAATGCTAAAGAACCCTCCTCTTCTGACCAGCTAAAAGCCGCTTCTTTGACAAAAAGAGTAATTTCCCCAAACCTTCTATCAAGACGACCAGCTGTTTTAGCCAAAACCCTATTTTCTTCATTAATCAAGACACCTTTTAGAAATCTTTCC
The DNA here is from genome assembly GCA_964496955.1 of uncultured Gammaproteobacteria bacterium. Lineage (GTDB taxonomy): Bacteria > Patescibacteriota > Microgenomatia > Curtissbacterales > CAZCAY01 > CAZCAY01. The sequence continues at coordinate 356 of CAZCAY010000025.1, forward strand.
TTCATCTGTTAAAAGGCCATCCTTTTTCTTTATTTGGTCAAGCTACCAATAGAACCTCAACCTAATTTACCATTGACGTAACCAGTTTATCAAAACTATACTAAAACTACCCAATGGTTGCCGAAATCAAACGACCAACAGGTTACAATAACCTTGAAAAAGCAACCTTAAGTGATCCGGAAGTAAGAGAAAGGTATTTGAATAAAGCCACTATTGCTCAAATTGACCAATTAATTGACCTTCTATCCAGCGATCAGCTGCAAGCCTTCAACCGCATTTACCAAATTAGCATTACCAAAGCCGAAATTGCCCATTTCCCCCCTGGAATGGCCGATTTTATCGCTCTTCGCTTTAAAACCACTGCTGCCAGTCTTCAAAATAATCAGTTCATTGTCAAAATTGAAAATAAGGTTACAGGGGAAGCTACTCTTTTTAACACCCTCAGATCAAACAGGCCAAATCAAAACCCAACCATCAGCTTAAGAGCAGAAAATGAAAACAGGCCTTCTTCGGCAACCTGCGACTTTTGCCACTTAACAACCAATACCCCTATTGACTCACTCCAAAAAAGGCTTATTAGCCGCTATTGCGCCACTGCTGCCAACGGAGCAAGTTATGACGCAATCAATTGTCTGGTAATCCCCACTGCTGAATATCACCAGCCAGAAAACCTCTCTTACCCTGTGTTTGAAGATATGCTATTAACTGCCCAAAAATGGGCTGAAATTGTCCATTTAAAAAATCCTCAAGCTCGTTATCCGGTGATTACCTGGAACTCCGGTCGCAGAGCCGGCCAATCTGTTTTTCCCCATCCTCATTTGAATGTTTTGGCTGCTGTTGGCAAACCATATGCTGAGGTTGAAAAACTGCGCCGCAGTTTAGCCGACTACTTATACCTCAATTCAGTTCCTTTCATGGACGACTTGGCTTTCGCCCTCAACCCTCTTGGCTTGGCCTATCCTGAAGAAGTTGGCCAAAATCCAGCTTCTGATCCTAAAATTATCTTCCCCCTGACTCCTAAAAAAGAAAAGGAGGTGATTATTACCTCCAGAAATTTTGATCGGCCTTTTGCCCAAGCTATTTGGACTACTGTCGACTGGTATCGCCAAAGCGGGGTTACCAATTTTAACCTGGCTATTTACTTAAGGCCAAACTCGCCAGAAAACGGCTGGGAAGGTTTTCCTAATCTGGCAAGATTAATTGACCGTGGCCCTGATCACCTTAAAAACTCGGATATGGGTGCCATGGAATGTTTTATCACGCCAATAGTCACTTCCGACCCTTTAATCACAGCAGCCAGTTTCAGACAACATCTCAAAAACAAAGGTGAATTTGGCCAATAGTTAAGCGTGCAAGTAACCAAAAAAAACTTAATAAAAACTCAAAACCTCAATGGCATAACCTTAGTTGAGCTGGTAGTTAGCTTGGCCATTGCCACCATTGCCATTACCATCCTTCTCCAATCAACAGATATCATTAGCAAAATAAATAGATTCAAAAACCAAACAAAAGCCTACCATACAGCAGCTCAAAAAATTGAAGAGTTAAGAAATACTCCTTTTAATAACCTACCTCCCTCTGGACCATTTACTGCCAATGGTTTTGCTGGCCAGTTAACTATTAATAACTACAGTGACAGCAATATTAAGCAAGTCACAGTAACCGTTTTCTGGCAAGACCATTCCACCACCAGACAAGTGCAACTAGACACGTTGATTTCCAAATTTGGGTTAAATCCATGAAAAAAGCCTTCACTTTAGTAGAACTCTTAATAGTGATTGCTTTGCTAAGTGTTATTTCCGCAGTTTTTGCGAGTGTTATTATCAACTACACTACTTTCTACCAAAAACAGCAAGCTGCTATTGCCGCCAGTTTGGCCAATCGGACCACCTTGGATGAGATTGCAGCTAATATTAGAGAAGCTGTGGGTATTGGCAGTGACCTCACTCTAGACGGAACCATTTTCACCACTTCCCAAAGCGTTCTTATCCTCCTCTTACCTGGCCTTGATGCTAACGGCCAATTTTTACCAGGTGTTACCGATTCTGTCATCTTCTACCAAGACCCAGCTGACAACCAACTCCTCAAAAAGCAAGTAGTGCCTGCTCCTTCTAGCACCAGACCTGCTATCTCGCAAATCTTAACCGCCAACCTCAAATCAATTGACTTTCAATATAATGACCCCAATCCCCAGCAGGCAAGCATGGTCACTGTTAATCTGGAAACAACCCACACTATTGGCAGCCGAACTCAAAATGTCACAGGCACTCTCCAAAGCAAGTTGAGAAACCTATGAAAACTTTGCCCAATAATTCCCAAGGTCAAATTATTGTTATTGCCCTGGTTATTTTGGGAGCTGTTATTACCAGTTCGCTTTCTCTTTATTCCCTTCTCTCTTTTTTCTCAAGAGACGCTCAAAGAGGCTTGGCCAAAGAACAAGCCTTCCAACTGGCAGAAGCTGGCATTGAAGCTGCGATTTGGTCACTCAATACAAATGGGAATTACCCCAATAACGGTCTGGCTGTGCCTTTTGGCCAGGGAGAATACAAGGTCGTTATTACCAACTTGAATATTTCTTCTCTGAGCGTTGAGTCAACTGGCTACATTCCCAATGCGATAAACCCTATAGCCCAAAGGACAGTCAAAGCCCAATTCAGTTTAGGGACCCAAAATATTGCCTTCCATTATGCTGCCCACATTGGCCAAGGAGGCCTCATCTTAAACTCTAATGCCACCGTTTATGGCAATGTCCATTCCAATGGCAATATTGTCGGTAACTCTAATTCTTTAATTGATGGTGATGCCCAAGCTGTTGGCACAATTTCCTCACCCTATCCCCAAGTCACAGGCACCAAAACCCCAGGAGTAGCCCCTGTAGCTATGCCTGATATCCAAATTGCCTACTGGCAAGACCAAGCTAACCAAAATAATGACCCCATTATTGGCGATCTTAATATTACAACCGACCAAAACTTAGGACCGCGAAAAATTGATGGCAATTTAACAATCTCCAATAACGCCAAAGTCACCATTATGGGACCAGTTTATGTCACTGGTAATTTGACCATGAACTCTAATACTGAACTGATTTTATCACCATCGTTTGGTTCAAATGGCACAGTCATTATTGTTGATGGGCAAATTACGCTCAATTCCAATGCTAAGGTTAAACCAACTCCTGCCACTCCTAAAGGCTACATTTTATTGGTCAGCACCAAAACAGGGCCAGCTATTACCCTCAACTCAAATATTACAGGCGGTCTTTTTTACTCTCCAAATGGGGATACTGTTTTAAATGCTAACGCTCATGTGGTGGCTGTTACTGCTTATAAGCTCATCCTCAACTCCAATGCGACTCTCACCTATGATTTAGGGCTGGCATCGGCTCAATTTAGCTCTGGCACATCGGGTGGCTGGGAAATTGTTAAATCTTCATATCAAATCAAGCCCTAGCAATCTCCAAATTACCAAACTCCCCAGTAAGCATTTTAGGGCTTGGCAAAGGGGTTGGTGCGACCTAACGTAGCGCTGGTAGTAGCTTCAAAATAAACAGACCGTTCCAAAAGCTTGGCAATTAATTCATTGTCCTCATCACTAAAAGTGGTACCAATCTCGCCTCTGGCTACTGGTGGCTGGCCACTACCCGCCCTCACAGGAAAGAAGAAATTGACAGTGGCACTTATTTCAGCTGACTCCTCACTTGCAGCCAGGCTTAAAGAACCAATACCCGTAGCTCTTTTGGCTAAATAAATATCTGCTAAAAAATTCTTAATAGCTGCATAACTACCTCTCACCACCGCTTGCACCTCAAAACCCTTTAAGCTAGACTCATTTTGACTAGCTACCCCTGCTCTATTAGATAAAAGCTCCAAACCGTGGTTGGCAGCCAACGCTTCTACTAAATTCAAACCTTGCAATACATCATTGTCTTCTGGTATGAGAAGGTCAATATCTGCCAATCTTACCTGCTCCTTCTCATAGTCAATAGCCTTAAAGTTATTAACAGTTTGAGTCAAAACATTGACCTTTGCTGCCAATTGCTTTTTCTCACCGACCAACTCTTTTGCCCGCCCCAGAGCTGGCTTGAAAATAGCCATGAGCAAAATGCCAGCTGCAATAAAGGCAGCAGCAATCAATAAGCGACCCAAGGTTTTTCGGTTATTCAAAAAAGCAATAATCTCAGCTTTCATTTGAAACCCAAGTTAACAGAAAAGGTGTACCTATCGCCTGTTTTGGTCACTGCCGTCACAGCCACTTGCTGAATATGCTCGCTATCAGCCTTTAAAGCTTTCACCAGCTCGGCAATTAAAATGGGATTGGGTGCTTCGCCATAAAGGTTAGCTTCATGACGGTTATTAATAGTAAAAGCATTCAACCAAACCTGATTGGGTACTTTGCTTTCTAAAACTGTCAATTTCTCAGCTAGATTAGGATAACTCTGGCTAAACTGGCGGTATTGATCAAGAACTAATTTAGTTTTAGCAACAAGAACAGCTGTTTTTTGAATTTCCTTTTGGCCTTCAGTTTGTAAATGGTCAAGACGCTGCTGCCAACTTTTAATCTGTTTAACTTGCCACGTATTAAAGCCAAAAACTACCAACGATAAAATCAGGGCCAACCCCACAATACCTGCTGCTGTTATCAAATAATCCCACAAAGGTTCTGCCCGTTGGGATTCGGGTAACAGATTGATTTCTGAACGTTTCCTGCGCCTAAACACAACCACAAACTGTCCTTTATTCCACTTTAACCACTTTCAAGCCAATAATCAACTAATTAATCACCCAAAGGGCTAACTCTATTAGTCCCCACCACCAACCTTTATTACACCTCACAAAAACCAACAAAATCTGGCGATCGCCAGATTTTGTTGGAAATTTGAAGCCAATTTTGACACCTAACATCCAAAAAACCACCCTCTATTCTTTTGATTAATTTAAAACAAAATTTTCTTGACTTTTAGCCAGATTAGGCGTATGCTATGGTTTGAATGGTTGAAGAAATTGTTGGCAAAGTTACCCACTATTTTGATCGCATTGGAGTAGCCGTTATAGCTTTGGTCAAACCTCTCAAAGTTGGTGATCAGATTAGTTTTAAGGGTCACAATGAATTTACCCAAACGGTCACTTCAATGCAAATTGAACACCAAGCAGTTAATGAAGCTCAAGCCGGCCAAGAAGTGGCAGTTAAGGTAGACCAACCGGTTAAAAAGAACGATCAGGTCTTTTCTTCAATGGCCTAAGTTAGGCCTTCCCTTCTCAAATTCAAATAAGGCTGCTGCGGCAATCACTTTATAAGGGTAAAGCCAAGATTCGTCTTCCAAATGACCCAATAACTCTGTTTCGACCGCATCATTTTCAAAAAGCCGATGGATACTCAAGCCGTCTTGAGAAATTAAAGCATTAAAGGTACGTTTTAATTTGGCAGCCTCGGCTGTAGGCATCTGGCTAATATCACCTAGATCCACATCGGTTTGGTCGCGATAATAAATGCGCAATGCTTCAAAAACATTGCCAGCACCTGCATGATAGGCCCAAACAGCAAAATCATTTCTTCCCGCAAAAAGACCCCTGTCATTGGCTAGCTTACGAGCCATTGCCTTAACACTCTTTTCGGGATCTTTGCGCTCATCAACACTCTCATCTACCCTCAAACCATTTTCTCTGGCTGTTTCTGGCAAAAATTGCGCCACACCAACAGCTCCGGCTGGCGAAACCAAATCCTCCCCACCTCCATTCTCAATAAACACAATACCCAAAGCCAAGCTTTCAGGAAAATTATTTTCTTTAGCCGCTTTTCTAATTTGACTCTCATACTTTTGGGTCACAGCCAACATCTCTTCATAGCTTGGATTACCCCGAATAACTTCGGTCATTTGCCTTACAATTTGATGGGCCTCAACTAGCTCCTTGGGGGTTAAAGGAGCAAAAGTTTCATCAATTAAGCCCTTTTCTAAATCGGCTAAACTCACACTGCTTTCAACGCGTTGTTCTGTCCGGGGATAATTATCACTTGGATCTGTGAAAGGAGAGGTTTCCTTCTGGCCATTGTGAATTTTAGCCAAACCAGCAGCTGCCGCCAAAGCCGCAGACGCTAAAACCCCAGCTGCCACCCCCCCTCTTTTTAAACCCTTTCTTAAAACCCT
>CAZCAY010000025.1:6543-8818 GCA_964496955.1 uncultured Gammaproteobacteria bacterium
CGGTCTTTCAGGCCAAGTGATCTTTTGCTCCATAGTTTTCTCATTTTACCAAGAAAAGTTGCAATTGATAAGCTGTGGCTAATATACTATTAAAAATGCCTGAAGAAGTTTCCAAAGCAGCTGTCAAATACGTTTACAAATCCCCAGAATATCCCAGCCCAAAGCCTGGTGTAAAACAACTCTTGCTCAAAATCACCTCATACCTAGCAGTAGCCGTTATTTTCTTAGGTCTGGGCGTGGCCATCGGGCAAGAAAAATTAACCATTCCTAAACTGCCATTCAATCGTCAATCGCAACCCAAAGGCCTATATGTTACCATTCAAGCCACAGCCAAAGGTAAAGTACCTAAAAATGAACAGATGACAATCTATGTCAGCGGTCGTCTGATTTATTCAAATAAGCAAACCAAGAAAAATTTGGAAACCACCTTGCCTTCTGATAAATTATCCCAACTCATCAAAATAGTCACTAATATTAACGACCCTAATTTAAAAAGCAACTATTCTGTCAATTGCAATGGCTGTTTAACTTACACCATCACTCTTAGCTTAGGCGGTGAACCGCTAACCGTCAAAACTGAATGGGGCGCCCGCCAAGAGCCAGCTAGTTTGAGGCCTCTTATTAACTTCTATGAAAACCTGACCAATGAATTAAGGGCCAGAGGGCAAATTTAAACCCCTATGACATTCAAAACTAAATTGATTCTAACTTTAATTGCTACTTTTCTGGTTAGTGCAACTAGCAGTGCTCTTATCACCATTGCCCTAAACAACCCTCCTAACCACTCCGTTTCAAAGCAACCATCACCAAGCCCTTCTCCTCTTCCAGGCGCTGTCTTACCAGCCCAGATATTATTAACCCCCTCCCCAACGACCCCACCCTCAATTCAAGAACCAACTTTAAGAAGCTATCTTCACGGCCAGATTACCATCGCCTTTCTCGGTGACACAATCATTGCCAACCTAAACCAGTTCGACCAACTAAACCAACTCTTAAAACAAACTTATCCGAATGTAGACTTTAAACTTATTAACTTAAGCTCTAGGAACGCCAACCTTCAAGATGCTGGCAATCAATTAGCTAATTTACTCCAAACTGATAAACCTGATTTGGTAATTGTCGAATCCTTCGCTTATAGCCTAGCCATCAGCCACCAATTAGACTTACAAGCTCAAAGCCTCCATCTTCAGCAAATCTTTGATCAACTAGCCAGTCAAAGAATCCTCTCAGCTTTACTCACCCCTATTGCTCCTAATAAGGCCAACTTTGGCTCTAATGACCTTAATTTAACTGCTGAAACCAAGGCAAGCCAAGTCACAGCTATTAAAGATTTGGTGGTCAATGCTGTTAATTTAGCCAGAACCAACAAAATTACAGTCATTGATGCTTACACTCCTAGTATTACTTCCCCCAATGGGGGTGATTTGTCCTTAATCGACCCCTCAGATGGTATTCATCCCAGTTTCGATGGATTAGTTTTTATAGCAGATATTATTGCTAAAAATATAATCCAAAATAACATTATTGAACAGATTATTTCCTCCAAAACTCACTGACTTGACAAGATCTTTTGGTAATTTTGATAATGGAATTGAGTAGGGTGTTAAGGGAGAAAAGTTAGCAAATCTCAAATTAACAAAAACACCCTACAATGAGACGCAGACTATCAATTGTCATTATCACCAACACCACCAATCACTTTCTCCCTCCTATTATCAAATCGCTTTTTTCCGAACTGACAGCGGCAGACTTTGCACTTGAAATCATTGTGGTTGCCCAAAGTATTGACCCTAAGGTTCCAGCCTATCTGGCTCACTGTGGTTTGACACCTCAGAAAATTAAATTCTTCCAGTATCCAATTGACCTTAATTATGCTAAAGCTGCTTCTTACGCTTTTTCAAAGACTAATGGTGAGCTAATTTGCTATTTAGAGACGCCTCTGGACTTCGCTGGTTTGAATATTAGAATGCTTTTGGCTTATTTAGACCAAGATAACGCTGATCTAGCTGTGGCTACTAAAACCTTAACAACGCCTTCCCCCTACCCTCTTCTTATACAAGGTGCATCTCCTCTAGCTTTAATAACCAATAAACTGCTTTTCAACTTCCCCTTTTGGGAAACTGACATTAAAGTGAAGCTTTTCAAAAGGGCAGTTTTAACCCAAGCCTTACCTCGCTTAACAGGCCAGATAACAGCCTTTAACTTCGAATTATTACTCATCTGCCAGTTAAGCTGCCAGCTTAAGTCTTTATTGGTTTTTATAGGGGCGGTGGTC
>CAZCAY010000026.1:0-7548 GCA_964496955.1 uncultured Gammaproteobacteria bacterium
GCCCGCTTGATTTTGGAGCAAGAGATTAAAATTGAACCCACACCGGATTTAATCAACGATCTTGATACCTGCAAAATTGATTTACACTTAGGCAATGAATTTGCGCGCTTTGATTACACCAAACTGGCCAGTATTGATACGAAGTTGGGGATTCCAGATGAAGCTTTGGTGAAGAACTTTGTGGAAGTTGGTGAACCGATTGTCATTCCGCCCCAGGAGTTGATTTTGGCCATTACTGCTGAACATATTAGTTTGCCTAATTATGTTTACGGCCGATTGGAGGGCAAATCAAGCATTGCCAGATTAGGCGTTATTGTGGAGGCAGCTCCTGTTTTTGATGCTGGTTGGGTAGGTAAAGGCGCAATGGAAATTATCAATTGCGGCCGAATTCCAGTCACTTTGTATGCTGGTATGCCCATTTGTTCAATGAATTTCCATTTGTTGTCTTCCCCGGCTGTCAAGGCTGGGGAAGAGATTAGATATTATCTCCAAAAAGGGCCATTGCCGAGTAAAATAAATGAACACTTTAAGCAACAAAGCCAACCAAATTATTGATTTTGAGAAGTACCAAAGTTTATCAAGACAAACTGCCCTTTATCCCAACAGTGGTCATAACTTTATTTATCCGACATTGGGTCTGGTAGGTGAAGCAGGGGAGGTGGCAGAGAAAATTAAGAAGGTGATTAGAGACAAAAAGGGCGTGGTGGATTTAAAGACCAAAAGAGCCATTGCCAAAGAGTTAGGGGATGTGCTTTGGTACTTGGCCCAAGTGGCCACTGAATTAGGTTTGTCATTGGAACAAATTGCCAGCCAAAATTTGAGGAAATTGGCTTCGCGCAAAGCGCGGGGCAAATTGAGAGGGAGTGGTGATAATCGTTGAATGAAAGAAATTGAAAGCAGTCCTTACAGGCGTGAGTTGGAGGATGTTGAGACTTCTCCCATGCGGGTTTATCCAATGGGTTTTACTCCAGATATTAAGCATCGTTTGTTGGATTCAGCAGAAGCGAGGAGGTTAAAAGAAACAAGCCGATTAACAGCAATTGGGCAGCAGCTGCGGGAGGCTGTTGATCGTTTTGAAAGCGGTACTATGGAACTCTCAGCGTTTTTAGATCAGGTGAGGCTTCTTGATGAATTGGTCAAGGAAGGAGAAGCGAGTTTTGAAGAAGAAAGGGAGTTTTTAACCCATAGTTTGAGAACGGATGAGGAAATTGCTGTCATTTTTGCTAAAATTTCCAGAAACCCGGGCAGTTTTGAAGAGATTGCCAGATCAGTAACGGAGGAAGGGGCTGCCCAATTTCATCAAAAGTGGACCGTTTCGGTTGAAGGATATGGTCACGCTTCAGTAGCCGAACATGCCATTATCCACTTGGCTGTAGAAAACGTTCCTAGTTTAGATGGTGATTTTCTGACAGATAACCGATTAGCTTCATTTACCGAGTTTTCAGCAAGGTTTAAGGGGAGACAAGGTGTGGGTTATTTTACTCCTGAAGCTGTTAAGAAGGATTCAACTCTTTTGAAAGAGTGGCATGATGTTCACCAGTTCCTTTTTGAAACCCATGACAATTTGATGGCTAAGGGTTTGGCTTATTTAGCAACCGATGAAGCCCGCCAGCGATGGCCAGCAAGAAAGGTTATCCCCAAAACAGTAGCAGACCAATTTAAGGATTTAATGCCAGCGTCCAGATTAACCAGCATAGGAGTAACTTTTAATGCCAGAGAGGCAGAAAACGTGATTAGAAAAATGCTTTCTGCGCCTTATCCATCTGTCCAGAAATTAGGATCGGCTATTAAAGAACAAAGTTTGGCAGTATCACCTACCCTTGTTAAATACGCTGAACGCAATGAGTATTTGGTTGTTGCCAGAGAAGGTCTTAATCGGTTTTTAGCCAAGCGCCAATTGGTTGAGGAAGAAGCGTTATCGGTTGACAGCCAGCAACCAAAGGTTGATTTGGTTGAAGTGGATACGGCTGCTGATAATAAATTTGTAGCTGCTGCCTTATATGCTCAGACACCGGCGGCAGTGGATTTTCGTTCTCTTTTGAAGTTGGTTGGCCAATTGAGTGAGGCTGATAAGAGGGAGATTCTTGACAATCTTTTGGGGAAAATGGGTCGTTGGGATGTGCCAGTAAGAGCTTTAGAAATGCCAGGCGATTATTTGGTGGAATTTAGAGGGATGACTTATGGTATATGGCGCGAGTACAAAAGGCATCGCATGCAGTCTTATCAGGTGAAAGCTCCTAATATTGATGCTGGTTACATGATTCCACCTTTGGCTTATGAGCTGGACCAATCGAAAGATAGTCAGTTTCACGGAAGTGTGGAAAGCGTCAAGCAAGCTATGGGTAAGGTGGAGACGCTTTTTGAGAAAGTGGCCCAAATTGATCCTTTTGCTGCTCATTATGCGGTGACTAGACTTCATTATCGGCCGGCTTTGGCTAAGTTTAATTTAAGAGAGGCTTACCATCTTATTGATTTGCGGACAAGTAACACTGCCCATCCTTTCATTCGGGGTCTGACTTGGTCACTATTGGAAGAAATTTCCAAAGTTCAACCCGTTTTAATGGATTATTTAAGGTTCAAAATGGCCAAGGCCAACAGACCTGATCCTGCTTATCCTTGGACTTCTTAAGGGGTGATGATAATGCTTGAACAGGAGAGTTCAAGCTGGAGAGTAGGGACGATGGCGGAAGTGACAAAAAGGACTCTGCTACCTGCTGAGGGTAAGTTGAATTTGATTGTGCCACCTCCTGTGATTACGACTGCCCAAAAATTAGCCAATAAAAATGTAGAACAGGCAGCCTATTATCTAGTTGATTGTTACCTTGTTTATCATGATTGTTTGTTTTATCCAGAAATTAATGGCGTGTCCTTGCAACCCGTTGCCAATGCCATTTCGTGGTTAACGTGTGCTGAATTTTCTTGGTCTAATGTCGAGGCAATTACTGAATTGGCGGATTTGGTTAGAGAGAGGATGGCAGATAAAACTTATCGGCCGACTTTGACTAACAGCCGGCCGGTTTTTGAAACTGATTCGCGTCGCTTGCTTTACTATGAAAAACCGCCTCACTTTGGTGAGATTTTTCGGTTTTTGGTACCCCCGTTGTTTTTAAAGCCAATTTTCGCGATGGTTAAAGCGTGCATAGAAGGTGTTTATCGGCCAAGCACTTCTCTTGGTGAATTGATTAAGACAAAGCAAATTGATCAGGAAGCATCTAAAAGTGCTTTCTTGCAAATTTTCAGTCATTAAGTGCTCCAGTGATTTTAGAACCAAAAAAGAAGAGGAGGTGAAAATGATGATTGAAAGAATCCCTTTAATTGGAAAGATATGGAGGAAAGCGGCCGAATCTGGTTCAATGGGGCCTACTCGCCAACCAACTCCTCAGTCGGAAGTAGATGAGGGGATTGTTTCTTTTTATGCTTTTGGCAATACTTCTAATGAGAGAATGAGAATGCAGTTGGCAGAGCAGTTTCCTAATGATCCAGATAAAGTGGAACGCATTATCCAAAAGGTGACCGAGATTAGAGAAAAAAAGTCCAAATAATGTTTCCCAGTTATTAGGTGATTTGTCTAGTTGCGGGGGTTGACAGAAGTTCTTTTTTGGGCTACTCTTGAGTTGAGAGAGATAGAAGTCTCTATTTTTTTGGTTTATCAATGGAAAGGTTACCTGACGATTGGCAGATTAGCCGAATGGTGGAGAAGGTTTTTGGGGTTAAAGTTGATCCCCAAAGCAGGTCATCAGGTGAAACTACCCCTCATCAGGCTGGGCCATCTAAGCAAGGTGAATTTAGTTTCAATCTAGATGAGAGTTTTAATAAGGTTAAGAAAGAGGCTCTGAAAGCTGCTTTAGAAGCTAAGCGTGGCAGCGCCGTCAAGGTACCAGTGGATGGGGTTAGAGGGCCAGCAAAAAAAGAAAAATGGCAAGTTTTTAGCAGTGTGACTGTGGATTCATCTGGCAAGAAGAAGGTTTGGATTGATTTGGGAAGTCCGGCTGTGAGTTTTAAACCTCGCCATCGCAATAGTTTAGGCTTTGACCAGCGTAAGTGATTTGTGACCCCTTGATTAGAAAAACCCTTTTGTGTTAAACTGGCAGTCAGCTTAAATTAGCACTCCGATTCAGTCTCCTTGAAGCTGCCGAATCGGAGGAAGGATAAAGGAGATAAAAAGTGGTCATTCCCACAATGACTCAATTGTTAGAAGCTGGTGTCCATTTTGGCCATCAGGTAAAGCGCTGGAATCCTAAAATGGACCCCTTTATTTTTGGTGCTCGCAATGGGGTGCACGTTATTGATTTGGCCAAAACCGTAGAGCAATTAAGCGCTGCTTGTGAATTTGTGAAAGAACAAGCAGCCAAAGGCGCTACCATTTTATTTGTGGGAACTAAACGCCAAGCAGTAGAAATTATTGAGGAAGAAGCCAAACGGTGTCAGGCCTTTTGGATTAATCGCCGTTGGATTGGAGGGTTTTTAACCAACTTTGATAATGTCTACAAAAACATTGAGAAGCTCAATAGTTTAATGGCAAAAAGGGAAGAGGGCGAATTTGGTGCCTTAACCAAAAAAGAGCAGTTATTAATTGACCGCCAAATTGCCAGATTGCAGTATCTCTATGGGGGAGTGGCTGGCATAAAAAGCCTTCCTGATATCGTTTATATCGTGGATTGCAAGCGGGAACAAAATGCAGTTGCTGAAGCCAGAAGAAAAGGTGTTAAGACAGTTGCCATCTGCGACACCAACACTAATCCTGATTTAATTGATTACCCAATTCCTGGCAATGATGATGCTATTAAAGCAATTAAGATTATTACAGCAGCTGTGGCTGATGCTTATCTAGAAGGTAGAAGCATCTTTGAAAAAGAACAGGTTGGTGAGGGTGTGACTGAGGCCAAGAAAAAGAAGACTGAAACTAAAGATGAGGGTGTAAAGGACGGTAAGAAAAAAAAGACTAAAACTAAAACTGAGACAAAAGATAATGAAGGTCAAGATTGAGGATATTAAAAAGTTAAGGGAGGCCACTGGAGCAGGTTTGGCCGATTGCCGTTTAGCTTTGGAGCAAGCTGAAGGCGAGTATCAAAAAGCCCTGAAGTTGGTGCAAGAATGGGGTTTTGAGAAAGCAGCCAAAAAGGCCGAACGGCCAGTAGGAGCTGGTTTGGTGGAAACTTATGTCCATGCTGGAGGTAGAGTTGGGGCTATGGTAGAGTTGGCCTGCGAAACCGATTTTGTGGCCAGAACTGATGAATTTAAGCGGTTGGCTCATGAGTTGGCATTACAAGTTGCTGCAATGGATCCCAAAGACGTTGAAGAACTTGGAAAGCAAGAGTATATTAGGGATGCATCAAAGACCATTAATGACCTAGTGAAAGAAGTCATGGCCAGAGTTGGTGAAAACATTGTTATTAGGCGTTTTATTCGCTTTGAGCTAGGTTTGTAAGGATTTTAAAAACCCATGTTTCTTGATACTGCCAAGACCAAGATGCAAAATGCAATTACCCACCTCAAGGCGGAGTTGGCCCAAATTCGCACTGGCAGAGCCACCCCCGCCTTAATTGAAAAAGTGGCCATTGACGTTTATGGCGGGTCTCAGCGTTTGACTATTGAGGAATTGGGCCAGATTACTGTTCCTGATCCCCAGCAATTGCTTGTTACTCCATGGGACAAATCTATTGTGGAGGAAATAGCCCAGGGCTTATTTAAGGCAAATTTGGGATTGAATCCCATTGTGGATGGGGATCAAATTAGATTGACAGTACCTCCTCTAACTGAGGAAAGACGGCTTGAACTCATTAAGTTAATGCACACTATTTTGGAAAAATATCGGATTGAGGTGAGAAGAATCAGGCAAGAAGTGAGGGAGAGTTTAAAAGCCGCCAAAGACGCAGGGGAAATTGGTGAGGATGAGGAAAAAAGGTTGGAGAATGAGTTGCAAAAACTTCACGATGAGTTTATGGAAGCTATTGAGGTAGCAGGCAAGGCTAAAGAAGAGCAGTTGTTAGCAGTATAGCTTGGTAATTTAGCTACAATGATAACTATTGTTGTTTTCCTTCTTATTATTTCAGTTTTGGTTACAGTCCACGAGCTGGGTCACTTTATTGCCGCCAAAAGAGCAGGCATTGGAGTTGAAGAATTTGGTTTGGGTTTGCCTCCTAGACTTTGGGGAAAGCAAATTGGAGAGACAATTTACTCAATAAATTGGTTGCCTTTTGGTGGCTTTGTGAAATTAATAGGGGAAGATTCTACAGATGAGAGGAGTAATTTACCAAACTCTTTTTATGTGAAGAGTTTAAACTGGCGGTTGGTAGTAGTTGCTGCTGGGGTTTTGATGAATTTTTTGCTGGGGGTTGGGCTGTTTTATCTGGTGCTGGGTTTATCCGGTTTTAAAGCAGAGTTGCCTTTATTAGTTGACCAGCGTTTTCGTTGGGTCAATCAGACAGAGCAGGTGGTTATTGTTGGTGTTGAAAAAGGAAGCCCGGCAGAACAAGGTGGGTTAAAAGTTGGTGATGTTGTTTTGGCTGTTAACGGACAGATAATTGATGGTATTGAGAAGCTTCAAACTGTGACTGCCGAAAATGCCGGTCGGTCTGTCACGTTGGAAGTGCGCGAAAGTGGCAGTGAAGCAATCCGTAGCTTGCAGACTACCTTAAGGGAGAAGACCGAATCAAGAACGCCTTTGGGGGTAATTTTAGGGAGAATAGCAGTTTTAAATTACCAAACCTTACCCCAACGGATTTTAGCAGGGTTCAGTCATTCGGTTAATATCATTGAGTACTCAATTAAATTTTTTGGCCGCTTAATAGGGGTCGCTTTGGAGAAGGGCACTCTTTCGCCATTGGCCGAAAGTGTGGCCGGACCAGTAGGTATTGCAGCAGCTACAGGGGAAGTGGTTGGTTTGGGGGTGGTGGCGACTTTGCATTTTATGGCTCTTCTTTCTTTAAATTTGGCGGTTTTAAATGTCTTGCCGATCCCGCCTTTTGATGGCGGTAAGTTGTTTTTTTTGTTAATGGAAGGGGTACTCAGGCGGCGAATCTATCCTCAGGTGGAAAAGTTTGTTAATTATATTGGTTTTTTTCTCATTATCATTTTAATCGCTTTGGTTACCTATAATGATATTTTGCGCTTAATTACCAACCGCTGAAAAATTTTAGGGATTTTGGGTTGTTCTTTTGTTTTAAAATTGCTTTAATTTAAAAAATTGTTATGCGCTTGAGTCAATTGTTTACCAAAACCTCCAAGGAGATACCAGCTTCTGAGACATCAGTTAATGCCAAGTTTTTAATAAGAGCTGGTTTTATTGACAAGGTTGCTGCTGGCGTTTATAGCTTTTTGCCCTTAGGCCAAAGGGTCATTACCAAAATATCCCAGATTGTCAGAGAGGAAATGGACGCTTTAGGTGGCCAGGAGATTACAATGCCTGTATTACATCCTAAAGCGAATTGGCAAAAAACAGGCCGTTGGGATGCTTTAGATATTCTCTTTAAGCTCAAAGAGCAAAATGGCGAATTTGCTCTTGGGCCTACCCATGAAGAAGTGGTTGTACCCTTGGCCAAGAAGTTT
>CAZCAY010000026.1:7559-8719 GCA_964496955.1 uncultured Gammaproteobacteria bacterium
ACCTACCGGGATTTGCCCAAAGCAGTTTATCAGATTCAGACCAAATTTCGCAATGAGCCAAGGGCGCGATCTGGGTTGTTAAGAGGTCGGGAATTTTTAATGAAGGATTTGTACAGTTTTCATGCTGATGAAGAGGATTTAACCGCCTTTTATGAGAAGGTTAAATTAGCTTATGACAAAATTTTTCAGCGGGTTGGTTTGAAGACTATTTATACGGAGGCTTCAGGAGGTACCTTTTCCCAGTTTTCCCACGAATTTCAAGTTTTGGCCAATAGTGGCGAGGATGTGATTTACTTTTGCCCCCAAGGCCATTTTGCCAGGAATAAGGAAATTATTAACAATTTAGTCAATTGTCCTCAATGTGGCAACCCCTTAACTGAAAGCCGGGCTATTGAGGTGGGCAATATTTTTCCTCTCAAGACCAAATATTCTGAGTCTTTTAATCTGGTTTATACCACCAGAAGCGGTCAACAACAATTGGTAGTGATGGGCTGTTATGGAATTGGTATTACCAGATTAATGGGGGCTATTGTTGAGGTTTTCCATGATAGTCGGGGAATCATTTGGCCAAAGTCGGTTGCGCCCTATCTTGTCCATTTGATTGTTCTTAGCCCCAATCTTAAAGCCTTAGCTGAAGAGGCTTATGAGAGGTTGCAACACGCTAGGATTGAGGTTTTGTTTGATGATCGTGAAGGAGTGACGCCTGGTGAAAAGTTTGCCGATTGTGATTTGATTGGTTTGCCAGTAAGGCTGGTTGTTTCTGAGAAATTAGCCCGTGATGAAGTGGAGTGGAAAGACAGGATAAATCCCCAAACTAAAATTTTAAAGCTTAGTCGAGCTATTGAACTTTTGAGTCCAAATCAAAGCCTGCCCTCAACATAATTTTAGCCACTTTTAGCTTGCTATGGAAAGGCTGCGAGTAATTTCTATTGAGCCTTACTGCCAAAAAACTGGTCTGGCTGCAGATAGAATTCAGGTCAATGAGGAATTGGCTGCGGCTTTTATGAAAGCTGCTGATTTGAAACGCGATGTGGTTTTTACTAATGAGGGTTTGGCCAATAAAGCATATTTGATTAAGCGGTTGGGACATTATTGGGCTGTTGATATAAACAATGAGGCTATTTGGTCGGGTAAAACAACTGATGTTAACCGTTTGAATA
>CAZCAY010000027.1:0-8664 GCA_964496955.1 uncultured Gammaproteobacteria bacterium
AGCGTACAGAGAGTTCGCCCACAGGCGCTGGTACAATAGTGATAGCTGAGGACTCGTTGCTTGTCCAAATTGGCTGATAGTTGGTATCAAAACCACTCAAATATTGGTAAGCAGCTTTATTCTCAATGGCGTTTTCAGGCACCCGCATCATTTTGACGGCTCCGCTGCGTCCACACGGAATCCCAAAGAAGTAAATGTAGCCGCTACTCTTGTAAATAGCCACTTGGTTAAAGTTACCTGGTCCCCATGAAATGGTATTTGCCAGTTTGGTCCAATTTTGGCCGCCGTCAGTGGATTTGGCAATGGAGGAGTAATTACAGCTCCATTGGGGAGAGATAGTGCCTTCAAAATAGAAGAGGTAGCCGGTAGAGCCAACGCTAACTCCATTGGTGGGAATGGCGGTTTCTGTAGATGGACCAGGGTCATTGGGAAAAAGCTCTTTGGCCTTGCCATCTGGGCCCACAATCCATTGGTCGAATTTAATCCCATCAATTGGATTGGTATCTGTGGTGTAAGCGAGGGTATTAGAGCGCCAGTTAGTGGGCGGGTCGGTTAAAGGACAGCCAAAAGTATCCCCAAAGGCTATGTAGGTTTTGCCATTCCAGTCAAACATGCTGCCTAAATCGGCTCCACACACGTCAACAGCTTGAGTGTTGTTATTGCCGTCTGGACCAATTTCCTTGGCTACTTGGGTAACGCTAATGGAAAAAAGAGGGGTGCCTGTGTTGAAAACAACTTCGTGAAGATACGGTTGGTAGGTTGCGAGATTGGAGTAGCTAATATAAATCCTTTGGCCACTGCCCTTTTCCAGTTCTTTGTGTTGGGTGCCAGAGTAGCACTTAAGAAGACTGTCATTAGGGAAGAGCAGGTTGCAATTAATCAGAATTTGATCAGTCTTACTCCAGGGGCCAGTAATATCAGTTGCTGTTCGCATGGCCACAGCGGTATGATTGTTGGTTGAATAAATGGCTGTCCATGCGCTTAAGGCTTGGTTATATTCAACAGAAACACCATTAAATTGGCCAGGGAAAGTCATAATTCTTGCAGCCAATTGAGGATTACTTACCCAATAAGTGCCATTCCAGTAGGTATAAGCGCTTTTAGACTCAATTTGGCTTAAAGGTACTCTAGCTAAACGAACCGCGAATTGGTCAAAGCCATTAGGACTCTCGCTTAGAAAGACATAAACATAGTCGCCAACCAAGGTAGCGGTAACACCTGCTACCTCAAAGCCACTGCTCCCACCTTCTTGCCAGAAGAGACAATTGGTAATGGGAGAGCAGTTACCAACTCTTTGGCTAGTCATCGTGCTTGTGTCAAATTTGGCCAAACCCACACCCCGAACTTTCCAAGATTGAGTGGTTTTGTAATCAAAAGTGTTAAAGGCGCAGGATTGGGGGGCTTTACATTCTTTGACAGAAGTATAGTAGAAATAAACCGTGCTGCTATTAGCAGCAACCATTCCGGCTGGCCAGACAAGAAATTCGCCTGGCACTTGGTTAATTAAGCTTGCAGCGACCCCATTGACAGTTTTGCTTGTTAAATTGACACAATCTGAAGCTTCAAAATCATTGGTTTTGGCAATATGGTTGGGTAAGAATAAGAGCCCTGAAAGGTTAATGGTATCCCCAAAGGTCCAAAAAGCCGTATTGCCAACTTTTACACTAATGCCGCTGTCAGTACCTCCAATGCCAGCATCCCTTTGGTTTTGGCCAATTAAGGAGCAAATTTGCCTTTGGCTTGAGACTATGGGACTGAGATTATTGTTGGTGACAGGTATTAGCCTGTAGACGTTAACATCGAAAGGTCCAAAGGTTTCGGCAATAGTTTTACCATTATAAAGGCTAGCATTGCGGTTTTCAAACAAGACTTCAGCTTTGGCGAAAGGACCGCTTGAGAAGTCAATAACGGTGGGGATATTAGCATTATCAATATTGACAGCAAAGAGGTAGAATTCATTACCGTATTTTTTGAGCATGGTTCTAATAGGTGCTGAGGATAAGGGAGTAGTGGCCACATAAACCTTATATGAATATGAAGCTGAAGCTGTGGGAGAGAGAATAATTTTTTCCAGGGAAAGAATTTCTTTGTTGAGTCCATTTTGTTTGGCGTCTAGAGCCCGCCACAGGTTTTTGGCATTTTCAACTTGTTGGCTGGTAGCATCAAGACAGCCATCCGCATAAGAAATAGCCGGATCAGGATTAATACCCACGACCCCTTCTGGGATTGCCTTGGGGTTATCTTTTGGACAGGTTGAACCTCTGGGCCCTCTAGCAATAGCGCTGTCCCAGGTAAAGTAGAAAAGACCGGTTGCGCCGTGAATAAGAGCTGTGTAAGCCATCGCCCTGGCTTGGTCTTTAGTAGGATGTTGCCAGCTGGCGCCAAAGAAGAAGCCTGCCCAAGCTTGGAGGACGAACCAAGATGGTTTGGCAAAATTCACTTGGCGGCTTTGGCGCTTAACCACTTCAGCCAGTTCAGCAAAAGTATGTCTTGTGACAGGTACTGGGCCGGCCGGGCTCAAAGTTAATTTACCATTATATTGATTTGGATAGAAGGAAACTGCCCCTTTCCAAAGAATATTTTGGCTGTTGCTACAATCTGGACTACAGACTACCCCCTCATAACCTCTTGGGTCTGGTTGAGTTTTAAGAGTAAAGGTGTATGAAGTAGAAGTGGTGGGGGCAGAGGGATTGGTTTCAAAGCAGCAGCCAGTATTAGTAGTACCTGCAATGGTGACCTGATAGACATAAGTTGGCGGACAGACAGCAAAGGTGTTTTCATAACCCTTCAGATAGCGTAAAATCTTAAGACCATCGACAGCGTCCACAAGGTTGTTAGCATCAACATCTGCCCGTCTCAGCTGGATGTTGGTAAGAGTTCTCAAACCAACCACGTACTCTAGAACCATGTAGGCATCATTGGAATCCACCACTTTATTATCATTGACATCACCATAAGGAGCGCAGGGTGACGGTTTGGGAGGAGGGGTGGGAGTCGGTGTGGGAGTTGGGGTTGGAGTTGGAGTAATTACCGGAATTGGTCCTCCGCCCTCAAAAGAGGCTTGCGCTTTAGGTAAAAGGTTTTGGATTTTAGCTTTAAGGTGGTTAACCGCTTTGATTAAGATTTGGGCGTAGTTTGGGCCAGACAAATTAGCCAGAAAGTCAGAGGTAATAGGGTAATTGTAGTGCATGGTAGCTCTGCCAATTTGGGCAAATTTATTCCACCAGTCGTTCCAGTATTGATAGTTGGGCCAGTTAATACCAAAGTGGCTAGAATCAACATGGAAAAAGGGTTGGCTAGTTTGAGATTGGTAATTGGTTACCTCGCTATTTAAAAAGTTGTAGGTTTTAGTTGGGTCGCGTTCCAAGTTGTTAGCGTCAGGATTAATATCAATGACTGCATGGCAAGCCAGAGCGTCATCCCAAAGCTGCCAAGCAAAAATATTGGGGTTTGCCTTCAAATCAGGTAGAAGGGATGGTAGTCTTTGGGGCGAATCGGGAGGCGCTTGACAGTGGCCGGCATCTTGGGCATTGGCAATCAACTTGACTTGGCTATTTTGGGACTCCCCTATAAAATCTTTTGGGTTTTGGGTATTGGTCAAAATGACGGTATTAAAGCCTGCTGATCCAATGGTGCTTAGTGAACCTGGGGAAGGGTAGTAAATGCCCAGAGGGAAAAAAGAATCAGGGCCGTAGATTGACTTGTAATTGCCTTTGCTATTTGTATGGGGCACGCCATCTTGGTAAATGGCTTGGACCGCTTCGGCTGTAATATCCTTGTAGCTTGTGGTTTGGGCCCAAATGGGATTGTCAGGCAAGAAGATGACAGCAATTAAGGCAATGGTGAGAACGGATAAAACGACATGATAGAGAAAAACTTTAATGGAGTTAGCTGAATGATGGCCGTCCATTAAAATAAATCAAACTGCCTGTTATTTTCAAAATAATTGATATTGATTAGCTTGTCAAGTTGTGATTTGAAGTAATCTTTGGGAAGCTAAATTGCTTTTGATTGGGTTTCTCCCAGAACGTTTGTTTTTAGGTTGACCGGTTTCTTTGGACATTGGCGGTAGCTTTCAATAATTTCTTTGGCTTTAGTTTCCCCACCATTATCCTTGCATTCTAAATAGGCAGCAAAAGCGCCGTATTTGAGCATTTTAATGCCTAATTCGCTTAAATCTTGGTGGTAACGGTATTGTTTCTCTAAAGCATTTTTGAGAATCTTCAGATAGGTTTCTTGAATTAACGGCGCTTCTGCTTCTCTCATTGCCAACCTCCCTAATTTAACTCTAGCACTTTTGCGGTTTAATGGCTACTTTAGGTTAGTTTTAAGCTGGAGAGGTGCTAGCAAGAGCTAAAATCGCCAACAATCTTGAGAGAGATTATTCCTAGTTCGTTGGAAGTGCATTTAAGAGGATTGGCAGGAGGTAGGGGTTGGTTGGACTGACAAGAATAGCGGCAAACATAAATATCATAGGTGGTAATTGGCAAGATTCTGTCTTTCACAATAAGGCTGACTACTTCTGGAGATTCTAAATTAGTGGTTGCTACCTGTTTGTTAACAATGCAGGAATCGTCTTTACAATTGGCTGCTTTAGTCACAATTTCTAAAGGGATGGTAGTTCCTATTTTAGCATTAGGCGGTATTGGTTCGATTGGTCCTGTTGGGGTGAGCATTAATTGCCAAGTTAGTCTGGAAGGTGGGGCAAATCCAGAAAAATTAACAGGTCCTGACCAAATAACTTTTGTCTGACAGTCTGGTGAACAAACAACGCCCTCATAACCTTTAGGATCTGGAGCTTCCTGTTTGAGGGTAAAAATATGATAAGGATCAGGAGTGGGAGGGGTGGGGTTTTCGCCAAAGCAACAGTTGTTTTCAAATTCGCCCTTAAGATGAACCCAATAAACGTAGGTGGTGACAGGTTGGGTGGGGGCAGAGGGGGAGTTTGGGGTAAATGTCTGTTTGGGTCTGGTAAGGTGCCTTAGGCTAAGCGAGTTAATCCATTGAGTGGCAATAAAGAGATTGAGAGAGATAAATATTAAGTTAAAGAGCATTAAGCTGTAGGCAAAAACATAAACTAGTTGAGTCCTCGGTGCTAAGGGTTGGTTTGTGGAGGAAAAAATGGCCGGGAGAGAAAAAAAAAGACCTATTGTAAAAAGGCCGGCAATTACAGCGATTAAAAACGTCGTTTGGGCGCCAGTAAGGCTCTCTGTGCTTATAATTTTTAGAATGAGCAATTGACTTAAAGATAGGGTAATTAGAGCGCCAATCATTTTTGAGCTGGATGAGGAGGTCATTTGTGTTAGCTTCATTTTTTAATATTTTAATAAGTTATGTTTTGGGTTAAAATTTCTGCTGTGAAGATGATAATATAAAGCAGCATAACCACACCATTAAGAATGACTACCATTATAAAGAGCGGCCTGGTGAATTTTTGAAATAGATTGGTGACATGATAGGAATTGGGCAGATTAGTAACCATTATCTTTATTTTACAGACTGTTTTAATTGGACACAAGGGAGTGTGAAAGATAGAGGCAGGGCCATCCTGATTCGAACAGGAACCAACCGTTTTGGAGACGGTTATGCTACCGTTAACACCATGGCCCTATTAATTTGCTTACTTTGCTTCGCGATGTTCTGTGTGTTTTCTGCAAACTTTACAAAATTTAGATAAAACCAGCTTATCTTTAGTATTTTCTGCATTCTTGGTGGTAGTGTAGTTTTGGGTTTTGCACACCGAACAAGCCAAGATAACGTATTTAGATTTTGATTTTTTAGCCATTAATTTTTCCCAACCCCTTTAGCTTTTGATACCGGTTTTAAATTGGAGCCGAGGATCGGACTTGAACCGACGACCTACCCCTTACCATGGGGTTGCTCTGCCAACTGAGCTACCTCGGCAGTTTTTTGGGTGCTGCGGGGAGGATTCGAACCTCCGTAGCCCTTGCGGGCGACGGTTTTACAGACCGCTCCGATTGTCCACTCCGGCACCGCAGCTCGTTTTTCCGAGGACCACCCCTTAAAAATCAAGCCACTGCTATTTTACTTAAACTGACTAACTTGTGCAAGCTGGGCAAGGGGTATCTATTTTGTTATAGGAAAGGCCCAAAGATGATAGCTGGTAAGACCAAGAGCTTGTAAGCGTCTTCTTCAGAGGAGGAAGCAGCTGGAGGCGGTGGTAGGAGGGGTGATGGAAACATGGCCTCTTCGCTTGTTGGGGGTGGTAACTGTTTAGGTGATGGATTAAGTAAATTACCAAAACCGGAAGGAGCTTGGTTGGCTTCTTGAGCGCTTTGTTTAGCTGGAGGAAACAACCCTAAAACCACATTGCGAAATCAAGAGAATTAGAGGGAGGCGTGATGGCAATTGGTTTATTATACTCTGAGAATTCATAGGTAATTTCGGCCTTAAAACCTGTGTTTTTGGCAATGGGAAGATTTATATTATTATTAGGGATTGGAGAGGCAAACAAAGAGAATAATGAGTCGGGAATCGTTTTATAAGTGAGAATCAGATTAAATTTACGTAATAAATAATCGTTTTGACCAATTTCTGCTTTAATTATTAAGTCGTCGGGATTGAGAAGAATTTTAGCAAAGAGACTTTCTTCTACTTTGTGGAAGGGCCCCAATTCTGATTTATGGGTTAAATTGTCTAAAATAGCAGGCCATTCTGCTCTAGGTGGGGTTATTTTAAGCGTAGAGACCACATCTTTTTCAGAAACAGTGACCATTTCACTTGAAGATAACTGATCAAGAGTCTCCATTAAAGCTGTGTAAACAGCTTTGAATTTTTCTGTGGGCTGCTTGCGGGAAGAATTTACTTGGGGCAACTCGTTAAGGTTTAGAGAATACCATTTCCCTTTAAGTTGGCTAATATCTATTTCTCCTTGGCTAGTGGTGGGAGGTTCGATATTTCCTAGGACAGAATTAGAAATTTCGTTGATTTTTGCAAAAATGAGACCGTTATTGTCGAGAATATATGATACTGAAAGCGCTTTAGTGGGGTTTTGAGGGTAACCAGATGATAAATTAAACTCAATCTGGCTGTATTGGGAGGTTGATTGGCCAAGTTCAAGAGGGCCTGCAAACTCGATTTTATGACCACTGGCCCCAGGTGCTTGATCGTCACTTAAAAGAGGGCTTGTTAAAATGGAGTATTTTAAGGACACGCTTTTTAAACTTTTGGTTTTAGCAATCGTTTGGCTAATTGTTGGACTTGATGATTTTAGGAAGGGTAGAGTTAGGACTAATTTATCTATTTGGTTTCTAATGGCAGCTGGCGGTTTGAAGAATGGATAGTTGTAATAAGCGAGGGCCAAACTGACGCTTACAGTGAAGAGTATTAAGATAATAGCGACTACAAAAACCAGTAGGATTTTCTTAAGCCACTTTCTTTTTGGCTGGTGACTGGAGTCTGGAGTTGAACTGGTAAACACTGGGGGTGTAATTTCGCTTTGAGTGGGAAGGTTAACTTGACTATTTTGGTTGAGTGACGGTGGTGGCAATTGGGGGGATTGTTGAGGGTTTAATTCATGGGGTCAGGTATTTGGTTTGGCGGATAATCTGGAGGTTGAGGAGGAGAAAATTGATTTTGTTCAGCTTCTGGTCCTGGGTAATTGGGAGTAGAGGAGCTAGGATTGTCTTCTGTCATTAATTTTATAATAGCTGTCGATTTTGGAAAATGCAAGAGGGGTTGCCTTCCAATCAAGCAAACAGAACCTCTTTGAGAGAAGTTTCTGGAAGCAATCTTATTTGGGTTGGAGCCGACTGTCGGATTCGAACCGACGACCTACTGTTTACAAAACAGTTGCTCTACCGCTGAGCTAAGTCGGCAAAATTAGGTTAGCCTTCGGATTCTGAGCTTTAAACATTTTACTTTAAAATAGCCTTTGGAGCAAGTCGTTTTCGCTGGATTGAGGAGAATCCAAAATGGATGGCGTTTGAAGCGGTGCCTAAGTTCTTTTTTTAAGCCTTTAAGCCATCTGGCTTTGGATAATTCCACCCTGCGGAAGCCGATAGTTTTAGGTTTTCTTACCCCGTTAGTTCTAGGTGGGAACCTTGTCCTGTTGCCCACGGGCAACCGGAACTCCGGGTCAACCCTTGGTTGGTAGATTAGAGGAGGAGAAACTCTCTAAAACCAACCGAGCTTCGCAGGGCATTTACACAAAACATTTGTGCAATGCACCTTTGAAATATCCAATTTTCTAGGTGCTCTTTATTATTAACATAATTTGGTCAAAAGGTCAAGAGGATTTTTTGGGAATTTTTCAGATTAAGCCGGGGAGTAATAAAGAAATAATCGAATGGGCTGGGCCAAAAATTAAGGCGCTAAGGATTGGCAATCCCATAAAATTGAGAATTAGCAAGGTGATGAGAATAGCAGGTCCATAACGCTCCATTTGTTGCCAGTCAGAATACCAATCTCTGGGTAGTAAACCACCAAGAACCTTAAAGCCGTCTAAAGGGGCCACTGGAATGAGGTTAAAAACCGCCAGTACTACATTTAAATAGATAACCACAGAAAGTTGGGAATAGAGATTTAAAATAGCGTTCGACAAGTTGCCTGTTAAATAGCTTATTAAATAAGGTAGAGAAAGAGTGATAGCTAGGGCTAAATTAGCCACAGCCCCTGCTACTGAAATAATGGCCGAATCTCTTT
>CAZCAY010000028.1:0-8290 GCA_964496955.1 uncultured Gammaproteobacteria bacterium
TGGGTATTAAGAGTGCCATAAAGAGAAGGGGAAGATAAATTGCTTACTTCAAAAATCTTCAATTGAGAACCTGCCTGATTATTACCCACAAAAGCGAAATTACCAGCCACATAAACACTAAAGGCTGTTCCTCCTGTGGCGATAGTGCTTATTAAAGAGGGGTTTTGGGGATCGGAAACACTAACCAAAAAAAGGTCGGCGCCGGTAGTTAGGTATGCAACATTATCCTTTTTGAAAACACTCATAGCGTCACTGCTGCCGGTTGCGTTAAAGGATCCAGCCAATACTGGGGCCAATGGATTGGAGGTATTAACAATTTGTAATTCTTGGGTATTATGAGCTGAAGCTATGTAGGCAAATCCCCCCTCAATTTGAATATCATTGGCCGTACTACCCAAATTTAGGCCCGCCTGTTGAGCAGGATTGGCTGGACTTGACACGTCCACCACATAAAACTCGTATCCTGCGCCAGTAGTATTATTAGCAGTCACTAAATAGGCCAAATTACCACTTACAGCCACTGCCATCCCATTAGCACCAGTAGGCGCATTAAAAGAACCGACAATAACAGGAGATGCGGGATTTGACACGTTGACAATAATCAGCTCACGAGTATTATCAATTGAAGCAATATATGCAAAATCACCAGCTACTACTACTTTATTGGCAGTAGTGGCCAAATCCAATGAACCTAACAATTGAGGTGTTTGTGGAGAACTCACATCATAAATAAAAAAATCGGCCCCAGCCCTGGCTTGCCCAACTAAATAGGCCTTATTATCTTTTACAAACACACTAGTCGCATTAACCGTCCCTGGTAGGTCAACTGTTGCTGTAATTTGGGGATTATTCCAATTACCCCCAGTCGACCTAACTAACTCAACTTCACCCCCATTATTATTAACCACTTGGGTATTATTAAAGGTGCCAGTTGCTAATTCAGCTTGGGTTGTTTGGGTCCAAATGGTGTTATTAAGATAGCGACTCAGATAAATCACAGCTTGTACACTAGAAATTAATGGTTTTGACCAGGAAACGGTCACTGTGGCTTTCTTGGTTGATAAATCAATCTGACCTCCTGAATCTACCAGCTGACCATTGCTATTCCTTCTAGCATCACTCACCACAATCTCTCGGGTAAAATTGCCTACTATCTCACTACCTGGTGCCAAAGTCCATGAGTTGCCGGTAATGACTGGATGATAAACACCATTGGCCAAATTACCCCACCCCTTTTCTCTCACAGACCGAATTGCTTCTTGAGCCTCTTTTAGCATAGCGGCAGCCATTACTCTTTGAATTCGTTGGCTTTTGCCCTCTCTACCAGCAATTACTGCCGTTAAAACTGCAGGCAATAAAATTGCCAATAAACCAACAGCTACTAACAACTCCACTAATGATTGGCCATTATTACCAACAGCTTTCATTTAATTAACAAAAAGCGCTCCATAGCGATTGACTTCAATAATATTTTCCTCCTGACTGGTGATGCCGCTGACAGTTAGGGTGTTGGAACCTGGTAGAAATCCCACTACTTCACCTGAGCGTCTAGCGAAAATTAAATCATTATTGGGGAAACTCACATTGTTAATAACCACATTATCTGGCAAATTAATTACCAAATTATTAGGATCTAGAGGATTAAAATTTACCCCTTCAAAGAGAATGTACCTATTGGTCTCAAAATGAATGCCAAATCCTCCAACATCAGTACCCTTTGCGCTAACAGCTTTGAGCTGTTGCCCTTTAATATCAGCCATTAAATTAAGGGTAACAGCCTCCATTGAGGCTTTAAATTGAGGTTTGAGGACAGTAGCAAAAGTCAAAGCTGAAAAAATTGCAATAATACCCAAAACTAATAGAATCTCCGGTAAAGTAAAACCTGAGCGCCTCTTGCCCACTATTGTCTTCACCTAGCCTTAATTTGGCCTATTAATTGATAAATAGGTGCTACAATCGCCAATAACGTTCCGCCTACCACTAACCCAATAATCACCAAAAGAATAGGTTCAATAAGTTGGGTAATAATTTTAAGAGAATTGGCCGCTTGATTGACATAATATTCATTAATTTCAGCCATAGATTTATCCAATGAACCAGAACGCTCCCCAGCATCTATTAACCTTATCATTAAAGCCGGTACAATTTTCTTCTCCTGCTTTAAACCAATAGCCAATCTTTCTCCCTCAATTACAGCCTGTTCAGCTTTCTTTAGGGCTTTTGCTAATCTTTTATTTAGAATAACTTGGCGACTTAAATTTAAAGACTCAACAATGGGTATGCCAGATGACAAAAGCAAAAACAAACTACCTGAAAACCGAGCCAAATCAAGGTATTTGCCTAATTGAGAAACAAAGGGAAGCCAAAAAACTAATCTTAAGAAGAAACGTTTATTGACTCGATAAAACCCATACAACGCAATGGCTATTAAACAAAAAGCAATAATGACCAAAGGCGCAAACTCTATCAACCAGTCAGATGTGGCAATGAGAATTTTGGTGGGCGGCGGTAAATCAACTTCGATCCTTGAAAAAACCTGGGCAATTTTAGGCACCACAAAGGTCAAAATAATTATCAAAACTGCCGCAAAAATCAGCAGGACTAAAAGCGGGTAAGCCAAAGCGGCTTTGAATTTTTCTGAAAACTCAATTTCTTTTTTGATAGCAACGGTCAAATTTTTTAGAGTAACTTCTAAAGTCCCAGATGATTCGCCGGCTTTAATTAAGCTAATAAAAACCGGGTCAAAACTCTGGGGAAATTTGGCAAACGTTGCAGATAAACTCATCCCTTGTTTCAAATCCTGTTCCAAAACAAGCAAAAACTCTCTGGTGGCACCTTTAGCATCTTCCAAGAGCGACTCAACGGCTTCTAAAATTGGAATGCCAGCTGCAATCATCACTGATAAATCAGAAACAAGTGCTAACTTTTCAGTTTGGGAGATAGCTGACCTAAACATTTCAGCTCCTAATCACTCGCAGAACCTCCTCAATAGTTGTCAATCCCTGCTCAACTTTCCTCAAACCATCTTCAACCATTAATGTCATCCCTACCCTAACAGCCTGAGCTGCAATTTCAGAGGCAGTCGCCTTACTGGTTATTAACTGTCTAATAGCATCACTTACCGTCAACACCTCAAAAATGCCTATTCGTCCTGCAAATCCTGAAAAATGGCAAACAGCACAGCCTTGGCCTTCGGTCACTCTTATTGTTTTCCGGCTTCGAAAATGCTTTTCAACCAACTCTTTACCAAACTTGCCAGCTAGTTCTTCAATAGTAATCTCCTTAGAAACTGCACAATTGCTACAAACCAATCTCACCAACCGCTGGGCGCAAATCACATTGACAGTAGACGCCACTAAAAATGGCTCAACGCCCAAATCTAATAATCTAGGCAATGTAGTGGCAGCATCATTGGTATGGACAGTAGATAAAACCAAATGACCAGTCATGGCTGCATTGATTGCAATTTTAGCTGTTTCCTGATCTCGAATTTCTCCCACAAAAATCACATCTGGATCTTGACGCAAAATAGAACGCAAACCTTCAGCAAAAGTTAAATTGGTTTTGGGATTAACCTGAATTTGATTGACTCCCTCAATATCATACTCAACTGGATCTTCAATGGTAGCAATGTTTTTATCGCGGGTATTTAAAACTTTCACTAAAGCGTAAATCGTGGTTGTTTTACCACAACCAGTCGGTCCTGTGGCAAGCACAACTCCGTAAGGTTTGGCAATGGCTGCTTTTAATTTTTCTAGATCAACCTCGCCAATTCCCAAATTTTCCAAAGTAAACTGCCTGGCTCTTTCTGACAAAAGCCGCAAAACTACTTTTTCGCCTTCCACAACAGGCACAATTGATACCCTAATGTCAAAGTCCTCATTATCAACAGTAAACCGCATTTTTCCATCCTGAGCAGACAAATGCTCATCCGTTCTTAACTTAGACAACACTTTGATCCGACTTACCACTGAATCGTGTAAATTCTTAGGTATAGTAACCACATCGTGCAATACCCCATCAATTCTCAAACGAATTTGAGTATCAGCATCGGTTGGTTCAATGTGGATATCAGAAGCCCTATTCCTATAGGCATAAATAATTAACGCATCAACTAATTTAATAACAGGAGATTCATCACCGGTCTTACCAAATTTCGTAACACCCCCAGCAAGAATTTGCTCAAAACTGGCTTTTAAGTCTTGCTGGTAAAGGTTAATCGTTTCCTCAATATCCTGCTCTGTGGCAAAATAAACTTGAATCTCTTCCCCAATTTTCTTTCTCAAAAATTCAATAATTTCCCAATTATGAGGTTCGCTTGTTGCTACCTTCAAGCCATTTTTATCCTGACTAAAAGCAACTACATGGTGTTTCTTGGCCACAACTTCTGGAATTAATTTAATAGCCGATGGTTGAACAGAAGTTTTGGCCAACCTTACAAAAGGGACATTGTAAAAATCAGCAGCAAGCCGACCTAAGGTTTCATCATCAATTAAGGCCTCTTCTAAAATCGCCCTATAAAGGGAAATCTTTTTCGCTTTAGCTAAAGCCTGAGCTTTTTTAAGGTCAGAATCACTTATTAAATTTGAAGATTGGCAAATTTGGGCAAGTTTATAATCATCCACAACTTTTTAACTAGGTAAATACTGCCTAATCTTTTCCACTACCTGTTTAGGAGTCATTTCCGATTTAACTAAATAATCAACCGCCCCTAATTCCTTAGCTCTTTGGACATCAACGTCCTGACCAAGAATTGACAAGACAATGACTGGTATTTTTTGATAATCCTTATTATCCTTAATATTTTCCAAAAATTCAAAGCCATCCATTATTGGCATCATCAAATCCAACAAAATCAGATCAGGCTTGAGTTTAAGTTTGTCCAAAGCATCACGGCCATCACTCGCCTCAATCACTTCAAAGCCCTCAAGCTCGAGTTTAGCCTTATAAAGTTTCATGACCATAGGATCATCTTCGGCAACTAAAATTTTCATAAAGACCTCTCTTTTATGATCATATCATGATTTAGCAGGTGGTCTCAAGGAACCGGTTCTAACGGACAAAGCCTCCAATTTCGATCTAGCCTCCGCTTCCTTCTCAATTTGGGATTTGGCAGCAACCGCTTCTTCACTGCCTACTATTGGCAATGAAAAGGCAAAAGTTGAGCCTTTATCAACCTCTGAATCCTCCAGCCATGCCTCACCACCCATTTTTTGAGCAACAAAACGGGCAATAAAAAGCCCTAAACCAGTACCCCCTGATCTCCTTTTTAAAACAGTGCCCACCTGACTGAAGCGTCTAAATAAATAATTGCGCATATCTTTGGGAATACCACAACCCGTATCGGTAATGTACACTGCTATTTGATCTTCTCTCTTGGCAATTCTAACACTAATACCACCCTTTTGCGTAAATTTAATCGCGTTACCAAGCAAATTATTCAAAATCAAGCGGACCTTATCAGGGTCTGCCTGAACAAGAGGCCATTTTCTATCAAAAGTGGCATCCAAAGTAATAGTCAAACCTTTTTCAGCAGCAGCTGGTGTCACTTCCTTCACAACAGCTTTAACCAAATCGGTTAGCACAACCGGTTTTAGGTCAAAGGGAATCCTACTAGCTTCGAACTGGGAAACTCGCAATAAATCATCTACTAACGCTAACTGGCGCTGGATAACGGGTAAAATATCATTTAAATACTCCCTAGCTCGCGGCGGGATCTCACCAGCATCGCCATCTAAAATCATATCTACATAACCTTTAATCACACTCATAGGCGTTTTCAACTCATGAGAACTGATTCGGAAAAAGTCATCTTTAAGATTTTCCAATTGGCGTTCGGTAGTTACATCTCTAAAGACCACAATTGCGCCTGTAATTTTCCCCTCTTGGTCTTTAATAGGTGAAGCGCTCAACTCAACAGCAACTGGCTTGACATTCTTACCAATTAAAACGGAATGATTTTGCATTTTAGTAATCTCCCCTGTCCTTAAAGCTCGTTCAATAAAACGATAATTAGGAGTCAAATCCTCTTCAAAGCCAAGTTTAAGCACTTGCTTGTACTTCTTACCCAAAACTTCGCCGCGCTTATAGCCGGTAATAGTTTCGGCCATTTCATTGAACAAAAAAATCCTCTCATTTTGATCAATAGCAAAAACACCATCGCTAATACCTGCCAAAATAGCTTCATCTTTTTGTCTGGCTATTTCAGCCTCCATTCTAGCTTTCGTCAACTCATCAATTCTCCTTTTAATCTCAAGCCTCATAATATTCAAGTTCTCCGTTAACCTTCCTAAAACCCCCCGGCTTCTGGTCACTATTGGTACATCCAACTGCCCACTAGTGATCTTCTTGGTCACCTCCGTTAAATAAACAATAGGCGCAATAATCCATCTGTAAAAAAGAAATGGCACTACAACTGCAATAACGGTAACCAAAATTACCAATAACGGTAATTGGTAAGCTATAGTCTGATAAATAGACTGAAAGGAAAAACGGTATGGGGTGACAACCTCCACTTGCCCAATTTCACCAACATTAGCTTTAGCAACAATAAGCTTTTGAGATTCCCCTTCTAACGTCGACAGAAAAATCTGCCCTTGATTATCCTTAATAACCAAATTAGCCCCTGCAGGTAATTTAAAATGAGGCAAAACCTTCACCAGAATGGCAGTCACATCCTCTTCAGGGTTATTTCTCATCTCGGTTTCTAGAAGGTGAGCTAAATAGGAAGCGGCATAACTATTAGTCTCGTAAACAGCCAACTTTTGAGAGTTAAACCACTGAACATAAGTCAAAACTATCAAAACCAAAATGAAGCCTAAAGCTGTTAAATAAACCAAAAACAATTTCGTGCGGGTTTTCATTGAAGAAAAAAACATAGCCATCTTTTATTCAACCACAATGGTGCGACCTCCTTTTTGAAGAGACACACCAATGGCTAAGTACTCCAAATCGCTTTTGCCTAAGTTAGCTAAACTATGAACAGCCCCAACCGGTACTAAAACAGCATCACCCTTAACCAAATCAACCATCTGATTATCAACTGTCATTTTCCCTCTACCTTTAATAATAATAAAAACCTCTTCCATATCCTCGTGATAATGGGGAACAAAAGCTCTCTTAACTGGCACCTTGGCCCAATTAATCATTTGGAGATGGCCTTTTATAAAATCGCTTTCCTTAAAAAGAATTTTCTTAACCGCCCCCGGTAATTTTGGATCCTCATGAGAAGCAGGAATATACTTTAGATCGCGAAACTTAACTACCTTCATTTCTCTATAACTAGTCTATCACAACGCCCCATGACCCTCTCAAGATAGCTATATTTTTAATGGCTTGAAAATAAAGGCACAACTATCCTAGGATCAGCTTGAAATAAGGATAACAGGTACAAAGAAAATAAGATTCCCATCACTCCCCAAAAAACTATTTTCCCATAAGTGGGTAGTTTCAACATCAAATATCCTAAAAGAATAGCCAAAATGATGTGAATTAAAGGGTAAATTAAAAGCGATAGATATAAATTATCCCAAATCTTTGTGAAATCAAATTTCAAAAAGGCTGTGGCGTAGTGGGCAGGAAAATCTTGGTAAATCAAGTTTAACTTTAAAGGATAAGAAAAACTAATACCCAAGAATTTTAGAGGATTAAGCATTACCCCAAAATAATAATTATTCAAAATCAAGGTAGCTCTCAAATGTTGAAGAATAAAATCAAATCCAAAAGATAACGGGAATAGCCAAAGAAAGTGAGATTTGGTCAATAACTTAAGGCTTTTAAGCTGGTATAACACAAAAAAGAACAAAAAAGGTGCTAAAATGAGCAACACTTGGTAAAGTTCTAGATATGGCAACCTGGGACCATAAAAAATCTGCCAACCATATTGAGAATGTGATTTGAATATCAACCCAAAAGCTGAAAACGAAAAAAGCATACTCACCAACCACACTTGGGTCAACTTTCTAAAGGCAAACGCGCCTGTGAGAATAACCCCAATCAAAAAATAAGGTATAAAAGGGAGAGGTTGATAATCATTGCTCTCTCCCAATCGCCGATCCAAAAAGTCGCTTTTATCTGCTACAAACCAGTCTGAAAAACTGACTTCTTGATTGTATGGGATAAA
The DNA here is from genome assembly GCA_964496955.1 of uncultured Gammaproteobacteria bacterium. Taxonomy (GTDB): domain Bacteria; phylum Patescibacteriota; class Microgenomatia; order Curtissbacterales; family CAZCAY01; genus CAZCAY01. The sequence continues at coordinate 8,123 of CAZCAY010000028.1, forward strand.
ATCACCAAGTTTTTTGTTTTCCCTATAAAATGGGGTCATTACCCACATAGAACCTTCGTTTTCAAGAATAACTTGCTGGGGAAATTGAGGATAAACTGCTGCAAATTGTTTTGCAAATTCCGACATCGTCACAGACTTTAAAGCAGGCATATCTTTTAAAACCTTCAG
>CAZCAY010000029.1:0-7738 GCA_964496955.1 uncultured Gammaproteobacteria bacterium
AACTTTCAATTGATTTCAAAAAGCCCTTTGATTTTCTCGCAAAACTGCCCGCCGAAGCAAGGGGCGAAGCCTCGAGCGAGGCGGCTAATTCAATATGGTGGCCGGGGAGGGACTCGAACCCTCACGAAGTGTTAACTTCACTCGATTTTAAGTCGAGCCTGTCTACCAATTCCAGCACCCGGCCTAAAAATGGTTCTTGCAAGTTAACATTGTACCCTAAAATAAGTCAAAAATCCAATTCTAGAACACAGGGATTCCCAAAGTAGCAAAGGTGTATCTAAAAGCTGCTTCATCTCACTCCGCCTATCATTACTGCCTATAATAATTGCCAAAATTTGATAGCCACCGTTTTCCGCTAAAGTTACCAAGCACAAACCTGCTTCTGGTGTGTAGCCTGGCTTAATACCCTTAACACCAGGGTAAGTGGTAAGAAGATTAGTTTGGTTTTCTAAATACAAATACTTATGATCTGGGCTGTAGGGAATTTCATAAAACCTAGTACCAACAATTCTTCTAAAAACTGGAAAATTCTTCCATGCATACCGGCTAATAATAGCCAAATCGTAAACAGTAGAGTACTGCTCCCAACCATCTTCTTGCAAGCCTGAAGGGTTAATGAATTTGGTGTCATTAGCTCCTAAAACTTTGGCTTTTTCATTCATTAACTGGACAAAGGCTTCAGTGGAACCAGCCACATTTTCTGCAATGACTTCGGCCGCATCATTGCCAGATGGTAGCAATAAACCATAAAGCAGTTGTTCTAAGGTATATTTCTCACCGGCAGACACACCCATAGAATCTTCACCAATAGCAGCAGCTCGTTCGCTAACGGCAAACACGTCCTTCAAATTCTTTCTCTCAAGGGCTATGATGGCTGTCATAATTTTAACCAGAGAGGCCACCGGTTGGCGGCTGCGGATGTCTTTGGCATAAAGGGTTTGATTAGTAGTCAAATCAACAACAAGAGCACTCCTAGCTGAAATTTGAGGTGGAGGCAATGGTGAATTAAGAACCACCGCCTCAGGTGGTTGCCAAATATTTGAACTTTCTGTGAAAACTTGGGCAGATAAAATTCCACCTGTTGTATTGCTTGCTAAAGACAAGGGGGACAGCAATTTATCAGAAACAGGCTTATTAAATTCATAGGCCAATAAAGAGACACCAAGAGCTATCACAATCAAAATAAATAAGAGTAGTTTGGCGAATTTCATCTCTTATCAAACTATAATTAATCTACCTAAAATCCAAACGACAGCCATACCCATTAAGAATAAGGTGGCTTGATGCCAACGGCGGTCTCTTAAAAACTGTAAATGGAGTTCTGGTATTAAATCAGAGGCAGCAATATAAATGAACATACCCGCTGTAAAAGCTAAAAGCTGGGGAGTAACACTTTGGATTTTTCCTGCAAAACCCAAAGCTGCCAACCCCCCTAAAATAGCAGACGCCCCTGAAATAAAATTATAGATCAAGGCCTTTTGGGGAGTAAAGCCGCTTTTTAATAAAACCGCCAAATCAGCAAGCTCTTGGGGAATCTCGTGGGCAATGACAGCTAAAGAGGTTAAAAGCCCTAGTGATGGGGACAGAAGAAAAGTAATACCAATGGCTACTCCATCAACTAAATTATGAATACTATCACCAACAAGAACTAAAAAGCCAACTGGTCTTAGCCCATGGAGTTCGTCATGATGATGAAACCACAACAAATAACGCTCGGCAAAAAAGAAGAGAGTCACCCCAATAATAACCCCAATATAAGTTAACTCAGCATTATTTGACAATTCTACAGCTTCTGGTAATAAATCAAGAAGAGCCACTGCCAGCAAAGTGCCCGCCGCAAAACTTAAAAGGTGGATAGCAAACCTGTCAGCCAAGCCTTTTTTAAAAATAAACAACAGGCCGCCTCCTAGAGAAAGCGAGCTAATTAAAATTGTAGCTAAGAGAATTAAAAAAAGAGCCATTTTTATTAGTTAAAGCAATCGGGATAGATGAATCAACTGGCAATCATCGTTACAAGGAATAGAAAATAGCTGCCGGGCTAGGATTCGAACCTAGATAAACCGCTCCAAAGGCGGTTGTCCTACCGTTAGACGACCCGGCATTAAAGTGATTCTATTTTACTAAAAATATGAGCTAGTTTAAAGCCTTTTACCAACCACTTGGCCTACGGCTTCTAACCAGCGTTGATCGTCCTGTTGTTCTGCCAGCAACCACCAATGAGCACCCCACAAACCAATATTCTCAATTTGATATTTCCTAATTTGCAGGTCGCTTTTAATAATGTCTTTCGGTTGAAAGACAAAGATTTTACCCTTAACTTGCGCAAAATTAGTTAAGTATGGTTCGGCCTGCATTTCCATAATCCATAAACTTTTACCTTGCTTTTGGACAAAACGGGCGGTTTTCGCAAAGTCTGGTGAAAAAGGTCCCCAAATATAGACGGGAATATTAATCCAAGCCGGCCAGGCCAATCTTAAATTCTTACCCCATAAATTAAGATTGATAATATCAGGCGTTCTGGTCTTTGGAAAATAATTAACAGCCAGAATATCTCCCGCCTCCAAGAGATCCACTAAATATTGCCAATCCTTGTCAAAGGGGTAGGGGGAAGGATGAGTTAAAATCACAGGCCGTTTTTCCAAATCCAGCTCACGGATGAGCCTTAACTCCTCTTCCAAAAGGCTTTTATCCACCCGCCAGTTATTGACAGGACCAGCAAAAGGTTCGTTTTCCACTTGCCAATAGGTGATAGCAGAAGATGTGGCTATTATTGGTATTAATTTTTTTTCAACGTTCAGTAACGCCTGGCCTGTTTCCGATTGGGCTGTGATTATTCCACCAAACCTAAACTTTTGAGTTAAAGACTCGGGCACATAAACTTCTGGATGAAAAGGCGCTTTAGCACCTACTACCAACACAACTTTAACCCCTCTTTTATGAGCCTCATTTATCTGAAACCACAAATCAGCAAGGTTCAGCTTGCCATTTTCATCTATCATCTGATTCCAGTAAAAGCTGATTCTAACCCATTGCCAGTTAAACTCGTCAAGTAGCCTCACATAGCTCTCCTGCCAGTTCAGACCTACTGAATTAAAAATCTGGGGGCTAAAACTAAAACCGTAGGCAACCTTTTCTTTAGGGATAGGAGTGCCCTTGCTCCTTAGCAAGTTAACGGCGGTTATTCCCCCAACCAATGTCCCTAAGACTAAAGTGGTCAGCAAAAACAACTTTCTAAGGCGCATTTATAAAGGGCCAAGTTGCCTTAAACTCTTAGAAAAAGTGGCTAACTTGGCCCTTTGAGCGGGTGATGGGATTCGCACCCACGACCTTCACATTGGCAATGTGACGTTCTACTCCTGAACTACACCCGCGTCTTTAACCCAACTTTTAAGAAAAATTTTGGCATTTTCTTCAGAAAATTGCAAATTATCCAAAATTAAATTAACTATCGCTTAAACCAAGTGCCGGGACCCAGAGTTGCACTGGGGCCTTTGCTTTTTCAGAGCAACGCGCAATGACTACCTACGCTATCCCGGCAATTTTTTCAAACTTAAAAACAATATAATTGTGGACGAAGTAGGATTTGAACCTACGACCTCCTCGGTGTAAACGAGGCGCTCTAGACCTCTGAGCTATTCGTCCTTCTTCTTAATATTTAAAATATTATAAAGCACCAATGCCAAACCTTAAAGACTGAATATATGGCGTCACTTTGATAAAAAGTGCCCTCGGTGGGACTCGAACCCACACGCCGAAAAACCGGCCAAGCTCCTCAAGCTTGCGCGTATGCCAATTCCGCCACGAGGGCTAACGGAGTGCCGCGGAGAGGACTTGAACCTCTACCCGATTGCTCGGACTACGCCCTGAACGTAGCGCGTCTTCCAATTCCGCCACCGCGGCGCTAAGCGTCTCAATTCTAGCAAATCGGCAATCCAAGTTCAAACTTTATGATTTGACAATAAAATGTATATAATAGGGGAGAGTAATGAAAAAAGTGATCATTACCGGGCTGTGGGTAGTTATTACCCCGATTACCTTATTAGCCTCTGTTTTCCTTCTCCACCAAATGGTAAAGACAAAACACTTTGGTGCAGCTGTCAAATCATCTGCAGTTTTCCTAACAGAACAAGATAACCCCTACAAGATGTTTGCGGCTTTACCTAACCAATTGAGCAGTATGGCTCAAGCTATTGAAGCCAACGACGCTCGGTCTCTCATTATTAAAAACATCTTCCAATTGTACAAATCACCGCTGGCAGACTATGCTGAATTCTTTGTCCAAACATCTGATAAATACGGGTTAGATTTCCGACTTTTGCCTGCTATCGCCTTAAAAGAGTCAGGTGGTGGGCGGGTCATTCCCGAAAATTCTTACAATCCCTTTGGGTGGGCTATTCATGAAAAATACACCAAGCGATTCTCAAGCTGGGAAGAAGCTATTGAAACCGTTGCAAAAGGATTAAGAGAAGAATACTTAGATAAAGGTTTGACCACGCCTGAGCAAATCATGACTAAATATACCCCCGCATCTTTGGCTAAAGGAGGCGCCTGGGCCAAAGATGTTGGGGAGTTTATGGCCTTAATGGAATAACCAAAAAAAATCCCGAAGTATGCCAACTAACACACTTCAGGATCTGCTCTAAAATATAGCAAGACTTATAGAAATTGTCAAGAGGGTATAACTTAAATTTTAGATAAATAAATTTTCTAAATTTGGATTATCCTGTAATAAATGGAAAAATTAAGACAAATTGTGGCAATTATTCTTGCCAAATTAACCAGTCAAATCATTAAACTTAGCAAAAAAGGGGGCGGTACTGCCCTGCCAGGCATTATTAGCCTGACAATTGACCCCAAAATTATAAAGTCATTAACTAGCCAACTACCCAAAGGAGTGGTCATTATTTCAGGTACCAACGGCAAAACAACCACGGCTCGAATATTAGCCACTATTTTGAGCAATGCTCATATTAAATTTATCCACAACCGCGCTGGCTCCAACTTATTAAGGGGCATTGCCGCAACTCTTGTCCAAAAAAGCACTTTTAATGGCAAAATTGATGCCCAAATTGCTCTTTTTGAAACAGATGAAGCGACCTTACCACTCTTAATCGAGCGAACCACTCCAGCTGTTATTATCATAACCAACCTCTTCCGCGATCAACTGGACAGATACGGTGAAATTGACACTATTTATCAAAAATGGCAAAAGGCAGTTAGTGGCCTCCCTAAAAACAGTATCCTGCTCCTCAATGCTGATGATCCGGCCATTGCTGCTCTTGTTAAAAGCACTAATGCTTCAGTCTTCTATTACGGCATTGACGATAAAAGGGTGGGGGATAACAAACTTTCCCGTTTTGCTGACTCTAAATACTGCAGCTGGTGCGCAACCCCTCTTGACTACGAGCTTGTTTATATTTCTCATTTAGGCCATTACACCTGCAAAAATTGTGGGCAAAAAAGGCCTCAAGTAACCTTTATATCCGATAGTATTAATCTTATGGGTTTATCTGGTAGCCAATTCAATCTTCACCTTAAAAACCAACTCCTGCCAATCAATTTTGGCATACCAGGTCTCTACAATATTTACAACGCTTTAGCCGCTGCCAGCGCCGCTTATTTGCTTTCCATTGACCATCAAACCATTAAAAAATCCCTCGAATCGTTTAAGGCGGCTTTTGGGCGGGTAGAAGAGTTGAACATAGACCACCGTAAAGTAATAATGTTTTTAGTCAAAAACCCAACTGGCTTTAATGAAGTCATTAGAACCCTTTTTGCTGAAGTTAACAAAAAATCTCTTCTGATTGCTGTTAACGATCTTCTCGCAGACGGACGGGATGTGTCTTGGCTTTGGGATGTGGACTTTGAAAAAATGGCTGATAAAACCGATAAGGTTATTGCCGCTGGAACCAGAGCTTACGATTTAGGCTTACGATTGAAATATGCTGGGGTTAGTGACGTTATCATCAAACAAGGTTTGAATGAAGCTTTAACTGAACTTTTTATAGCCGCCGGTGAGAACCAAACGGTTTATATCCTACCCACATATACAGCCATGCTTGAGATTAGGAAAAAACTAGCCAAAGTGAGTAAAACCGGCCATTTTTGGGAGGACTAATCAATGGAACTTCACATCTGCCATCTATATGCAGATTTAATGAACACCTATGGGGATGATGGCAATATTATTTGCCTTAGGAACCGCTGTTTGTGGAGAAATATCAAAGTGACAATTGACCAAGTAACCATTGGGGGTTCCATTGACCCTGATAAATACGATTTGTATTTCTTCGGTGGCGGTCAGGACCAACAACAAGCCAGAGTCAGTAAAGATTTAAAATTGCATAATGGCCAAAAGTTAAAAGCAGCTGCCCAAAAAGGAGCAGTGATTTTAGCCATTTGTGGCGGTTATCAGCTGCTTGGCAACTATTATCAACCTAAATTAGGACCTAAATTAGATGGGGTAGGTCTTCTCAATATGGAAACAATAGCCTCAGATAAAAGAATGATTGGTAATGTTGTCGTTAAACTTAATCCCCAATTACTACAAAAAATCGCCCAGATTTACACTTGGCGGCCACCAGAACACCTTGAGCACTTAGTAGGTTTTGAAAATCATTCAGGGCAAACTATCCTGAATGAAGGTGTTAATAGTTTAGGCAAAGTGATTATCGGTCGTGGGAACAATGGCAATGATGGCACTGAAGGAGCTTATTGGGAAAATATTTATGGTTGTTACCTTCACGGTTCGTTTTTGCCCAAAAATCCCCATTTTGCCGACTGGCTAATCTATTTAGCGCTCAAAAGGCGCTATCCCCAAATATTTTTGGATGTTCTTGATGACAACTTAGAGTGGCAAGCCCATTTTGCGGCTCTAAAACGTGCTCGACAGACACGCTAAGCGGTGTTAAAATTGACTACTGTAATGGGCAAGTGGCGGAATTGGCAGACGCGCACGGTTTAGGACCGTGTGGGGTAACACCCGTGGAGGTTCAACTCCTCTCTTGCCCACTAAACTTAAGTTAAATGATACCAGAAAGAGAATTATTGGGTAATTTGCGGCCTGAGGACTTTGACCCGAAATTTGAAATCGTCAAAGACGAGGGACCTTTTAAGCTAATAGCCAAGCAAATCAGATTAAGCAAACCAGAAAGAGATCTTACAGCCTTGGCGCCTCGGTCACTAGAAATTACTCAAGATTTTCAACTGAAAGACGTCTACCAAATGCGCTTAGACCCCCTTGGGACAGCCGGCTTTCATTACCACCAGCAAAAAATGGAGATTATTTACCCTCTTGGTGAACTTGAACTTTATTTTCATGAGATAGATACAGGCAAAACCATAGCTGTGATTGCTCCCGAACGTTTTACCAACATTAGATTCGGCTTCCTGGTCAAACACCGCGTAGCCCATGCTATTCGCAACCCCCAAAACCTGCCCGTTTTTTACACGGTTCTTTCAAACATGTTTGAGGAAGAAGCAGAACTTAAAAAGGATATTATCCCTTTGAAATTTCCTTTACCTGAATGTCAACCATTGCCTAAATTCTTAAAACTAGATTCGCATGACTATTAAATTTCTTGGAACAGCTGCCGCTTGGCCTCTACCCCGTCTAGGCTGTCAATGTCCTATTTGCACCTCGCCGAACCTCAAAGATAAAAGGAAACGCTCCGCCTTATTAATAGATAACACCATTCTCATTGACGCTGGTCCTGATATTTACTCCCAGTTAATTGAC
>CAZCAY010000029.1:7791-8220 GCA_964496955.1 uncultured Gammaproteobacteria bacterium
ACCACATTCTTGGCATCCATGACTTGGGACATATTTACAACCGCCAAGCGAACTTAAAAATTTTCACCCCTCAAGCTGTTATCAACCAAATTAAAAAAAAGTTTGAGTATAACCTAACACCCCTCAAACTCATCCCTGTCAAAGAGGCAGAGACAGTCAATGTTGGCAAATACAAAATTGTCTTTTTTCCTGTAGAGCATGTTAAACAACCAACCTATGGGGTGAAGATAAGAACAACAGGTAAATTTTTAATCTACATACCAGATTTAGCAAAATTGCCCAAAAGCTCCCAATCATATGTGAAAGACGCCCATTTGCTTATCCTAGACGGTTCAAGCTTAACTCAAATTGGCCAAACTAAGTCTCACCTTAATATCGAACAAGCTGTGGTCCTAGCCCAAAATCTCAAGGCCAAAAGGGTTTACTTTA
>CAZCAY010000030.1:0-7823 GCA_964496955.1 uncultured Gammaproteobacteria bacterium
AAAGTATCAAAGGTAATCAAATTTTCTAGTTGACAAAAGCATCTTTTAAGATGTTAATTATTTTTGTCATGGAATCACTTAAACAGTGGCTTCAAAACTATAAACTGGAAGTAATAGTTGGGGGAGTTGGCCTCTTTTTAATTATAATAGGTGGTTTGTTATGGATGGTTGATACCCATCAAAAAAACTCTGAAATTAAAATTATCCCAGCCAGTCAGGTAACAACTTCTCAAGATAATCAAGGTGAAGTGGTGGTGGATGTGGCAGGAGCGGTTAAAAGGCCCGGGGTTTATAAATTGCCAGCAGGCAGCCGAGTGGGGGAGGCTATTGAGGCAGCTGGTGGTTTGGCTGACAATGCTGATAAGGAGTGGTTGGCCAAAAACCTGAATTTAGCTGCCAAAATTGTTGATGGTGCCAAAATTTATCTTCCCAAAGTGGGCCAAACTGGGGTTCCTAATATGACTGGTAATCATTCTCAAGTGATTGGTAGTCAGGCTGTTAATCTAAATTTCGCAAGCCAAAAGGAACTGGAAAGTTTGCCAGGCGTTGGTCCGGTTACTGCCAATAAAATCATTGAAGGCAGACCTTATACTTCAATTGAAGAACTCTTAACCCGCAAGATTGTGGGTAAGAGCGTTTATGACAAAATAAAAGATAAAGTGACAGTTTACTAAATGGGCTCCAAATGGCCATTCTGGTTGATTTTAACCTTGATCCTTTTGTCTGGATGGCTGATTAGGATTGGGCCTGCATTAAAAACCTCTCTCCCTTCAGGCCATCTCGTTATTGAAACCGTCCTTAAAACCGAACCTAAAAGAACAACAGCTACCCAAACCTTCCGTTTAGAGCGAGTTATGGTCATTACCAAGCTTTATCCTGAGCTTCATTTTGGAGATAGGGTTAGGTTGGAGGGAGAAGTGACAGATGGAATAATGGCCTTTCCTAGGGTGATGATATTAGAGCCAGTGTCTCCAGAGAACAACCTCACCTTTGCTATATTTAGATTTAGAAATAAATCTTTTGATATATTTGCCCAAAGCTTGCCGGAGCCGGCCGCCTCCACTTTAGCAGGCATGGTTTTAGGCATTGACCGGATTCCTGCTGACTTTGTCGAAGTCTTGAGGAGATCAGGCCTTCTTCATTTAGTGGTCGTTTCTGGTCAGAATATTACACTTTTGGCTGGCTTTGTTTTACTCTTAGCTGGCTTTATCAAACGGCAATTTGCTCTGGTAGTAAGCCTTTTGACAATAGCAGTCTATACTATTTTGGCAGGTGCCGAACCACCTGTGGTGAGAGCAAGTTTAATGGCAGCATTTTCTTATTTTGGTCAATTTTTAGGGCGGCAAACCACAGGCTTGCTTTTCTTAGTTTGGTCAGCGGTCATAATGATTCTTTTAAAACCGCAAATGATCTTTAATCTTTCTTTTTTGCTTTCTTTTGCAGCCACTTTGGGCATTTTGGTGATAGCTCCTTTAATTAAGACATTGGTCAAACTACCTAATTTTTTAGGAGAGTCAGTAGCAGTCTCATTGGCTGCCTGGCTAATGACTGCCCCTATTTTGTTAAGCGCCTTTGGCCAATTGTCAGTGGTTGCCATTTTGGCGAATTTATTGGTCAGCTTTACTGTTTTGCCTTTAATGGTTTTGGGTTTTGTGATTTTGGCAGTTGGTTGGCTTTGGCCAATATTGGCCAAAGTTATTGCCTTAATTGCCTTTCCCTTAATTGATTATTTGATCTTAATAGCTACGGCTTTTGCCAGACTTCCATTTGCCCAAATTAGCCTTGGCTACTTGCCGCCAATTGTTATATTAGGATACTATTTGTTATTGTTTAGTTGTGTCAGATGGGCGCAAAAAGCAGGCTTTTCCAAATCTTAGCAGGTGTAGTTTTTTTAATTTTTGCCCTTAGCCTCTTAATTTTTACCTTAAAACCTGATGGCAAATTGCATTTGGTCTTTTGTGATGTGGGGCAGGGTGATGCCATTTTGTTAACCACCCCTAAAGGGAGCCAAGTCTTAATAGATGGAGGGCCTAATAATAAGGTTTTGTCATGTTTGGGTAGAAAAATGCCGTTTTGGGATCGGGAAATAGAACTGGTGGTGTTAACCCATCCTCAAGCTGACCACTTAACAGGCTTAATTGAGGTTTTGAGGCGCTATCAAGTGGGGGCCATTTTAACTACCAAAGCGACTAATGACACGCCGGAGTTTCAAGTTTGGCAACAGAAGATATCTCAAAAAGAAGCAATTATGAGATTTGTTAAGAAAGGGGATTTAATTGATTTGGGCAGTGGGGCTAATGCCTTAGTTGAATGGCCAATTGATGGCGAGTTTCCTTTTGGCCAGCCGTCAGATTTAAATGCAAGTTCTGTCATTTTAAAAGTTCAATTTGGGCAGTTTTGCGCCTTATTAACAGGCGATGCGCCTGCTGAAGTTTTTGAAACGATATCACAAACAGAGCAAATTACTTTTTGCCCTGTGTTTAAAGTACCCCATCACGGATCTAGGAACTCCCTTTCTGCTAATTTTTGGCGTAATATTGCCCCAAAGTTAGCCATCATTTCTGTGGGAAAAGATAATCGTTATGGTCATCCCCATAGTGAGGTTATAAACTTTTTGACTACCCATGGAGCGCGGATCTTGCGAACAGATAGAGAAGGTAACATTGAGATAATCACTGATGGCTCAGCAATGGGTATTAGGTAGACTTTGTCAGCTTCTGCTGTTAAGATAAGGCATAGGTTATGAATATTAAAGTTGCCCTTGCCGATTGGCTTTCAGAAGTGTGCCGCCAAGCCGGTTTTCAGCCAGTAGAGGTTGAAGTTAATATTCCTCAAGAAACTAAACTGGGTGATTTGAGCACGAATTTAGCATTCAAGCTTTTTTCCCAACTGAAAGATGATAAAACAAAAGAGATGTTGTTAGAACAATCTAAAAGTAACCAGCGAAAATTATGGCAGTCGCCACAAGAGATTGCTAATTGGCTGGTTGGAGAACTTATCAATAAACTGAAAAGAGAGCCAACTACTTATTTTGCCAAGATTGAAGCTATGGGTGGTTTTATCAACTTCTTTTTAGCCCCGGAATTTTTGGTTAATGAGGTCAATGAGATTATTGCTAATAAACAAAAATATGCAGCTAGCACCAAAGGTCAAGGTCAATTGGTAAGGGTTGAGTTTGTCTCTGCTAATCCAACAGGACCTTTGCATATTGGCAACGCGAGAGGCGGCCCTATTGGTGATGTTTTAAGTAATGTTTTGACATATTCAGGTTATCAAGTTTTAAGGGAGTTTTTTGTTAATGATGTTGGTGGGCAGGTGACTAAATTTGGCTATGCTCTTGTTTGGTTTGCTTTTGGTAGTGCCTTTTTTTCTCAGAAATTGGCCGAATCTAGAGTGGATGGTGAGCTGGAGTACAAGGGCAAATATATGCTGGATTTGGCCAAAAAGGTCAAAAGCAAGCTTTTAGAAAAGCACAAATTGGAAGACCTTGTCCAAATGGCATTACCAGATTTAGCAAGATTAATGGCCCAAACAGGTGTTGATATTCAGCTCCACCAAATTTTGGCTGATTTGAAAGCGATGGGCATTAAATACGACCAAGTCTACTTTGAATCGGATTTTGCCAGCAAAAGCACCTCTCAAGTTATTGCTAAGCTTCAAAAGCGCCATTTGGTTAGGCAAAAGGAAGGAGCAACCTGGTTTGCGCCAACAAACAAGCCTGAATTTTTGCTTGATAAAGATTCGGTTTTGGTTAAAAGTAATGGGGAGCTAACCTATTTTGCTAATGATATTGCTTACCACAATGAAAAATTTAAAAGCCAGCCGGCTTTAGTCATTGATGTTTTAGGCGCTGGTCACCACGGGCATGTGGCCAGAATGAAAGCGGCAGTGGCGGCTTTGGGTTTTGACCCTGACAAGCTGAAGTTTGTCTTATACCAACATGTGTTCTTAAAGGAAGGAAAGAAGAAAATTAAGATGGCCAAGAGGGTGGGGACAATTGTGACGGCAGCTGAAGTTTTAAAGGCAATTGGCAAGGATGCCTTTCGCTTTTTTATGCTAATGCATGATGCCGGTACTCATCTTGAGCTTGATTTATCTTTGGCTAAGAAAAAGGCTAAGGAAAACCCAGTTTATTACGTGCAGTATGCTCATGCCCGAATTGCTAGCATTTTAGACAAGGCTAGTTTATATAAAGTGGGACCCTTTGAAGAAAATTTGAAATTATCTCATTCTGCTGAGCTGGCCTTAGCCAAAGGCTTGGTGAAATTACCCATTATCATTGAGGAAATAGCAGAAAGTTACGCTGTTCATCGTTTAACCTATTACAGTTTAGAAGTGGCTGATTTATTCCATAAGTTTTACGAAAACTGCCGGGTGGTTGAAAGGGGCACTGTTAACTTGGCTAGATTGCGTTTAGTTGAAGCAACTGGTATTATTTTACGAACGGTTTTAGAAATTCTTGGCATAACTGCTCCTCTTAAAATGTAAAAGTAGTGATGGAAGATAAAGAGAAACCATTAATCTATCATAGACAGGTTTTGGATAATGGCTTAAGGCTAATTTGCGTGCCCATGACTTCGGTTAAAAGCGTTACAGCTATGATTTTGGTTGGCGCAGGTTCTAGGTATGAGACCAAGCAGATTAATGGTATTTCCCATTTTTTAGAGCATATGTTTTTTAAAGGCACTTACAAGAGGCCAACAGCTGCTGAAATTTCTTCTTTAATTGATGGTATTGGTGGGGAGTTTAACGCTTTTACGGGTGAGGAGATAGTTGGCTATTACATTAAGGCGCCGGCTAACCACTTGGAACTACTCCTGGATGTTTTGTCTGATATGCTTTGCAATTCTAAGTTTGATCCTGAAGAAGTGGAAAGAGAAAAAGGGGTTATTATAGAGGAATTGAATTTATATGAAGATACGCCATCCAGGCGTATTTATGACGTTTACAAGCAGTTGCTTTATGGTGATCAACCATTGGGTTGGGATATTGGAGGGCGCAAGGAAATTATTGCCAAACTGACTCGCTCTGAATTTATAGACTTTATGGCTAAGCGTTATAAACCAAATAACATGGTTGTGGTTTTGGCTGGTGATGTTGATTTGAGCAAAGCTCAAGGATTGGTGATAAAGTATTTTGGCCATCTTCAGAGGGGAGAGGTGGCAGCTTTTGTGCCGGTTTCAGAAAACCAAGTTCAGCCAAATGTGAAGGTCCACTATAAAGAAACAGACCAAGCCCATTTGATTTTAGGCGTGCGCACTTTTCCCTTAACCCATCCTGACCGTTTTAAATTAGCGGTTTTGAATGTAATTTTGGGGGGAGGTATGTCCTCGCGTTTGTTCATTAACGTTAGAGAAAGACGCGGCTTGGCTTATTATATTAGGTCAATTGATGAGTATTATTTAGATTGCGGCACTTTATTGGCCGCGGCCGGTGTTGATTTAAAGCGTATTGATGATGCGGTTAAAGTGATTCTGGAAGAGTTTCTTAAAATGGCAGACCGACCAGTTTCAGATAATGAGTTGGCCAAGGCCAAAGAATACATTAGAGGAAGATTGATTTTGGAATTTGAGGATACCAAATCTGTGGCTAGCAGGTATGGCGCTGATGAGCTTTTAGAAGGGAAAATTTATACTGACGAGCAGATTATTGAGGAGACTGCTAAAGTAACCGTTGATGACGTTTTGGCTGTTGCAAAAGCCATTTTTCAGCCAAGCCGCCTTAATTTAGCAGTTATTGGGCCTTTTGGGGAAGAGGACCGTTTTAGGAAACTCTTGGAAATTAAAAATTGATTTTCTTTTGGTTTTTAAGATATAGTGAAAAGGATTATGGAGAGAACTTTAGTGTTAATTAAGCCTGATGCCCTAAAGCGGGGTATTGCTGGGGAGATTATTTCTCGCTTTGAAAAAGTGGGCTTAAAAATTGTGGGCTGCAAGATGACAAAAGTTGATGCTGATTTTGCCCAACAGCATTATCCTGTGACTAAGGAATGGTATTTGAAAGTGGGGAACAATACTTTGGCCGATTGTGAGAAGTATGGTATTGATGTGATGAGTAATTTGGGAACTGCTGACCCTTTGGCAATTGGCAAGCTCGTTTGGAAGTGGAATATTGATTATTTGACTTCAGGGCCGGTTATTGCCTTGGTGTTGGAAGGGCCCAATGCTATTGAAAATGTCAGGATGATTGTGGGCCCGACTGTTCCTACTAATGCGCCGCCTGGCACTATTAGGGGAGATTTTTCTTTAGACTCAGCAGTTTCAGCCAACGCTATTGGAAGGGCTATTTTTAACTTAGTTCATGCCTCCTCATCACCTGAAGATGCCAAAAGAGAAATTAAAATGTGGTTTGATGATAATGAACTTTGGGAGTATAAAAGGCTTGAGGAATACCTTTACGGTGAGCAAATTTAGGTTCAATTTTCCAACAAAATTATGCGATCGCAGGATTTTGTTGGTTGGTGGGGCTAAGTGTAATTTGCCAAATGTATTGACAAGATAAAGAGAAATGGGTAGACTTGATAAACCAATGGTCGTGACTGTTTTTTCAACTTTAATTATTTTCTTTTTTGTTGGAGGCCTCCTGTGGCTGCTGATTAGCAGTTGGTTTGAGGGGAGGTCTGGGTAAAGAAAGTAGTTATTGGAATGAAAAGGGCCTCCCAGAAATGGGAGGTTTTTTATTATTAGATGAGAGTAGAAAGATATCAAAGCATTAGGAGAAACAGTAATGAGCACTGGCTGGCTGAACATTTTGAACCTCGTTCGCCAGTCAGAAGCGCTATTGATTTGGCAGAAATCGCTTTAAAGCGAAAAGAGGCCATTGCGCAGTTAACACCTGAGGCTTTGGAATTCAGGACAAAAGTGCGCCATTCTCTTAACCTCACCGATAAGGACAATTTAGTGGTTTTTGGTGAGCAACCTTCAGGTTTAAATGAACCCCCTTTGGTTTTGGGGAAAAGACTAATTGCTGCCTATATGGTTAGAAACTATGGCTGGCGTCAGCTGGAAATTTTTGCAGTAAGTGATGTGATTGGCTCAGAAGCTGGCCTTTATAAAGCTGAATTGCCTTATCCTTTTCATGAATCTGGTGTTTATCATGTCCATCTGGTTAGCGGTACCAAAAACGACCAGGTGCCGGCTTTTATGGCGTCAACTAGAGAAATAGATTTTGATAAATACCGCAGCAACCTTTTTAGTGTGTATGGCACGCATTCTCATCGCCTAGCCGAAGTTATTAGTAAGATGGATGAAGAATACCGTCAAAAAGAGCAGCCTTTGGCAGAAGCCCAAAAGGCTCTTTTTTGGTATGTTGAGGAAAATTTAGGTTTAAAGCCTGCAAATCATCTTGATGATATTCATTTTGATACTTGGCTTGCCCAAAACGGGGGTTTGGATTTGGTTTTAAATAACTGGCCTCTAATTTTAGAACAAGCTAATCGCTTTGCCAATCACACTACTCGCATTCCAGATAAGGAAGAAGCACCATTCTTTGCATATTTTGGCAGTGTGAACAAGCGAGCTAGGGTTTGGTTTGCTGATGAGACTTTGAGAAACTATGTGGCTACCCACCCTTTTCAAAAGGAAAAAGTGATGGCTCAGTTCAACTACGATCAGCTGCTGGCTGGCGAGACAGGAGTAGTAGGCATTTCATTTAGGGCTATTCCTCGCATCATGCTTATAGCAATGTTGGCTGATGCCAACATTACTGGTGGCGGTGCCAAGTATAATTTTGTGGCTAAACCGGCTTTTGAGGAGGTCTTCAAAACTCCCTACATGCCACTAGCTTGGATGGATTTAGTAGATGGGAATAATTGCCAGCAGGGT
>CAZCAY010000031.1:0-5514 GCA_964496955.1 uncultured Gammaproteobacteria bacterium
TTAATATTTGCTTTCTTGTCAATTGGTCAAAAACTTTCAAAGTTACCGGGATAGAGTTGGCAGGCTGCCAAGAGAAAATAATAGTCGAGCAGTCTTGAATCTCAGCATCCAAGGTAAAGGAGACAACTTTGGCTGCTTTGACCTTGGTAGTAACCAAAGGCCGACTCGCTAATTCCCGCGAAATAAACTCAAATCTCACTTGATAAAGACTATCAAAAATTAAAGCAAATAAGGCTAAGGCGACAATGCAAGCGATTAAGAGAACCAAGTTGAGGGTAAATTCCAGTTTGATAACAACCTGATTTTTTCGCTTGCTAATCATAATAGCATAATAACTATTTCTTTTAAGCCTTTTTAAGGATACTCTTGGGTTCCCGTCTCCTTATTTTCCAAAATGATTGCGTTCACCGGACAAGATTTGGCAGCTGCTAACAAGTTATCTTCAGTATCACCGTTGGCGTCAACGACATAAGCCTTATTATCTTGGTTTAATTGAAAAATCTTAGGAGCCAAGGCCACACAAGAAGCTGCCCCTATACACAAGTTCTGATCCACCTTAACCTTATACTTTGCCGTCTCACCCACCGAGAATTTGCCAGCCGTGGTCATAGAAGGTGAAAGATTACCGCTATTACCAGTATCCTGGCTAGTTTGTTTATCATCTACTAAGTCCACCTTACTTCCTCACTGCTTAAAGCTTAACAAAAAAAATAGTCATTATCAACTTAAAGACCTTTGCTTAACCGTCTTAGGTGGTGTCTCTTTCTTTTCAAGCTAAAAAGGGCCAACCAAACAGCTGCTGTTAGTATTAAGAAAGCCAAGAACTGAAGGTGATTAACTAACAAACTGGCAGCAACAGCCAGCAAGCAAATGGTAGCCGATACCCAAACTGCCTGACATAATCGACATTCTTTAAAAGCAGCCATTCCCTTCTATTATCAATCAGTTGTTAGAAGGCGTCAATTAGGCGCCTTCCTTTAAATTTTTCAGCTGTTTTAACAATTGAGTCAAGGCTCGCCAAGGCAAAAGGACACAATTAATCCGTGCTGGTAATAACCGAATTCCTAATAACTTAACCAAATCTTCCCAGCTCAGAGCAGCTAATTGATCCAGTTTTTTACCTTTAATTTGCTCGCTTAGGATAGAACCTGCTGCCTGCGAAATAACACAACCATTGCTCACACAGGCCACTTCTCTCACCATCACCTTGCCCCTTTGACCCAATTTTTGCAACCTAACCTGCAATTTAACTTCATCGCCACATAATTGATTTAAAACACGAACCTCAAAGTCAGGATTTTTTAAGGGAGTGGCATTGCGAGGATTATGCCAATGGTCTAACACTACTTCACCGTATAAATCCATAAACACATTATTAAATCTTAAAAGTTCGCTTAACTACTTTTAAGCCATCAATTAACCTATCAATATCACTTTTATCATTATAAAAATACGGGCTTACCCTCACCACAGCAGCAGTGCCCAAGACAGAAAGGAGAGGTTGAGCGCAATGGTGGCCAGAACGCACGGCCACACCTTCTGCATCTAAAATGGAGGCCACATCATGGGCATGAATATGAGCCAAGTTGAAAGCAATAATACCAGCTTGCAGTTGCCAATCATCACAGGAATAAATAGTAACATCAGGCAATTCTGACAACCTGAAAATGGTATATTGAGTAATTTTTTGTTGATGTTCGGCAATTGTTTTCATCCCAATTCCTTTTAAATATTTGATCGCAGCTGCCAGTCCAATGGCCCCCAAAATATTAGGGGTACCTGCTTCAAACTTCCAGGGCAATTCGTTCCAAACAGTTTTCTCCCAATCAACTTCTAAAACCATTTCACTACCCGTCTCAAATGGCAAAATCTTCTCCAACCATTCTCTTTTCCCCCACAATACACCGATGCCCGGTGGGGCTAGCATTTTATGGCCGGTAAAGAAATAAAAATCACAACCTAACCTTTTCAAATCCACAGGCAAATGCGGCACAGCCTGAGCGCCATCAACAACCACTAAAGTTTGAGGATTAATCTTCTTAACCATTTCCACAATTTCCCCAATTGGATTAATAGCGCCTAAAATGTTGGATACGTGGGCTAAGCTGACAATTTTAGTTTGGTGATGAACCAATTGCTTCAATTTAAGCAAATTAAGCTTTTTATCAGCTTCAATTGGCCAATAGTTAAGGTGGCAACCTTTACGTCTGGCTAAAACTTGCCATGGGACTAAGTTAGAATGATGTTCTGCTTGGGTTAATAGGATTTCATCACCAGACTCCAAAAAATCAGCCAATGAATAGGCCAAAAGATTAGCAGCTTCGGTAGCATTGCGCACAAAAATAATTTCAGCTGGCTCATTAGCGCCCACAAATTCAGCCACCACCGACCTGGCTTCCTCAAACATTGAAGTTGCTTCTACTGCCAATGTGTGCAAGCCCCGATGGACATTAGCATTATGAGACTGGCTGAAATTGACCATGGCATCAATGACTGCCACTGGTTTTTGGGAAGTGGCAGCATTATCCAAATACACCAGGCTTTTACCGTTAATTTTTCTCTGTAAAATGGGGAAGTCATTGCGAATATTAGCTACCTCAATCACTTTTTCCTTACCTCTTCCCCTTGATTAATAAAATGACCTCTTTTTCCATTTAGCCCTCCCTAAATTTTCATTTACACTTCGACAAAAACATTATCACCCTCTACTTTGACTTCATAAGTCTTTTGAGGTTCAAAGGCAGGACCAGCGGTTACCTCCCCTGTGCGAATATCAAATTTGGATCCATGGCAAAGGCACTCCACCTCTTCACCTTCAACCTGGCCTTCCTCAGAAAGTAAACAACCAGCGTGATTACAAACATCAGAAAGGGCAAAGATGGTCCCATTTAGATTAATGAGAGCAATCTTATGGTTGCCTACTTCCACCCTTTTAATTTCTCCATTGCCAATTTCAGATTTAACCGCCACCTTCTGAAAGGCCATTAAAAACACCTCCTTTCTTTGTTCAATGGCTCAATTTTAAAATTCGGCAATTTTAAAACTTGGTTATTAACTCAAATCTGTCTCAAAACGTCTTGTTAAAAATCCCTGAACGATCATCTTTTCAGCCTTGTTTTTGGTTAACCCCCGACTCATTAGATAGAAAATTTGGCCCTCATCTACCCGACTAACAGTGGCAGCATGACTAGCTCTCACTTCGTTTTCTAAAATTTCCAAAGCAGGTTGGGGCCTGGCTTTAGCTTGGTCAAAGAGTAAAAAATCAACACGCAGCACGCCCTGAGAAAGGACAGCGCCTTTTTCTATCCTAATCAAACCATCAAGATAAGCCTCAGATTGATCAAACAGCACACCTCTCACCCAAACCTTACTAACCGTCTCAGGCGCTTTATGAATAATGGCCAAATGACTGCCCAACTCAACACTATTTTGACCCTGCCAGATGCCCTCAATGGCTACTTTTGCTCCTCGGCCTGCCAAAACTATTTCCCAATCCTCTCCTGGTTTTAAGGCGAGTTTTTTCTCCTGATTAACTCCTAATGTGATTTGCATTTTATTCAAAAACCTATCTTTTTAGTAAGAAAAGAGGCCAAATAACCAGAACCTAACCTACAGCATTTTCCATTTCTAATTGGATCAGCCGATTTAACTCAACAGCATATTCTAAAGGAATCTGCTTAACTACAGGCTGAATAAAGCCATTAACCACTGCACTTCTGGCTTCAGCCTCAGTTAAACCTCGGCTTTGTAAATAAAACAATTGATCAGCAGAAATTTTGGCCACTGTGGCCTCATGGGCGATGCTAATATTATCCTCATCAATCTCCATTGTAGGATAGGTGTCAGACCTTGAATCCTTATCTAAAATCAAGGCATCGCAAACAACATGAGATTTGGATCCTTTAGCACCTTTCACTGCTTTGACCAAGCCCCTATAAGAGGTTCTGCCACCACCATAAGAAACCGATTTTGAAGTAATCACCGAAGTTGTCTCAGGGGATAAGTGCAAAGCCTTGCTGCCAGCATCCTGATGTTGACCTACACCAGCCAGAGCCAGAGATAACGTTTCGCCCTTAGCCTGGGGACCTTTTAAGTAAAAAGATGGGTACTTCATGGTAACTTTAGAACCCAAATTCGCATCAATCCAAAGCATTTGACCTTCAGTCTCCACAAAAGCCCTTTTGGTAACCAAGTTATAAACGTTCGGCGACCAATTTTGGACAGTAATATACTCAACAAAAGCGCCCGGCTTAACAATAATTTCCACCACCGCCGCATGGAGAGAATCGGCAGAATAAATGGGACTGGTACACCCTTCAATATAGCAAACCTTAGAACCTTCCTCAGCAATAATTAAAGTCCTTTCAAATTGGCCCATTTGATTGGTGTTGATGCGAAAATACGCCTGTAAGGGAATATCAACCTTAACTCCGGCCGGTACCCAAATAAATGAACCGCCTGACCAAACAGCAGAGTTTAAAGCGGCAAATTTGTTATCAGCAGCAGGTACTACTGTTCCAAAATATTTTTTGAACAGTTCAGGATATTGGCGCAGGGCTGTATCAGTATCACAAAAAATAACTCCTTTCTCCTCCCATTGTTTCTTTACAGATCCATAAACTGTCTCCGAATCAAATTGCAATTCAACCCCCGCCAAAAACCTTCTTTCAGCTTCGGGAATACCCAATCTCTCAAAAGTATACTTAATTTGCTCTGGTACCTCATCCCAACTTTTCCCTTTTTTGGTAGTGGGTTTAACATAATAGTAAATATTGGCAAAATCAATTTCTGATAAATCAGCACCCCAAGTTGGTAAGGTTTTCTTCTCAAAAATGGCCAAAGCTTCCAAGCGTCTTCGACGCATCCAGTCAGGTTCACCTTTAAGCCAAGAAATTTCCTCAACAATTCTTGCTGATAACCCCTTCTTAGCCCGAAAAACTGGCTTTTGAGGAACAGAAAAACCATATGGATATTCAGTTGGTAAGCGGATACTCATTTTAGTGCTTTTGACTAAAACCCACAGGCTGGGTCAACTTTTTTGGACCTAAAAATTGACTAAATCCAAGTTTTTCCATCTCTTTTATTAACTTTCTGCCACCTTCCTGAACAATTTGCCCATCTACCATCACATAAACCCGCTGAGGTTGGAGGAATTGTAAAATGCGCGGATTATGGGTAATTAACAAAACTCCTGTCCCTTTTTTAACCAAACTGGCAATCTTTTTTGCTATTACCTTTTGGCCATCAATATCCAAACCTGAATCCGGCTCATCCAAAACAGCCAAGGTTGGTGCTAAAACTGCAGCTTGTAAAATCTCCCCTCGTTTCTTTTCACCACCTGAAAATCCAGCATTTAAATCCCTCTCCCAAAAACTTGTGGGTAAACCGACAGTTTCCAACTCCCTTTTAACCCCGTCTAAGAAATTGGCCATTGTCAATTGGCGTCTTTGAGAACTCTTATGAGCTTTCAGTCGATTACTGGCTGCTTGATAGAGAAACTGATACATTTTAACT
>CAZCAY010000031.1:5545-7777 GCA_964496955.1 uncultured Gammaproteobacteria bacterium
AGCCTAGTTTGGCCCTTTTGTCAACAGACAACCGCGTAATATCCCGCCTTCCCATTAATATCTTCCCCTCAGTAACCAAATATTGAGGATTACCCATCATCGCCTGCGCTAAACTAGATTTACCAGAACCATTAGGACCAATAAGCACGTGGAGCTTGCCTGGTTCTAGTTGCAAATTAACACCCTTTAACAATTCCTGGCCATTAACTGCCACTTTTAAATCGCGAATTATCAACCTTGCCATCAATTGAAAATAAACACATTAACTTTCAAAAGAGATGAAAACTCCAATTGGCTTGCCCCTAAATAATCTCCACTCTACAAGGAGCCGCTGCCTTAAAAGCCTGGGCATCACTCAAAGAGCCAACAATGGCTCCATAATGCATTGGATGGCTAATCTCGGATTGATAATAGCCGCAGCTTCGGCTGCTTCTTTGGCCGTCATCACATAAGTGCCAGACACAGGCAGTAAAGCTACATCGACATTGCCTAACTGGCCCATTTCTGGAATTAAATCTGTATCACCGGCGTGGTAAATCTTAGTACCATCAATCTCAAAGACAAAACCTACCCTCCCTTCGCCTCTAGGATGAAAAGGTACACCGGGCGCTTTGAATTTATTGGTGTTATAGGCAGGTACCGCCCGTATCCTAATACTATCAACGGTCACTTCATGACCTGCTGCCAAAAAGTGCCTCACTTCAAAAACCAAATCCGCAGGCATTTGAGCGCCCACAAACTCGCCTGCTACCAAAGCAGTTTTGGGGCCAGCAATTTTGCGAATATCATCAGGTGAGAAATGGTCAAAGTGTTCATGACTTACTAAAATCAAATCAGCTACTGGCCCCCCTTCAATTTGAAAAGGGTCAGCGTAAATGATTCTTGAACCTGTAATTTGAAAACAGGCATGGTTCAACCTAACAATGTCAATGCCATTAAACCTCATTTTGGCAAAATCTCCTTTTTGGGGAAAAATTCTGCTAATCTTAAAACCGCAAAACCCCAAGTGTCAGCTGCCACCTGGTTGTAAATTTCGGTGGTATTAGGCGCCTTGTTTTTGCCCAAGTAAATAATTTCTGGTAAATTCTCACCCTTAATTTCACCAATTTGAAAAAAACGCAACTGGTCGTCCTTGGCAAAACGTAATGCTTGTCTAGCAACGCAAAATTTGGACCAATTTTGCATTTTTAAATCCCGCACAAAAGTACACAATTCCAAGTAACCCCTTTCTGAATAAAGCTCCTTTAGGCGAGTTGGTGAAATGGGCTTACCAACCTCGTCAACATCCTTGGCTATTCTCCTAATAATCTTTGTCTCGCGGTCTATTGAATCCTCCTTTTATTAAAGTGAGAGTCTTTTATACTCCCAAACTCATCTGACGCTTATTACCAGTTAACTTTGGCAACCAATTACCCAAATTAACCTCAAAAGTTTTAACACCCCCCAAATCAGGGTACTTTAACACACCATATTTAACAGCATATAAGAACAAATCTCTGGTTAAAGCCACATCTTGCAAACAATACTCTTTTAAGGCTTCCAAATTGCCTTCCTGCCAGTAACGATAAGCGTCAAGACCGCTGCCGGTTTTGGCTTGACCTAAAGTTGCTTTGGCCAAATCATCAAGCTTAACCCTAAACCCCAAACTTTCTTTGACAACCTCTAACAGGTCTAATGTTGGTAAGTGCTGCAAGTTGCCTGGATAATAGGCGGCCAAAACTGGCCAATCGAATTTTTTAATATTAAACCCTACTATCAGCTGAGCAGCTTCTAAGATAGGCCAAAGATTTAAAAGCTCATTCTCAAAAAAGGCCCGAAAGCCAGTTTCAGAATCGTGAATACCAACCACCGACACGCCCAATAAAGCGTGTTTGCCGCCTTCCACCTCATCAAAAAGTTTTTGGGTTTCCAAGTCAAGAACTACAGTGCGCATTTTCACCACCTATGAGAAACCGCCCTAGCGTTTTTCCTCCTTTTGGATAATAGCCTCTAATCGCCTAGAAACTTCTTCCCAATTAATATTTTTCATAAAAGCCTCAATATAAGGAGGACGTTTGACCCCATAATCAATCATGTAAGCGTGCTCATAAACATCCATAACCAAAATGGGAGTGGCACGCCAGACAGAACCGGTATCATGGACATCTGAAGCGTAAATCTGAAGACTGTGGGTAAAATGGTCATAAACAAACATCACCCACCCCCGAACAGCCATACCGGCTGCTGCAAAAT
>CAZCAY010000032.1:0-7723 GCA_964496955.1 uncultured Gammaproteobacteria bacterium
TGTTGGCACAGGGCGGGGAGTGGTTTGCTGGGGGACAGTTTTAGCTGCAGCTGGCGTTTGAACAGGAGGAGGGGGTGGTGGAGGTGTGAGCTGAGAGGGAGTTTTGGCTCTTTGAATAGTTTGGTCAGAAATAGTAATGGTTGGTTGAGGCTTGTTAATGCTTTGGGGTGGTTCGATAATGCCTAAACGTCGCTTGAGGGTATCGGAAATGTCAAAGCGTTTTTCTCTCCTGGGAATAAGCACCGTTTCTGGGGTCAGGGAAGGTGGGCTGTGGAGTTTTCTGGTCCGCAGTGTTCCTACCCCTGGCATAATTTTTAGCCCTTCAGCTTCGGGAATCACAATGACCTGTTCTTGACCAAAATTCACTTCCGAGGCAAGTTTAATGCGCCCTTTAGGTCGGACCACCATTCGTCGTTTAGCTTCTAATCCAGGTAGGGTATGGTAGATTTGATCAGGTTTAGGTTCCAGAGGCGCTTCGGGGAGAGGGGTTGTTTGGATAGCTGGCATAGGCGGAGGCGCCACTTCCCCAGCCATTTTGACTGCAACCTCCTCCTTTAACTGGTCTTTTTTGGCTGGCGGTGGGTAGGCTAGGGCTACTGCCGCTGGAGTGGGAATATTAAAGTCGAGTGATTCTAGAAAGAGCCTTTCGGCAGCATCGAGGGCGTTTGTTTCAGATGGGGGGAGATTTTTCAGATATTCTTCAAGCCTAAGCCTGCTTTCGGTGAGAGTGAAGGGAGTGAGAGATGGACCTTCTGTTACAGTGGTTGCTGGCTGGAGAAAATACGGCAATTCAGGTTGTTTTCTCCAAACCCGCAGCGTTGGGGAGAAAATGACTTTAATAAATAGTAAAAGCCATTTATCTAGCCTTCTGCCTTGGATGGGCACTAAACCTATAAAGGCTCCACCGCCAGCGGTAATGACTATGAGGGACAGTTTCAAAACGCTTGGGAGGGGTGAGAGAAAGATTAAGAAGGCTAATAATCCCCCTGTACCCACATAAGCAAACTGGCTAATAGTTAAATTTCCAAAAAGTCTAAATTGAAAGGCTGAGATTTGTTGTGGTACTGGATGGGTAATCATGTTTTCAGTACCCTTTTATTGTAGCAGATTTTGGGGTTTATTAACTATTGAAGTTTGGTTTTTGATTGTGTTATTCTTAAAAAATAATCTCTGGTTAGGGCAAGTGTTAGTGAGATTCTAACCGCTGTGCCGCAACTGTAATTTTCAACCAATTAAGTTGAAAGAGCCAGAAAACCACCAGGGGTTGGCCTAAAAAAGGCGCTCCCGAGCAGGAGATTGAAATGGAAAGAGAAAAAATTCTTCCTTTAGAAATTACCGCTTTGGCCCAACAACGCAGGGTGATAACCGAAATTAGACCCGCTTGTGTTAATTTGGCCGAAACCAATTGTTACTTCCAAGTGGTTAGCTACACTAATCCTACTTACACGGCTGGTGGTGAAAGTTGCACTTTGCAAGGAGTTTATCGTTTTGCTGAATTAGTCACTTCTTATCAGCTGGTTGATTATGGGGAGGAAGAAAGGGTTAAAGTAAGACTGGATGGTTGGGATGATTCAAAAACTGAGTTATTAATGGATAAGGCAGCTAGCCTTGGCAAACGCAATCAGGAAAAAGTGATTTTTGATAGGCGTTTGTCTTTGGGTGAATTGGCTGATTTGTTGGTGGCTGTAGAGGGTGGGGAAACAGAATCTGCCCAACAACTCAGGTTGTATGAGCAAGACCGCCAATCTCTCCATTTTGGACCTGATGCCCAACACCCTCAGTATCTTTTAAGTGGTAATGGTGAGATTGTGGTTTTTGACGATAAGCTGGGCAAGTTTATCAAGTTAAAGCATACCACCAATGATGAGGCCCTTATTACCGCCATTAACCAAATTGAAGCTTATTGTAGACAAAACCCAGATTTACCAGTCAAGGCGGTTTTGGTAGGCTCATTGAGCGCCCGCACCCGTAGTTTGGAGAGTAATCGTGAGAATTATTTGGTGGTAACTTATTTTACCAAAGACGAAACTGGCCGAATTGATTTTGAAAGTCATTTACCTCCTAATAAAGTTGGCTTACAAGCAGAACTAGCCAAGCACAAAGTAGCAGAGCCAATAATAGCAAAGGTTTTAGCAGGTGAATTGACCGATGGGGTGGTTCATTTGGACAGCTTAATGACCAACAATAAGTCTATGGTTACCCAGCGGGGTGACAAGACCAAGCGGGCCATGCCCCTTACTGGCAACTATCAAGCTCCTGCTTATTTTCCAAATGTCAGGTATGAAGCGGGAATAAGGAGTAAGTATGGAGTAGCAGCTTCTAATGGAGAAGAGGCAGAGTTCTGGCAGACGTTTTTTGCTCAGATTGTGAAAGTTATTAAGTTGGCCCCGCCCAAGATATCCCAATTGAAGACCATTTTGAGAGAAAGAGGATCGCCTTTAGCTCAGATGATGGCCCATTTCTACCGTTCATTGGGCCAATTCAAGCCCAAGATTCCGAGCTGGCGTCCTTTGGTCAATCACCTAACAGATCAATTATCCAATTTGCCCCTAAGGGAGAAGCCATCCATTCTAAAACGATCCCCTCAACCTCTATAGGATAACTCCCCTTAGGGTTAAAAGCCGAGACTTGACATTGCTATAGGTCTATGGTAAAGTGGGCCCTGTTTTTGGAGGGTTCCAATGGTAAAAGAGCAAGACCTGGTTTTAGGCGATAATTTGTTTACAAAAACTAGCGAGGTTTTTTCGCCCCAGCAAGCCCAAGCAGAACTGGAGAGGCTTGGTGTACCCCCCGTTAGAGGCGCTGCTTATGATGAAGAATGGCAAGAGATTATTAGCAACCTTAAGCATCTTGAAAAATCTAAAATAGCCCATCTGGCCACCAGCTATTCTTCTAAAACTTCCCCTAAAGAATTGCAGAAGCTAATCGAGAGCTTTCACCAACAACTTGAAGCTGAGAAAGAAAAAGTTCGGGGCAAGAAGGCTAGGTTAGCACTTGATGAAGAGGGGGCTTTGATTATTAGCAAATTGGGCAAGGACAAGAATGTTATTGAAGGGCATGAGACAAAACAGCCCAAACAGCCAGAACAGCCAAAACAGCCAGAACATCCAGAACAATTGCTCCCTCCATCAAAGGAGCCAATACACTTTGGCAATCCTTTTCTGACTATGAGGGAATATCTGGGAAGAATTGAGGCCACATCTTATCAAGTTGAGCGAGGTGTTGAAAGGACAGTAGGCGATGTGAAGACTATTGAAAATTTAGTTTTTGAAATTACCGACCCCCATTTGCGAGAACGCTGGCGTAAGCTAGTAGAAGCTAGAGAACTCCTTCATAACGCCGGTGTCCAATTTGAGCAACATATTGATGAAGGTCTTGAAGCTGCTTATAAGAATATGCGGTTGAAAATGAGCCATTTTAATTCTCTTTTTGATAACGAATTAATGCCGGGGGTAGCTGCTGCCTGGCGGGCTTATGAGAAGGCTGCCCATGATTATGCTAATGAGGGAATGAATAGTTACTTTAATCAGGATAATGGTATTTGGGGGGAAATGCCTAATGTGCCAGCAGAGATTCCACCCATGCCTGCCAATCAACAAGAGAAGGCTAATGCCAATAGACTCGCTTTTGAGGCAGCCAAGGCGGAAATCTTGGCAAGCTCCGTTTTGCCAAATGATTTATCAGAATCAGAGCGGTTGGAATGGGCTGATAAGTTAGCCATTAGTCATGCGCGTGTGGCTAAGAGAATTTGGCATTTGTGGGGCCGGGCAGCGGCTATCGGTTGTCAGTTTGATGCTGGTTTTGCTTCTGCGCCTTATCATTACCATTTGAGAAGAGTTTTTGATTTGAGCGGTTGGGCCGCTCGGGAGAAGCTACCAAATTTAGAGTCTGCAGCCATGGTTTTAGAAAGGGTGCGTCTACACAAGCCTCATCTTTTGGGCAAAGCCGCTGTGGAAGGTGACAAGATTGCCTTTGCTAACAACGATTCTGTAAAAGGCGCCGTCCAAACTGAAAGAGCCGGCAGTCAGACGGTTTATTTAAGGAATAACTTACTCTTTTGGTCTGATTTTCTCACTGAAAATTTAATTAGCGAAATTAGCTGGTCACCCAATCAAGCGGTTGATAGAATAAGCCGTTTTGTCAAAAAAGGAGCTGTAGATAAGACAGATCCTAATAATCATGTACGGCTGGCAGCTGAAGTGGTGTTTAGAAACAATACCCCCTCTTTTGAGGAATTGAAACTTGAAGACATTGACTGGTCTGCGGCGGGAGATGGACTGATGGAAGGTTGGGTATTGAGTGACGGTATGGAGGCTGAAAACACTAGGAAAATGCTGACCAAAGAGAATACCGGCTTACTGCGCTTTGATGCCACAAAAGATATGAAGAATTTTTGGGATTATCTGACAAGTGGCGATTCGTTTAAACACTTGAGTGCTAATTATGGTAAGGGTGAGCGTTATGAGATTAGGCGGTTTTTTGCTGATGAAGTCTTAAGTGAAGTGAGGAAGGACTACCATCCCTTGAGAAAGCATAAGTCCGAGTTTAGAGCAGCGCTTAATAATGATGTCAATCATGGTTATTTTGTGGGCCGCTTATATGAGGCTTACGGCATTGACTTTACCAATGTAGAAGAAACTGATCGCACCCCGCCTAAAATTGCTAGATTGCTTTTGGCTATTCATAATGATGAAACTTTGGGCGCTTTAGCAGGCAGGGATGTTGATAAGGATGTGTATATTAAATGGTTAAAAGAAGTTGCCCAAGCTGATTTACAAAGACCGGCCCACATTCACCAAGGTCAATGGGTGTTGGATGAAGTTGACGATTCTGGCAATCCTACAGTCTTTGCTCCCCATATTGCTAAATTGCGCCAGATAGGCGATTTTAATTCCCTGGCCAGTTTTTATGAGAAGGTGGTTAAGGCTCCCATTAAGGAATTAATTGGCTGGAATTACCGACCTTTCTCTTGGCAGGTTCACGCAGAACTTTGGAATGAGCTAAGGAAGTTGCGGATTAAATCAGATGCTTTCTTGCCTCCTGATAAAAGGCATTATACTGATTCTGAGGGTCAAAGTCGGCAGATTTTAGCCCGCCGCGATCAGAAGATTGAGGTAGGTAAGGGTCCGGAAGGTCAATCCATATTTGCTCCTGTTAAAGGGCCAATGCCGATTGTTGGCCAGCGATTGGTGGATGTTGACCCAGTTTTGGCAGAAATTCTGGATGTGGCTAAAGATCAAAATCCTAATCCCAATGCGGATAGAATTGTGCCTTGGCTATATACCGATTTTGACCCAGTTGAGAAATTGGAGGACTTATGTTTAGAGAGGGCTTGGGATAATCCGGCTTTAGTTGGGTTGGAAATTCCTGGCGTATCTAAAGATATTCCCCCTATTAAATTGGCCTTTACGCCGGATAATATTGCCTATTTGATTCGCAACTATACTGATTTAACTCTTGAGCAAAAAGAGGCTCTTTTAAGGCGCAATCCCACTCGAGCTTGGACTGTTAAAGAGTGGTTGTTTGAAACCCCAGACCCTGTTGAGAGAATCGCTTTGGCTCTCCAAAAATTTCAAGGCGGTTTGGCTAACCGGATTGCCAGAATAGCGCCCTTACCGGTTTTAAATGTTCTTGAGACAGGTGCCGTTTTAGGAGCGGTTTTTGGTGGAGAGCTTTTTATGGGTCATGGAGGAGCGGCTGTAGGTTATGGCCTAACTGTGTTTGTCACCCGCTACATGGGGTTGGGAGAGACTTTAAGGGAAAGATTTATTGCTAGTCGTTTAGCTCCTGACTGGCTGAGGGTATGGACTTCTATTTACGATGAAAAGCCTGAACTTTTAGTTAATGAATTGAGTAAATTAACCAAGAAATGAGTGTCGAAGCTTTAACTCTAAGCACTAGTAAAACTATTTTTAACGAAGCTGGCAAAGAGCGGGGTTTTAATCCATCTGAGGCTGCTGCCCCCATTAAGCACAGCTTGCAAAGAGCGCTAATGGTTTGGCCAAGCATGCGTCAGGGCCAGCCGCCCACTTTAGAGGAGGTGAGAAGAGTTACCAGCTATTTTCTCAAAGATGATGATCAACTTGAGGAAGAAGGCTGGGTTATCGCTTCAGCTAAGGAGTTGGTTAATGTTGCAGATAAGGCGGCTAGTTTGGCCGCCCTTGACCAAAATCGCCGTCAGCAGGTAGTAGCCAAACTGGTAGAAGACAGCCCTAATGGTTCTTTTGACAAGAAGAAAATGACAAAAGCTTTATCCCAATTGCTTTCAGAGCCGATGTTGCCTAATCAAGAACAAGAAACCATTAAAAAATTAATTGAGGCCGCCCAACCCGGTAGTGTCTTGAGAGAAAATATCTTATTTGTGGC
This sequence comes from uncultured Gammaproteobacteria bacterium, assembly GCA_964496955.1. Lineage (GTDB taxonomy): Bacteria > Patescibacteriota > Microgenomatia > Curtissbacterales > CAZCAY01 > CAZCAY01. The sequence continues at coordinate 6,367 of CAZCAY010000032.1, forward strand.
CAGTGAATGGGCTGGTTTGGCAGGACACCCCCAACCTTTGCCTGCTTTTGATAATTTACCAGGGCCATCTGCTGGTGAACCGTTATTTCAACCTGATGAAGAAGACAGACAACGTCAACGGGAAGTTGCTGCAGAATTTAGGCGTAGTATTAGGACTAACCCCTCAGAGAGAAGGTGGTGGTCACATATGAACGTGCGAGTGGCTGCTTTTACCACTGTTTTTATTTTGACATTTGTCTCACCAGTTAGAGAAAGAGTCGCCTACCCCCTTATTAGAGGGCTTGCCACAAACCCTATAGCTTATGTTTTATCAGGTGTCAGTGATGAGTTTACTATTAACAAAGATCCTATTCCGGATAAGATTCGGTTAATGTTTGACAAACCTTATAGCGAATCACCCATCACTTTAGAAGGAATTGCTATTCGTCAGTTTCGTTTGGTTAAGCATGGAGAACCGCTGGCATTGGTAAGAGATCCTAAAAATTGGAATGAACAACAAGAAGCCCAAATATCTGTTTTAATCTCCCAAATTAAGGATGAATTAGCTGTTTATAAAAAGAGTCATGGCTTATCAGATGAGGAGTACAGGGGAAATTATGTTAATATCTTTTCCCAAGTTTTGTGTAACACTTTAGGTATTGAGAGCCCTTCTGAAGCCTGTCGGGTCTTGGCTATTTTTGCCAAGAGTTATCAGACCAAAACGCCTCTTAATGATGAGGAGTGGGTTGAGGTCAAGAAGTTTCACGAACAAAATCCTTAAATTGGTGAGAGTCTTCTAGCAACCCCACTCAAGGCAGCGCCAGCTTCTCCAGCCCAAGGAGGTGCAGGCTTTTTGAGAAAGTCTCTAATAATCTCGGCCACTTTAGGGGTGGTGAGGAGGATGCCAATGGCAATTAGCTGACGGGTTAAGCCAGCTGTGTTAATGTCTAGATTGCCTGTGGGCGGTGGCAGCCACTGCCAGTCCCCAACTTGAGAGTTAATATCTAAAGCCTTAGAACCCGCAAAAATGGCCGCAATTAGGAGCATGGTAAAGGTAACTGGGAAAACGGAAGCTGCAGCTAACATATTTTTGAGCCAACCGCCAACCACTCCCTCTCGATTACCAGGAAGGGCCGCTCCTAGAAGCTGGAACGGAGCAAAGATGGTTAAAAGGATAATGGTAACTAGGGAGGTGAGCAGCATAAAAAAGACCTTAAACATTGCCATCACTAAAGCAATGCCAAAGATTAAGGAGAAGAGAGCACCGGGGAGAATGTCAGGAATTGCCTTGTCCGCATTTTCTATGACTCCACCGACAATGGGCAGTTCTTCTCCCAATTCTTGGACCAACTTGCCCCATGCTTCTTTATCAATGGTT
>CAZCAY010000033.1:0-7242 GCA_964496955.1 uncultured Gammaproteobacteria bacterium
ACAGCCCCTTTCCCCGAAATTAAGGCAGGAAACGTTTTTAAAATCAGCCAAAGATCATAAAGGAGAGAGCGGCGACGCACATAAGCTGCATCCATTCTAATTCTCTTATCAAAATTGATGTTTGAGCGGCCTGATACCTGCCAGTAACCTGTTAATCCAGGTCTAGCCTTAAGCAGGGTTTTGACTAATGGCTTGGTGTCTGGATAAACCTTTTGCTGCTCTTCTAATTCATCTGGTAAATATGCTCTTGGCCCCACTAAACTCATCTCACCCTTTAAAACATTAACCAATTGAGGCAACTCATCAATAGATGTCCGGCGTAAAAATCGACCTAATACGGTTACCCGAGGGTCATTCCTTAATTTGTAACTATTGCGCTTATACTCCTCAAGCATTCTCTTATCATACTTTAAAATCTCATGGGCGTGCACTAATCTGCCGCCAATTTTATACATGCGCATGCTTCTGAATTTATACATTTTAAATAACCTTCCATCCTTGCCTACCCTTAAAGGCGTAAAAAAAACCGGCCCTGGCGAATCCAACTTAATCATAACCGCCACGGTTAGGAAAAGAGGCGATAACAAAACTAACCCCACCAAGGCCCCCACAATATCTACTAGTCGCTTGATAGGTTCATACAATGAAAACTGTCCCACTCTCATCTCTAAACTTTTATTATATATGAAGCAATAAACTCACAGGTAGCGGGTTTTTTTGGATTCTTTAATCTTTTCAACAATTTTCTTAACATCCTGGCTGCGATTTTTAGGACAAATAAGCAAAGCGTCATCAGTATCCACCACTATATAATCAGTTAAACCAATCACCGCCAGTAATTTATCCTTAACCAAAGAGTAAAAAAGATTACCTTGAGAATCTATTGACAACACTTGCCCTTTAGAAACATTTTCGCTAAGGCTGTTTGCCAATTCATCCTTCAAAACATCCCATGCCCCAATGTCACTCCAACCCAAATCGGCGGTTAAAACCAGTTGGTCACCCTCTTTTAGCTTGACCAAAACGCCAAAATCAATAGAAGTTTTGGGAATCTTGCGGTATTCTCTAGACAAAACCTTATCAAAATCAACAGCTCCCAATTTATCAGCTATTTTCACTAAAGACCTATAGGCATCAGGAACAAATTTGTCAAACCACGAAAGCATTACCGATGATCGCCAAAGACTATACCCCACATGCCAAAGATATTCCCAAGACTTGGTAAAAATTCTAGCGCTTTCCAAATTAGGCTTTTCAATCTGTTTGATAAACTCAAAAACTCCAAAACCATCAATAGCTTTAACCATTTTTCCAATCTGTAAATAACCTAACTGAGTTGAAGGAAAAGTAGGTCGCACAGCAATTTCGACTGCCTTACCGCTATCTCTAACAACTGATTCAGCAGCCTTGACTGCATTTACAAAAACCTCATCGTTTTTAATTAAATGGTCGCTCCAAAGAGATAGAATAAGAGGGTCATTGAATTTTTTATACAAAACAGCAGCAGCCAGACCAACAGCTGCTAAGCTGTCGCGTCTTTCAGGTTCAACAATAATATTCTCTAAAGGAATTTCCGGAGCCTGCTCTACCACCCAACCAACATTCTCCCGCCCCGTTACTGGAAAAATGTCAGTAGCAGCAAAACCTTTTGTCAACCTATCAACCATCATCCGAAAAGTTGATTTGGTACCCACTAATGGCTGGAATTGTTTAGGTCTACCCTCACGGCTCGCAGGCCACAATCTGGTGCCCGCCCCGCCACAAAAAAGAGCAACCTTTAAACTAGTCTTGCCTGCCATGATTTCTCAACCAACAATTTAAAATTGTTAACAAAAGCAGTCTTTGAAAAACGCTTAGCATTAGCAAGACACTTTTCAGGATCAAACTCCATTTTCTCAAATTGTTTAACAGCAGCAATTAAGGCCTCTTTTGTTTGGGCAGGGAAAAAAACGCCAGTTTCACCAGGTAAAATTGTTTCTTTAACCCCCCCCGCCTCATAGGCAATAACCGGCTTACCGGCAGCTTGAGCCTCCAAACAAGCAATCCCAAAGTCTTCCTCTTGGGTCATTATCAACGCCCGACAATTCTGATACAAACTCACCAACTCAGCATCATTAACATATCCTAAAAGTTCAACATTAGATTGGGCCATCTTTTTAAGCTCCAAAAATTGCGGGCCTGTGCCCACAATTTTTAACGGCAATTTTAACTGATTAAAGGCTTTAATGGCAATATCAACCCGTTTCCAAGCCAAAAGACGCGTTACGACCAAAAAGAATTCACCAGTAGTTGGTTTGGTATTTGCCAATAAAGCAAACTTTTCCCAGTCAACAAAAGGATAAATCACTGTGGATTCCCGCCTATAGATTTTAGCTATCTTAGCAGCCACATTTTGAGAATTCGCACAAAAAACATCCACTCTTGCCGCTGCTGTCACATCCCAAAGGCGCAAATAAACGCCCATCAACTTTACCATCAGTTTGAGTGGCCACCATAAACGCTCGCTTGCTAAATAACTTGCCTCCTCCCATAAATACCTCGGAGGACTGTTTAAATAACAAATGTGCAACGTCTTTGGTTTAGTAATCACTCCATGGGCAAATCTCGTACTGGAGGAGATTACCAAGTTGTAATTGCTAAAATCAAATGATTCAAATGCCAAAGGATAAAAGGGTAAATAAAAACGGCGCCAGCTAGTCTTAAATGGTAGCTTTTGCATCCATGAACTGACAATCTCCACACCTGGAAAATATTTTGCCACTAACTGGGGATTATACATGGAAGTAAAAATGGGGGCAGAAGGCCAAATTTCAGAGATGGCCAAAAGCAAACGCTCTGCCCCTCCAAACTGCAGTAAATCATCGTGAACAATAGCTACTTTCACAAGGACAATTATAATATATAAAAAACTAACCCACGACTTGAATACTTTTAGCTTGCAAAACTAAACTGACTCCTAAAACCGAAAGAAGCTAAAGAGTCAAACTAGACCGATTGAGAGACATCGCAAAAATAGCAATCGCTATTAGGAATGTGACCACCGTAATAATCAAAAGAATTAAACCGAAACCTTTATGATTCATTAAAACTCCAACAATTCAACAATTAAGATAATTCTTCCCTTTTCAGGGTAACAACAAGCTTATTGAGGTGTCAACTGACAGGTATTTTGGTACACCTCCCAAGTTGATTGAGCCATTTTCCGCCAAGAAAACTGACCAGCTTGTCTAAAACCAGTTTCAATAATCTTTTGTTTTATGCTTTTATTGCCCAAAAGCAACTGAATCTTCTCAACCAATGCAACTGGGGAATGGGGGTCAAAAAAAAGTGCAGCCTCCCCATAAATTTCTCTAAAAACAGGAATGTCAGAAGCTATCACCGGTAAACCCGCTGCCATCGCATTTAAACCAGGGATACCAAAACCCTCAGATAATGATGGGAAAACATAAGCCAAAGCTTTCTTAAAAATTAGGCTTAACTCCTCATTGGGAATATAACCGCCTATTATGACCAAATCATCTAAATTGTAGGCGCGAACTAGAGACTCAAAACGTTTAAGAAAAACACCCCTGGCAGAAGATACCAGCAGCTGTAAAGATAAGTTGGGATTTTGAGAGCGGATTATTTTGAGAGCTTTTAAAACCACCTCTAAGTTTTTATAAGGATAAAGGTTACCGACATAGACTATAAAAGGCATTTTTAATCCATATTTATTAAGTAATGCTTCCTCATCAGTAACCTTCCCAGGTAATCTGGCCTCAAAAATAGCCTCTGCTGCCTCATAAGTGACAACGATTTTGCCAGCATTAACCTTAAACTCTTCCAAAATCCTCTTCTTAACCCAGTTAGAGGGCACTAATATCTTTGCTGATTTGGCCATCGCTCTGCCAATCACCATCTTATAAGCTGCGTGTTTAAGCCAATAGATTAAGGGCAAACGGGTTGTTGAAGCCAGACCAGCAAACTCATGCTTAATTAAATCATGGATAGTCACCACAAATCGCCCCCCATACCAAAGAGGGACGTTAAAATGGCAAAAATGAACTAAATCTGGTCTTAATTTGGCCAAAACTCTTGGCAAAACTAACTGTTCATCAACTGAATAATAAGCTAAATCAACCTTAACCTTCTGAAAATTGGTAACCTTGGGATTGTAGAGTTTAAAATTATCAGTGTTCAGAATGATAAAGTACAAATTTTCCGTGTCAATTTTCTCTAAATTCTCAATTAGGTTTTGGGTATAGGTACCCAGACCAGTACCAACAGGTCCAAAAAATCTGGCATCTATGGCAATACGCATTAAATTGATTATAACACCCAATAACCTTCTAAATTTTTAACTGGGGGGTTTTTTGGGAGGAGCTTAGCTGAATGTTTTCCGCATCGCTTCTAGTGCCGCCGCTTTAGTTTCTGCGAACTTGACAATGTGCCCATCAATCCACACAGACCACGGTTGCTCCCTGACAGGATAGAAATTAAAACCAGTGAACCTACCCCTTCGTTGTAGCCTCAGGCAGTCAATTGAAGGACTTTCAACAACTCTCATCTCCCGCTCATATTACTGGAAGCAGGCCGTTTCTCAAACTCTTATAGAAGAGCTATCATCAACTCCCAATCCCTGTTAAGCTACTGATTAAAGCAACCTTTTAAGCTGACCTTTTTAACTGCGCCAAGCGGCGATTTTTAAGAAGCTCTAAAGCCCAAAAGACAAGAACTTTAATCCATCGCGGATATTGGTTTTCATAATGTTTTTGATAAAAAATTCTCATTGTGTCATAGAAAGCAGCCGCTGACTTCAAACGCGTTTTCAGTTGTGCTTGGGAAAGCTTAAAACTATGCTCCTTAATACCAGAGGCAATCCCCTTATAATGCAAAATTTGAACTTGAGGATAATAGTAAATCTTAAAACCAGCAGCTTTAATCCGCCATGACCAATCCAAATCTTCTGCATACATAAAATAGTCCTCATCAAGCAGCCCGACTTTTTTTACCACATCTTTTCTCACCAAGTAAAAAGCGCCAGAAGGAGAATCAATCTCATGGGGCTTGGATAAATCCTTATAAGTTTGATGGTAACCGGAAAAAATTTTTGACTTAGGGAAAAGCTTGGATAAACCTAAAAAATAGCAAAAAGCGTTCCAAGGTGTAGGAAAACCGCGATGGGAAGCCCAATCAAGGTTGCCTGTTGGCAAGAGAACCTTGCAAGTGGCAGCGCCGATATCTCCATGGGTGTCCATAAAAGCTATCATTTTTTTGAAGGTGGCAGGGGGTACTCTTGTATCAGGATTAAGGAGCAAGATATATTCACCTTGGGCCTTTTTCAAACCTATATTATTAGCCTTAGCAAAACCTAAATTGCGCTTATTTAAAACTATTTGCAACTTCTCAAAACTTTGTTTGAGATTCTTAATCCTGGCAATAGAATCATCAGTAGAGGCATTGTCAACTACAATGATCTCACTCCTCAAACCACTACAAGCTGCCAAAACCGACCTAAAACACCGCTCAAGGTAAGGGCCACTGTTATAATTAACGATAATAATGGACAACTTAACGGCCATCCCGCCCCACCTCAGCATAAAGCGTACTTAGCTGACGAGCAATCACAGGCCAAGAAAAACGAGACTTCACCAGGCGGGCGGCAGCCACTGCTAGCTTCTGAGCCAGGCGATTATCCTCCAAGATCTGAATAGCCGCCTTGGCTAATTGAGAAGCAGTTTCACCGATTAAGACTTCCCTACCCGTACGCACAGGTATCCCCTCAATCCCGACGGCCGTTGTCACCACCGGCACACCTGAAGCCATCGCTTCTAAAATTTTGTATCTAGTACCACCTGGCCCAAAAATCGGTGCCACCATCACATCGCCTATCCTATAAACTTGTCTAATATCTTCAACATCATCCACCACCGCAATATTTTCCCTTCTCCCAAAGCGGCGAATCTCAGGGGTGGGATTGCGACCTGCAATCAACAGTTTTACATTCCTCAAACGCTTGGCAATTTGAGGCCAAACATAATTAACCAGAAAAACAACCGCTTCTCTATTCTGCAACCAAGAAAAATTACCCACAAAAATAACCGTCTTAGTACTTTGTAACTGCCTTTTTACCCCGCCAAAAAAATCAGTATCAATGCCATTAGGTACAATCTCGCAAGATAAATTAGGCACTAGGGCTTTCATCTTCAAACAATCAGCTTCAGACATGGCTACTACCTTGCTGGCTTTCTGCCAATAGTAACTTTCCCAGAATTTAATCTTTGCCACATCAAAACTTAAAAGGGGCTTAAGAAAAGGATTCTTAAGCGTCTGTACAAAATGGTCATAAACCAAATATTCAATAGTTTGCTCGACCAAAATGACAGGAACTTTCGTCTTAGGAATATTGGGCATCACATAAAAAGTCTCAGCGTGGATCAAATCGTAATGACCAGAAGCTAATTCATCTTTGACCATCTTTCTTAAGGCCAGAGACAAATAAATGGCTACTAAAAAGGGGTATGGTGTTAAACCAGCTAGTAAAACATTCAAAGGCGAAAAAGCTCTTCTTCTTAAAATAACACGCACCTGCTGGCAATATTTTTCAACTTCTTTTATATCACTTTGGACAATATTTTTAACAAAAGCCAATAAGGTGACTTCATGCTGGCCTGCTAAATTTTTCAGGAGGTTATATGTCCTAATCTGGCCACCAGAATGGAGAGGGAAAGGCAAATAGGGAGTTATCATTAAAATCCGCATCTTATCACCTGCTATTAACTGGCTGGGTTAGGTCAATAATGGCAAAATCATCACCACCAGCCAACAACCTATATGCTGCCATCAAATCGCGGGCTTGGCTGTCCATGTTAACTGTCACATAATATTGCGCTCCCAAGTCAATCATCTCTTCAATAGGCAAGTATGCTATGGCCCAACCCTTGCGGTTGGTTTGATACAAAAAAGCGGTATCTCCTCCATAAGGGGCAATTACTTTAGCATCCTTAGGCAACATTTTATCAGCCAATCTCCCCACTTCCACAATGCGAGGATTGTTAATCTGAAAAAGACCTCTCACCTCTCGCCAAGTTAAACCAAACATTAAGACAAGCAGACCAAAAGCCAAGGCAATATAAAAGCTTCTACTGATAAAAGTTTGACCTAAATTAATTAGATACCTAAAACCCTTACCAACAAAAACTGCCAAAATTGGCACAAGAGGCACTTGATAATAATCATGGGTAACATTACCTGTCGCAAAGA
>CAZCAY010000034.1:0-7227 GCA_964496955.1 uncultured Gammaproteobacteria bacterium
TTTCACACTGGTGAGGGTTTCAGAACTGTCTACAAATGGAGTGATAATAAAGGCTTGTTTGCCTTTTTTAACCTCTTTTTTAATAAACTCATAAGCATTATTTCTTTTAGATTCAGGCACAAGAAAGGTGTCCACCCTTTGACGATTAGCAGGTAGAGTGTCAAGAATAGATAAGCTCAGGTCGCCGTAAATAGTTAAGGCTAAGGTTCTAGGGATGGGTGTGGCTGTCATTGTTAAGAAATGGGGGGCGAGTTTTTGGGTGTGTTGGATAACCAATTTGGCTCGTTGGGCTACTCCAAAGCGATGCTGTTCGTCAACCACCACCAACCCCACAGGCTTAGGGAGTTTGGGTTTCTTGGCCAAAAGAGCATGGGTGCCGCAAATTATATCCCCTTCTTGTTTTTGATGAGCGGTCCAAATTCCCACTCTAATGGCTAATGGCCCTAACAATTCGCTAAGGGTTTTTTGATGTTGAAGGGCAAGAATTTCAGTTGGAGCGGCCATGAGAACTGAAAAACCGCTTTTAACAGTTAAAAAAGCTGCCGCCGCTGCCACCACCGTTTTACCAGAACCAACATCACCTTCCAGGAGGCGATTAGCAGCAATAGGTTTGCCCAAATCTTGAGCGATATCGGCAATAGCTCGCTCTTGGGCAGTTGTCAATTTAAAAGGCAAAATTTGCTTGAATTGCCTAATAAGTTTATGGTCGTTTCTAATAACTGCAGCTTTCATTTTTTGATTCCACTCTAGTTTGCGGGTTTGGGCTATGAGTTGAAGAAGGAATAGCTCATCAAATTCTAGTCTTTGGCGGGCTTTGGCGATTTCTTCTTGGCTTTTGGGGAAATGGATTTTAGCCAATGCCCATTTTAAATCTGCTAGCTTATTACGTTGGCGCACAGAAAGGGGTAAGAAGTCTTCAAGGTCTTGCAAATAGATGGGTAAGAATTTGGCAATCTTTGTCCTGAGCCACCTTGAGCTTAAGCCTTCGGTTTCTGGATAAACAGGCACAATGCCTTTGGTATGGATTGTTTGATTGGGTATTGGTGAGGTGGTGTTGATTACCTCAAACGTGGGTGAGACCAGAGTCAATTTCCCACCGAAATTAGTAATTTTGCCAGCCATTGACAGCCAATGGCCTACCTCAATAATTTTGGCAAGATAGGGCTGGTTAAACCAGATGATCTCTACCAACCCACTGGCGTCTTTGACTCTTGCCACCGTTATAGTTTTGCCCCTTTTGGTCCGGACATTTTTGATACTAATGACTTGGGCTGTGACGTGAGCCTTTTGGCCAGAAATCAGATTTTGAATAGAGGATGTTTGGGAAAAATCATCATATCGGGAGGGAAAATGGTAAATGAGGTCCTCTAACGTTTTGAGACCAAGTTTGTGTAAACGCTTAACCGTGATTGGGCCAATTCGGTCAAGTTGGGCAATTGGCGTTTCAGCTTTCATGTTTGACTCTCAAGAGTCAACCTTTGGCAGCTTAGAACCTGGTGATAAATGGTAGTAAAGAGCCAGCCAGTAGGCTTAAGCCAGCTATTAATACCAGCCCTATCCACAGCATTTTCCATAATTTTTTCAGAAAGGCTTTTTTAATGATCATGATTTGCCAATCTTAATTTGGATGTAATCTATGCCCTTTTTGATAATTAAATCAGAATTTACCTTTGTTTGGCTACTTTCCACTTTATGAGATTCATGGCCATTAAGGGTAAAAATAGTTACCGCGCCTTGATTAATGAGCCTCTTGGCATCAGAGAAACTTTTAGCTAATCCAGAGGCAACTAAGGCTTTGGTAATAGGAGTATTGGGCGCAAGGTTAATGGTTGGCATTTTGGCGGGAATTTGTTTCTTTTGGATAACCTGTTCAAAATAGTCAGCAGCAGTTTTGGCTGCCTTTTCACCCCAGTATTGGGCAACAATTTGGTAAGCAAGCTGTTTTTTGGCTTCCATTGGTTTTGTGAAATCCACAGTTTTTAAGTCAATGGTGGTGGTTAATTCAAAATAGTGTTTGAGCAAATCGTCACTAATTGACATGATTTGACCATACATTTCATGGGGAGGTGTATCCAACGCGATGAAGTTGCCTGCCGTCTTACCCATTTTTTGCCCATCAGGTCCTAATAAAAGAGGAACAGTTAAGACAAATTTTTCCTTGGCCTTTAAACTTTTCATTAACTGCCGGCCAATTAACATGTTAAATGTTTGGTCAACTCCGCCCACTTCTACATCAGCATCTAGCATCACCTAGTCGTATCCTTGCATAAGCGGGTAGAAAAATTCGCTTAGATAAATGGGTTTACCTTCTCTCTGGCGGGTGATAAACATGTCTCTTTCTATAAGTTGCTGGACTGTAAATAGAGAGGCAAGTTCAATCACCTGGCTTAAATTGAGCTTGGCTAGCCATTGGCTGTTGAACTTAATAATGGCCGGATTGGGACCTGTAAATTTAAGGATTTTGGCTGCCTGCTTTTGGTATTCTTTGGCATTGGCCATCACTTCAGCGGGTGACAGTTTGGGTCTGGCGCTTACTTTGCCAGTAGGATCACCAATTGTGCCAGTAAAATCACCAACTAAAAGGATAACCTTATGGCCTAATTCCTGAAATTGTTTAAGCTTATGAAGAGCCACAGCGTGGCCTAGATGAAGATTGGGAGAAGTGGGGTCAATCCCAAGATAAACAGTCAACTTTTGGCCGCTTTGCAACAATGCTTTTAATTTGTCCTTGCTTGGGATGACTTCAACAGTACTTCTGTTAAGAACAGTTTTAATGGCTTCTTCCATTAATTTTGTAGTATAGCATAAAATGACTTTGGTAGTCTTGGCTAGAATTTTGGCGTAGTATATAATTACTTAAGTTGTGAGTACTCACAGTCTTCACTTTATTGGCAGCAGGCGCTACGGTCGTTTTGGGGGTTTGGCCCGCAGGAGCAGTTTATATCGTCGTAGGCGATTTGTACAGCTATTGAAATTAGCTTCTACTTTGGCCGTTTTGGGTGTTATTTTCTTTGTTCTTCTAATCATTGTGGTTTTTGTCATTTTTACAAAGGACTTACCTTCGCCCTATAAGTTGACTAATAGGAATGTGGCTTTATCCACTAAAATTTACGACCGTAATGGCAAGCTCCTTTATGATATTTACAGCGATCAGAATAGAGCCTTAGTCCATTTATCAGAATTACCAGATTATGTTAAGCAAGCCACCATTGCCATTGAGGATAAAGATTTTTATAAGCACAAAGGTTTTGCTCCCAAAGGTGTTTTGCGAGCCTTGTTTGAAATCGTTTTTAGAGGTAGACTCCAGGGCGGTTCGACTATTACCCAACAAGTGGTTAAAAACACCCTTCTGACCCCGGAAAGAACTATTACTAGAAAAATTAGAGAGTTTATTTTGGCGATTCAAGTAGAAAAAAAATACACTAAGGATGAAATTTTACAGCTTTATTTTAATGAGGTGTCTTATGGGGGTACGGCAGTAGGCATTGAGGCGGCTTCCCAACTCTATTTTGGCAAACACGCCAAGGATTTAACCTTAACAGAGGCAGTCATTTTGGCAGGTTTGCCTCAGCGTCCATCGGCTTATTCACCTTTTGGTTCTAATCCCAAAGCTTATATTGATAGGTCAAAAGAAGTGGCCAGGCGAATGCGGGAGGATGGTTACATTGATCGGAAGAAAGAAGAGGAAATTGTTGATCAATTGCCGAATGTGCAATTTGCTACCCCTGGACCTGGGATTAAAGCCCCCCATTTTGTACTTTATGTTAAAGACTTGCTTGAAGCCCAATATGGAACGAGAGTGGTTGAACAAGGTGGTCTTCAGGTGACGACCACCCTTGATTTAGATTTGCAGGAAGAAGCCCAGAAAATTGTGGCTGAGGAAATTGGCAAATTAGCAAAGCTGCGTGTGGGTAATGGGGCGGTGGTTGTTCTTGACCCAAAAACTGGTGAAATTTTGGCTATGGTTGGATCTAAAGACTATTTTGCCAAGGACTATGACGGCAATGTTAACGTTGCTTTGGCCAAAAGGCAGCCAGGTTCGGCCATTAAACCGATTACTTATGCTGCCGCCTTTAAGCAGGGGTACACTGCTTCTTATATGGTTATGGATGTGGAAACTGAGTTTCCAGGAGGCACCGGTCAGCCTCCTTATAATCCGGTGAATTATGATGGAAAGTTTCATGGTCCTCAGCAACTGCGTTATGCGTTAGGCAATTCATACAACATTCCTGCTGTGAAGATGCTGGCCTTAGTTGGCGTTAAAAATATGCTTACTTTGGCCGAACAAATGGGCCTTTCAACTTTGGCTCCAACCCAGGAGAATCTGGCCCGTTTTGGCTTGTCTTTAACTTTGGGCGGTGGTGAAGTCAGGCTTTTGGATTTGGTATCTGCTTATGCCGTTTTTGCCAATGGAGGTGTCAAGCAAGAACCAGTAGCTATCCTAAAAATTACTGATGCTAACAGCAACCCAATTTTTGAATTTAAACCTTCTGCGGGTAAGAGAGTTTTGCCAGAAGCCGTAGCTTATCTAATTACTAGCATTCTGTCTGATAATAATGCCCGATCAGCGGCTTTTGGGGCTAATAGTCTTCTTAACATTCCTGGCAGAACAGTCTTTGTTAAAACTGGGACAACTGATGATAAGAGAGATAATTGGACAGTGGGAGGTAATCGCCGGGCAATAGTGGGGGTTTGGGTTGGTAACAATGATAACAGCCCAATGAACCCCTCTCTTACTTCTGGTGTGACAGGAGCGGCGCCAATTTGGAATCGGGTCATGAAAGCTGTGCTTAGAAATACCAAAGATGAGCCTTTTCCTAAACCTAATGATATTGTGACGGTTACTGTGGATGCCATTGATGGTGGGTTGCCATGTAGGGCCAATCCGGTGCGGGAAGAGATTTTCATTAAAGGTACAGAACCAACTAAAAGCTGTTTGGTGACTAAAACTTACAATGGTCAGGATTATTATGTCTTTAAGGAGAAAGACCCTGTTTCAACAGATGGCCGCAACCGCTGGCAGGAAGGTATTGATAAGTGGGTAGCTGCCCAAAGTGATCCAAAATACCATCCCCCTTCTGAAGCCCAGTTTGAAGATAACATTGCCAAACCGCCTCCTGATGAATTGCGGGTTGAGATTCAATCTCCTCAAAATGGGGCTAATGTTACCACCACCATTACTGTTGAGGCGGCAGTGGTGAGTAGTAAGGAAGTGGCCGTAGTAGAGTTATTGGTCAATGATCAGGTTGTCCATGCCTTATCCCAATCCCCTTACAAGTTTACTTATACTTTTCCTGCTGCTACTACTGGCAAGCAAACTATTGGAGTTAGAGCTATTGATAAGGATGGCAGAAGTGCAACCAGCTCAATTGAGGTTAATGTCAGTTGAGATCACTTTCTAACTTCTGCGCCAATTTTTTGAGTCACAAGGTGAATTAACTCCTCTTTGGCCGTATCAATCTCTTTTTGATTGAGGGTTTTGTGGGGTGAGGCTAGAATCATTCTGATAGTGACAGACTTTTTGTTGTTGGCTAACTGGAGATTGGTGTAAACATCAAGCACGTAGGCTTGTTTTAGATCAGAGATTTTGGCATTTTTGATAACGTTTTCAATTTCAGCAACCGTAATTTGGTTATCAACTAAAAAAGCCACATCTTCGACAACTTCTGGATACTTTGGTATTGGCTTAAACTGTTTAGGCTGATTAGCAACTGATGTGAGGTTGGTTAAGTCCAATTCTACAAAGTTTATCATAGGCAGCTTCTCTACCGGTTTTGCGTTTTGAATTAGCTGACCAATAAGTCCACTCTCCTTTTGATTGATTAAAATGGCCCCGGCGTTTTGATAGATGGGCAAATTCCTAGGTTTGAGGTGGAAGTTGACAATACCCAATTCCTCAAAGATAGCCTCCAGAACTCCTTTGGTTTGAAAAAAGTCAGCACCAGTTTGGACCAAGCAAAGGGTAGAAATCTCTTTTGGTAAACCAGCCTTTTTTGGTTGATAGGTATTGGCAATTTCAAAAATGGATATGTTTTGTTTAAGAGCAAAATTGGCAGCTACTACTTTGGTTAGGGAGGGCAACAAAGTGGGCCTGAGATATTCAAGGTCTGCACTTAAAGGGTTGGTAACTTTTAAATAATTTTGAGGGTTAAGGTTGAACCTGGTCAAATCAGTTTTGCTAATGAGTGAATTGGTATAAACCTCATAAAATCCTAAGTGTTTAAGGAGCCATCTGATTTGATTTTCTATTTCAAAGATAGGGTTTGGCTGGGGGGTGGGAACAACGCCTTTGGGCAGCGTACCTGTGAGGTTAAAATAACCATAAATTCTGGCCACTTCCTCTACCAAGTCCTCCTCAATTTCAATGTCATCATAACGACTACTTGGTACTTGGCAAATGATTTGATTTTTGCCTGAAGGATTAATGGTAAAGCCCAAACCGGTAAGGATTTGGGTTATTTGTTTTGGTGGAATTTTAATGCCCAATATTTGCTCAACTTTGTCAAAGCGCAAGGCAACGGTCTTTTGAGGTCTTTTTTGGTAAATATCTATCAATTCTGAACTAATTTGGGCGTTCGCGGTTTGGGTGATTAAAAAACAAGCTCTTTTAATAGCAGGTATTACCCCTTCAGGATCAAGACCTTTTTCAAATCTGGCAGCTGCTTCTGTTCTGAATTTAAGAGCCTGGCAAGTTTTTCTGATTTTGATAGGGTTATATGTTTGCACGAAAAGTAAAACGTTAGTGGTGCTATTGCTAACCTCACTGTTGGCAGCACCCATAATGCCACAGAGATCTATTAGCTTTTCAGTATCTTCAATGACAATTGCGCCTTTAGGCAGAATTCTTGTTACCCCATCAAGGGTTACTATCTGCTCACCAGCCTGGCTTTCTCTGAGAGTCATTTGATGATCTTTAATTTTGTCATAGTCAAAGGTGTGCATTGGTTGGCCTAGTTCGTACATAAGGTAATTGGAAACGTCCACCACATTATTAATTGGTCTGATGTTGACTTTTTCTAGCCTTTCGGCAATGAAGGGTGGCGAATTAGTAATGTGGATGTTAGAGAGGACAATGGCTGTAAATCGAGGACAAAGCGAGGCAGGATGGATTTTGACCTTTAGGGGAAGCTGCTTATTGGTGGTGGGGCTTAGGTTAAAGTTAACACCGGCTGGCTTGAGCAGCTTTGTCCGAATACCAAATCTGGGCAGAATAACGGCTGCTTCTTT
>CAZCAY010000035.1:0-7220 GCA_964496955.1 uncultured Gammaproteobacteria bacterium
CCTAAAGATGTTGTCAATAAAAAGCAAGACGTCTTGACCCAACTCATCCCGGAAATATTCAGCAATAGTTAACCCAGTAAGAGCCACGCGCAATCTAGCTCCTGGCGGTTCATTCATTTGGCCAAAAATCAAGGCTGTTTTTTCAATGACGCCTGACTCAGTCAATTCGCGATAAAGATCATTACCTTCTCTTGTTCTTTCGCCAACTCCTGCAAAGACAGAATAGCCGCCATGCTCGGTGGCGATATTGCGGATTAATTCCATAATGATTACTGTTTTGCCGACACCCGCTCCTCCAAAAACACCAATTTTGCCTCCCTTTAGAAAAGGGGCCATTAAGTCAATAACTTTAATACCAGTTTCTAGAATCTCCGGTTTAGTTTCTTGTTCCAAGAGAGAAGGGGCTTTGCGGTGAATAGGCGCTTGGGATTTGGTTTTGAGAGGACCTTTATTGTCGACTGGTTGGCCTGTTACATTCATAATTCGGCCCAGGACCTCTTTACCCACAGGTACAGTGATAGGATTGCCGGTATCTATGACTTCTTGGCCACGTCTTAGACCATCGGTTGGACCTAAGGCGACAGTTCTGACCACTCCACTACCAAGGTGTTGTTGGACCTCTAAGGTTAAACTGTCTTCAGCCTTGCTTTGAGGGCCAGCAGGCGGAATAACTTTTAAGGCATGGTAAATTGGAGGCAGCTGATTTGGACTAAATTCCACATCAACCACCGGTCCAATAACTTGAATAATTTTCCCTTTGTTTGCCATCTTAATCTAAGAATGCTAAAGCACTCATATCTAAAATTTCTTTGGTGATATTTTCTTGTCTTAAACTATTGTAAGTTAAGGTTAAATCTTCGGCCAGCTCGTTGGCAGAATCAGTAGCATTTTTCATAGCAATCATCCTGGCTGAATGTTCACTCGCTTTGGCTTCAAGAGCAATTTGGTAGAGTTCGGTTAGCAGATAATTGGGCAAAATGGTGGCTAGAATCACATCTGCGTTTGGTTCAAATAACACTTCATTGAAATTGGTGGAGTCAGTAAAATCAGTGTTATTGGTTTGGGCTATTTTGGCTTCTAAAGCCTTTTCCCTAATGGGCAGGATTTGTTTGGTGACTGTCATCTGTTTGAAAGTGGAGACAAAGTGGGCGTAGATGGCTAACACTTGGTCAAATTCCTTATTCAAGAAAGTGGTAGTGACAAGTTTAACCACAGGTCTGATCAAGCTTAAATTAACGCTTTCTGAATTGGGGAAATCAGCCAGGATTTGAGCACCCATCTTAATGAGAAATTGCCGACCTTTCCTGCCAATAGTAATAAAAGTGACAGAGTCTTGACCCCAATGCCTAATTTGGTTGAGGGTCTCTTTATTCAGATTACTGTTTAAAGCGCCTGTTAAACCACGGTCTGTGGAGAAAAGAATGATGAGGGTATTCTTAATGGGCCTTTTTGCCAGCAGGGGATGGGCTTCAGGGTGAATTTGATTGGCAATGATATTAATGAGCAGGTTAATAGCCTGAGTGTAGTCTCTTGAAGCGAGGGTGGCATTTTGAGCCTTCCTCATTTTGGTAGCTGCAATTAACTCCATGGCGTGGGTAATTTTGGCGGTGTTTTGGATAGATTTAATTCTTTTGCGAATTTCTTTAAATTGACTCATATTTGATAGTTTTTCTTAAACTCCTTGACAGTTTTGGTCAGCTCATTAGTCATGGCCAAGTTAAGCTCGTCTGCTTTAAGAATGGTGTTGAGGAGTTTAACCTTTTTGGTTTTAAGAAAATCAAGAAACTTGACTTTAAAATCGTTAATTTTCTCAATCTCAATATCATCTAACAAACCTTCAGTAACAGTCCAGATAAGCACTATTTGCTGGGCCACCGGCAAAGGTTGATATTGGTCCTGCTTTAGGATTTCCACAATCCTTTTACCTCTTTCTAGTTGTTGTTTGGTGTTTTCATCCAAGTCAGAGCCAAATTGAGCAAAGGCGGCCAATTCCCGGTATTGAGCCAAGTCTAATCTTAAAGATCCAGCTACTTGCTTGAGAGGTTTAATTTGGGCAGCGCCTCCAACTCTAGAAACAGATAACCCGACGTTAATAGCAGGTCTAACTTGAGCAAAGAAAAGGTCACTTTCCAGGTAAATTTGACCGTCAGTGATGGAGATAACATTGGTGGGAATATAAGCTGAGACATCACCGGCTTGGGTTTCAATAATAGGGAGAGCGGTTAAGGAACCCCCACCATAATCTTTGGCCAGTTTAGCCGCTCTTTCTAATAGCCGGCTGTGGAGGTAGAAAATATCGCCAGGATAAGCTTCTCTTCCAGATGGACGACGTAAGGTTAAGGAGATTTGGCGGTAAGCCCAAGCGTGTTTGGTTAAATCGTCATAGATCACAAGGGCGTCTTTACCAGAGTCCATAAAGTACTCGCCAATAGCACAAGCTGTGTAAGGGGCAATAAAATTCATAGCGGCCGAGTCAGCGGCAGTGGCAGTCACAATAATTGTGTGGTCTAAAGCATGGTGCTTTTCTAAGGTAGCCACAATTTGAGCGACTTTGGAGGTTTTTTGGCCAATGGCATTGTAAATACAAATAACCCCCGTCTCTTTTTGATTAATAATAGTGTCGATGGCAATGGCAGTTTTGCCCAAACCGCGGTCGCCAATAATCAGTTCCCTTTGCCCGCGGCCAATGGGAATCATGGCATCAATAGCCATAATGCCGGTTTGGAGAGGAGTTTTGACAGGTTCACGGCTAATGACTCCAGGAGCGATTCTTTCTACTGGATAAAACTTTTGGGGCGTGATTTTACCTTTGCCATCGATTGGCTGGCCTAGCCCATTTAAGACTCTTCCTATTAAGTTTTCGCCCACTGGTACTGATAGGACTTGGCCGGTGGCGCGTACCTCATCGCCTTCTTTAAGGAGCGTGTAATCGCCAAAGACGATAGCTCCTACCGTTGCCTCTTCAAGATTGAGGGCTAAACCAAAGAGATTATGGGGCAATTCTATAACTTCATTATAAGCTACTTCAGATAAACCATCGATTTTGACAACTCCGTCGGCAATTTCAATAATATGGCCGATATTAGCCTTCTGGCTAACAGCTTTGAGGCTATTAATTTCTTCTTCAATTTGGGTGATAATATCTTTCATTTAGCTTGCTAGTAAACTTTTTCTAAAATTGGCTAGTCTGCCTCTAATTGTTAAATCCCAAAGATTAGAGCCAATATTAATTCTTAAACCGGCAATAATAGATGGGTTTTCCTTCACCACTACTTCTTGAATAGGGTAGTTTTTTTTGAGGAAAAGGTTTTTAAAAGTCATAATTTCGGCTTTAGTGAGCTTTTGGCTTGTTTCAATATTTAAAACTTGATTTTTAAGATGAACCTTCGCAAGAGCTAAATAAGCCTTCAATAAGTTTAAAGCCTGGTGGGGCGGTTGTTGTTTGATAAAGCTAATTACAGCTTGCACTTTTTGGGGGTTAAGGGAATGATCCCTATTTAAGCTCCCTTTGAAAAGTTTTTTGGCTATTTTTTTAATTTCGCTTACTTTTTTCAATTTTTAAGCTCCTCCATAACTAGTTTATTAAATGCTTTTTTTTCATTTTCTGATAAGGTTCTGGAAAGCGCCTTTTCAGAGGTGGCAATGACTAAATCCACAAGATATTCTTTCACTTCGGCCATCATTTTGTCTCTTTCGGCTTTTAAAAGTTGTTGATTTTTTAAATGGATAGCTTGGGCCGTTTTTTCAGCCTCTTTGTGGATTTCTTCGGCGAGCAGATGAGCTTCTTCTTTAGCCTGTCTAATAATGGCTTCTGCTTCCTTTTTGGCTTTGTCTGTGATTTCTTTTTGGACTAAATCAAGTTGAGCAAATTTTTCTTCCATTTCCGCGGCCATTTTTTCTGTCTTGGCAATTTTGTTTTTCCTTTCTTCAAGCAGCTTAATGATAGGTTGATATAGAAACTTTTTTAGCAACAACAATAAAACTGTGAAATTCACAATTTGGGCCAACAACAATATAGGTTCTATGCCAAAATTTTTTAAAATGTCCATGGTTAGTTTTCCTTTGGCGACCTAGCTTTTAATAGGATATTTTTGGATGGTGTTCTTCTTTAAGCACCAAAGGCCAGCACCAAAGCATAAATAGCAATGGCTTCAGCAAAAGCCATCCCTAAAAGCATGGCGGGGAGAATTTTGCTTTGAGCTTCAGGATTGCGGCCAATGGCTTCCATGGCTTTGGCTCCAATGAACCCAATAGCCACAGCTGGTGCTATACCACCAAGGGCAATAGTTAAGCCACCATTGATTGAAATATCCATTCAGTTAAACCTCCTTTCTTGAAAATTTTTAATGGGCCGTCTTATGAGACAAAATAATCATAAAAGCAAGGGTTAGCATCATAAAAACAGTGGCTTGCACCAATCCCACGATAATTTCCAGGATAAGAAAAGGTATGGGAATAATAAAGGCTGCTATTGAGGAAATGGTAGTTAAAACCGCTTCACCTGCAAAAATGTTGCCAAACAGCCTGAAAGAGAGAGAAACCAGTTTGGTTAGCTCTGAAACAATTTCTAGAATTCCCACAAAAAGAAAGACAGGGTTTAGGGAGAAGAATTTCTTTAGGTAGGTGGTAAGACCTGTCGATTTGATGGCTAAAAAGTGGGTTATGACTAGTGAACAAATGGCCAAAGCTAGGGTGACATTCAAATCAGAGTTGACCGATCTCAAGAGGGGAATGAAAACTGTTTTGCCATGATGTTCTTCATTAATGCCAATAGTACCAAAACCAGGCAGCAGCCCCATTAAGTTGGCGCTCGCAATAAATAAGAAGAAGGTAACCACTATCGGAAAGAAAATGGCCGTTTTTTCTTTGGCCAAATCAGCTATTAAGTTGTAAAGCCCTTCTATTATTAATTCAACTAAGTTTTGGATTTTGCCTGGGATGGTTTTAAGATTGGCTTTAATGCCCAAAGCTATAGTGACCAGAAAAGCTGTTACCAGCCAAGATGTTAGGAGAGTGTTGGTAACAGGCAATGGCCCAATTTTAAAAAGAGTCTCTGCTGCTAAAGACAAGTGGCTTTCCATCAGTTATCGGAATAATAAGTAAAAATCTCATTTTTTTCTAATAAACCGTTACCGTTTGGAGTGTAGGTTGAGTAGGTCACTATTTTGGGTTTGCCATCTGGTAATCGTTGGGAAACTTGAGCCATAATTAGATGGGTTGGCTTGGGTAATAAATTTACAGCTTTGAGCATTTGTTCTTCGTATAATTCTTCAGTGTCTTGGAAATTAAATGCGCCGCACTTTTGGTGCCAGATTAAAAAGATGGGGAAATTATCAGATTGGCCATGAAGCTTAAGAGATTTGGCGATTTGGTCATTAATGGTTTCATAATGACTGGGCTTTTCAGGGTCAACCAGATTTTTCGGACCACCTGCCAACTTGATTTCATCCACTCTCCTTAAGCCTAAATGCTTAAAAAAGGCCAAGTTAGCTTGGAAATAATCGCCGTCAATGCAGCTAATAGCCAAAGCGTCATAGTGATGGCTTTCTGTTCCTTTGTTAGCCACCGATTCCTTTTGTTTGGATTGCTTTTGTTTTTCTAGATTCGCCATTTTTTTTGGGGCATTTCGCAAAATTGGACAGACTTTAAATTGTATGGGTAAGGACAATTGGCTGTCAAGGGTTTTAGAGGGTTGACAAATTGTCTTTTGTGCTTGAAGTTACTGGTTGGTTTTGGGTATAATTTTGAGAAAGTTTTAAGCCGGAGTGGAGGAACGGCAGACACGTAGCTCTCAAAAAGCTATGGTGGGCAACCACCGTGTGGGTTCAAATCCCACCTCCGGCACCAATGACGGTTCAAGAAATCTTTGATCTAGCTATTAAGATGGGTATTAACGCTGACCCTCGAGGTAAAGAAGGGGTGGAGCGGTATTTGAAGCGGCAAAAGAAGATTTATGAGGATTTGCCTAAACACAAACGCGCTGATTTTGATTTAGAGTCTCTCAAAAATCCTTATTCTGATACCCGCATTTTGTATGGCGATCCTAGCACCAATGTCCAAAAAGTGATGGCTGGTATTGATATTGATACAGCTGAAGTAGTTTTAGCAGACCGTCTTAATGAAAAAGGTGAAGCTATTGACCTTTTAATTGCCCATCACCCTCACGGGGGAGCTTTGGCGGCTTTAGATGAGGTCATGGATTTGCAAGTTGATCTTTTGGCCTCATATGGAGTACCTGTTAACATAGCTGAAGGGATAATGGCTGAGCGTATTGCTCAGGTTAGAAGACGTTTGGGTCCTATTAATCATTACCGTTCTGTGGATGCCGCCAGAGCCGTGGGAATGCCTTACATTTGTATCCATACACCGTGTGATAATTTGGGCTGGCAGTTTGTCACTCGTAAGATGGAGGAGGCCAAACCTGAAACGGTTGCTGATGTAATGGATGTCTTAAAGAGCATTCCGGAGTATCAAATAGCTATTAAATATAAGGCTGGACCAGCCCTTTATACAGGGTCTGAGAAAAACCGGGCCGGCAAAGTGGTGGTGGCTGAGTTCACAGGTGGTACGGAAGGTGCAAAAGAAATTTATGAGAAATTAGCCCAAGCGGGCGTTGGTACTATTATTGGCATGCATGTTTCAGAAGAACATCGAGAGGAAGCCAAGAAGCACCACATTAATTTGGTTATTGCTGGTCATATGGTTTCAGATTCAATTGGTATGAACCTTTTTTTGGATGAATTAGAAAGGCGCAATATTCAAGTTGTGCCTTGTTCAGGGTTAATTCGAGTGAGTCGTAACTGAAATTAGAGGTTTTTGAAAAATGATTTCTGTTACTGATCTGCGGGCCGGCGCTGTTTTTAAAGACCACGGCCAATACTACTTAGTACGCACCTATGAGCATATTAAAATGGGTCGAGGTCCGGGTACAGTGAGAGTTAAGGTTCGCAATTTATCAACGGGGGCTAATTTGGAGAAGTCTTTTATCACAGGCGCTAAGGTTGAGAGTGTTGATTTAACCAGAAGGAAGGTTCAGTATCTTTATACCAATAGCCAGATTCACTTAATGGACATGGTAAATTACGACCAGTTTGAGGTTGATAAAAGGTTGGCAGGTGATGAGTTAAAGTACTTAAAAGAAGGTATGCAATTAACCCTTTTTTTAGCAGAAGGCAACCCTCTTTATTTAGAAATTCCCAGGATTGTGGAATATAAAGTGG
>CAZCAY010000036.1:0-1869 GCA_964496955.1 uncultured Gammaproteobacteria bacterium
TATTGGTGGTGGCACTGCTGAAATTGCCGTCATTTCTTTAGGGGGGATAGTAGTTAACCGCTCGTTAAGGATTGCAGGTGATGAGTTTGATGCTGAAATTGTCAATTATGTGCGCTCGCGATTTAATGTGCTCATTGGAGAACGGACAGCCGAAGAGGCTAAAATGACCATTGGTAATGTTTGGCCTCAAAATCCGGAAAAGGAAATGGTGGTTAGAGGTCGGGATTTAGAAACAGGTTTGCCTAAATCTGTAAAACTCTCTTCTGCCCACATTCGCGAAGCTTTAGCTGAACCGATGAATCAAATTATTGCTGCTATTTCTGAAACAATTGAGGAAACGCCACCTGAACTGATTGCGGACATTGGTGAACAGGGGATTGTTTTATCAGGGGGCGGGTCATTATTAGCAGGCATTGCTAATTTAGTAGCTGCTGAAACAAAAATGCCAGTAGTGGTGGCTAGTGATCCTTTAACGGCAGTGGTTAGAGGATGTGGTAAGGTTCTGGAGGATTTAGAATTGCTTGCCAAGGTGAGGATTTCAGGCAGTATTAGCTGAAAAGAAGTTAACATTTGACCAGATTAATGGATGAGTTCTCACGCCATTTCCAAACAGCGTTTACTTTGTTATTAATTGCTGCGGTTTTTCTCCTTTCAGACTTGGTTGGCTTGGCCAAGCCCATGCGCCAAGCTGTCAACTTCATAGCCTTGCCTTTGGAAAGGCTAACCTACCAAGGCGGCCGCGCCATAGCTCAGGAAGTTTCCATTTTTTGGGAGTTAAGGTCGGTTTTGGGCAAATATTACGCTTTGGAAAAAGAGCATAGGGAAACTGTGGCTCATTTGAACAATTTATCCCAAGTGGCCAAAGAAAATGAAATTCTCAAAGCCCAATTTGCCCGTTCGCCAGTGGAGACCCAGAAACTCCTACCTGCACAGGTAATGGGAGTTTCACGCTATTTAATCCTTAATAAAGGCCAACAAGACGGGGTGAAAGGGGGGCAGGTAGTGGTTTTAGAAAACAGCCTTATTGGGAAGGTGGTGGAAGTGACGGCGACCAGTGCTAGGGTGCTTTTACCAACTGATCCTAATTCTGAAATTACTGCCGAGGTGGCAGGGGGGAGCTACCGCCCAAGAGGATTAGTGGTTGGCGATTTTGGGGTAGGAATGCATCTTGAAAAGATTCTGCCAGATGAAATGGTTGAGGTGGGTGATTTAGTGCTCACTTCTGGAGAATTGACAGAAGGATCTAATGAAGGTTATCCAAAGGATTTAGTGATTGGCAAGATTTCTAAAGTCCAAAGGTCAGATAGTGATCTTTTCCAAAGGGCTGAAGTTGAGCCGATTTTTAGTTATCGAGATTTGGATTTAGTTTTCGTCTGGATTAATTAAAAACATGATCAACCGCCACCTTAATTATTTAATAGTTTTATTCGTTTTGGCCTTATTGCAGGTGAGCATTTTAAGGTTTGATTTGGTGTTAATTGCCATTATCCTCTGGTCTTTTTTAAGGTCTGATCGGCCAATTCTGCTCCATGCATTCGCGGCCGGGCTTTTTTTAGACTTGCTGGGTCAGTATCTGTTAGGTGTTCACGCGGCAGGCTTTGTAATCCTGAGTTTTTTGGCTGTTATTGCCAAGCTTAAATTTCTGAGTGCTAGAAGCCGGCCTTTTGAGCCGACCTTTTGGTTAATGGTGCCTTTTTTACTGTTCTCAATAACAATAGCTGTTCTTATTTATGATTCGTTGGGAGGATTGCTCAATCAGTCGGCTTTTAGTTTGAGCTTAGATTTGCCAAAACTAGCTGGGGATTTGTTGATGACTGTTATTTTCTATCCGCTTTTTTCTTATTTGGCGCTACGGTGGCAGCAACCCGA
>CAZCAY010000036.1:1879-7138 GCA_964496955.1 uncultured Gammaproteobacteria bacterium
GGAGGTCGACTCTAATGGTTAGAAGGTCAAAACGCTCTTTGGGTAAAGCCTTTGGCGATATGGTGACGAAATCAAGCCGCCGCCAGATGGTTAACAGCCATTTTTTAGATGATGCTTCACAGTGGCAGGAAACAGTTTTGCAGCACCAACCGCTTATTAAGAACTTCCAACCTCTTTCTCCTTGGCGGTTAGTGCCGTTTTACGCTTTTTTGATTGTTATTCTCGCTATTTTTATAGGTAAATTGGTTAAGCTCCAGATTATAGAAGGTCATTCCAATCGCTTATTGGCTGATGGTAACCGGATTCAAATTAGGCAAATTCATGCCCCTAGAGGGATTATTTATGACCGCGGAGGTAGGGTATTGGCTAAGAATAGTGTTGGCTTTCGCTTGGTTAATGGCGAGGAGGTCCAGTTTATTGATCGCGACACCGCTTTAGAATTAGAAAGCCAAAATTTAGCCAATGAGTCGTTAACAGGTGGCCCTTTAGGCAGATTAGAAATTGACACCATTAGAGAATACCCTTACAAGGAGAGTAGCGCCCATTTGCTAGGATTTGTCAGTCAGATTTCTAAAGAAGAGTTGGAGAGGGGGCAGAATAAAGGTTATAAGCCAGGAGACCGCATAGGCAGGCAGGGAGTTGAGGCTACTTATGAACGTTATTTAGCTGGCCAAGATGGTAAAGAATTGGTTGAAGTTGACGCCAATGGGGAAAAGTTGCGCAGTTTGGGCAAGGTTGAGGCGGTTGCTGGTGATAAATTGTTTCTTACTATTGATGCCAAACTGCAGGAGGTGGTTTATGAGGCTTTGGCTGAGGGGATTGCTAGGAACAAGGCCAGAAAAGGGGCTGCTGTGGCCATCAATCCTAGCACTGGTCAAGTTTTAGCTTTGGTCTCTTATCCTAGTTACGATAATAATTTGCTTACCCACCGAATTAGCCAAGCCGAATACGAGCAGTTGGTTAGTAACCCTGACCAGGTTTTTCTCAATCGCGCGGTTTTAGGGCAATATCCTCCTGGTTCCATTTTTAAAATTGTTTCAGCTTTAGCAGCCTTAGAAAGTGGCAAGATTACCAAGGAAACTAAAATTGAAGATGTGGGTGAGTTTTATTTGGGCAGAGAGCGTTTCCCTAACTGGTATTTTATCCAATATGGGCGTAAGGAAGGCCTTCTTGATATAGTGAGAGCCATTGCCAGATCTAATGATATTTTCTTTTATCGGGTTGGCCAAGCCTTGGGTATTGATTTGCTGGCTGACTTTGCCAAAAGAATTGGTCTGGGTCGACCCACAGGTATTGATTTGCCGGCTGAGGCCGAAGGATTAGTGCCTACTCCTGACTGGAAGGAAAAGGTTAAAAATGAGCCATGGTTTCCGGGCAATACTTTGCATGTGGCCATCGGCCAAGGCGATATTTTAACTACCCCTTTACAATTGGCTAATTTAACAAGTTTTGTCGCAGCCGATGGTGTTCTTTATAAGCCTTATCTTGTGGATAAGGTAGTGGACAGTGAAAGTGGAGAAGTGCTTTTGGAAAACCGGCCTCAAATTTTGGTTAAGGATTTAGTGAGACCTGATAATTTATCTTTGGTGAAAGAGGGTATGAAACAAGCTTGTGAGACGGGAGGTACCGGTTGGCCCTTTTTTGATTTTGCTGTCAAGAATGGTAAGGTGGTGGGTTGTAAAACAGGGACTGCTGAGTTTGGTGTTGATAGACCGCATGCTTGGTTTACGGTTTTTGCCCCTTTTGACAAGCCGGAGATTGTCTTAACAGTTTTGGTTGAGCAGGGAGGCGAAGGTTCATCAGTGGCTGGTCCAATTGCCAGAAGGATTTTAGATTGGTATTTTACTCAGAAGGAAGAATGAATCAGGCTGGTTTAGATTTGGCTAAAGAACTGACTAAAGACAAGCCTTTTTGGCTAGCGCTCAATCATGTTGAAGGTTTGCCCCCCAAAACCTTTGTGGATTTGGTCAAAAAATTCGGTTCTGCCCAAAAAGTTTGGGAAGCTGATTTAGCTGACTTGGAGGCGCAAGGTGCTAAATTGTTTAACCGTCTCAAAGAAGCTCGGCAGAAAATAGAGGTAGGGGAGATTTTATCTTATTTGGCCAAGAAGCAAATTAAAGCAGTGACCCTTGTTGAATCTGATTATCCTAAAAATCTTCTCCAAATTTATGACCCGCCACCTGTCCTCTATTATTTAGGAGAACTATTGCCAAAGGATGAGATAGCGCTGGCGGTTGTGGGTTCAAGACGAATGACCGCTTACGGCAGAGAAGCCACCCAGAAATTAGTATCCCAATTGGTTGAGTTTGAGGTAACTGTGGTTTCTGGTCTGGCTCGGGGTATTGACGCTCAAGCCCATCAGGCAGCTTTAGAATCAGGAGGTAGGACAATTGCTGTTTTAGGGTCAGGTGTTGATGTGGTTTATCCAGCCCAAAACCGATGGCTTTATGAACGCATTATTAATGGTGGTGGGGTAGTTTTTTCAGAATTTCCTCCCAAGACCTTCCCTGCCCCTTTTCATTTTCCGCAAAGAAATAGGATTATTGCAGGTCTGGCTTTAGGTGTTTTGGTAGTAGAAGCTGCTGAAAAATCTGGTTCCTTAATTACAGCCCGCTTTGCTATTGATAACAATCGGGAGGTCTTCGCAGTTCCCGGCCCTATTGGCTATCCAACGGCTATAGGAACGGCCAATCTGATCAAAGAGGGAGCCAAACTGGTAAGTGATGTTTCAGATATTCTTGCTGAACTTCCTATTAAAGATAAAAAGCGTCTTCTGGCTAAATCTGATAAAAAGCAGGCGTTTGGAAATCACGCTCAAGACCTTCCTCCTGAAGGTGAAAAAATCCTTAGCCTTCTTAAAAATGAAGCCAAGCATGTTGATCAGATTGTCAGGGAGAGTCAATTACCAGCCTCAAAGGTATTAGCGACCTTGTCTTTAATGGAATTGGCTGGTTTAGTCAAGCAGTTAGAGCGGGGTGTTTATCAAATTAGCCGCTAAAGCAGGCAAACCAGGTCACTTCGATGATTAGAGTTGAGTTGATTAATCTTTTGATTGGAACATGCGCTTATAATTAATAGAGACGGTTATTGAGGGGATTGGTTGAAATGAGACTGACTTTTGAGCAGTTGGAATTTGAATTGAGAGCTTTAGCTGGCTGGCAACACGTTGATGGTTCAATTCAACGGGTGTTCCAGTTTGGTTCCTTTATAGAGGCAATAGAATTTGTTAACAGGGTGGCTGCTTTATCAGAGCAGGCTAATCATCATCCTGCCATTGAGATTAAGTTGGCTAAAGTTGTTATCACATTGACTACGGATACAGAAGGGGGAGTAACCGAGAAAGATTTGGCTTTGGCCAAAGATATTGACCGACTGACAAAGTGATGGCTAATCTGGTTATTGTTGAATCACCCACTAAAGCTAAAACGCTGGCTAATTTTTTAGGAAGCCAGTACCAAGTTATTGCTTCCATGGGTCATATCCGCGACTTGCCCAAAAGTAGTTTTGGTATTGACGTGGCCCATGGTTTTGAGCCCCTTTATGTAGTGCCTCGCGATAAAAGGAAAATAGTGAGTCACTTGGAAAAACAAGCGCTTTTGGCCAAACACTTGTTTTTGGCCACCGATCCCGATCGGGAGGGAGAAGCCATTGCTTGGCATATTGTGAGTTTGCTGCAAGCTCGGGGTAAAATTACCAACCAAAAAATTGACAGGGTAGTTTTTCATGAAATTACCCAAGAGGCAGTTAACCAAGCTTTTGCCAACTTAAAGGACATTGACCAGCACTTGGTAGATGCCCAGCAAGCCAGAAGGGTTTTGGATAGAATTGTGGGTTATAAGTTATCTCCATTGCTTTGGAAGAAGATCAGACGCGGTTTGTCGGCTGGTAGAGTGCAATCAGTGGCCTTGCGGTTGATCGTGGATAGAGAGCGAGAAATTGAGAGGTTTAAACCCCGTGAGTATTGGACTGTTGAGGTGGAGTTGGCAAAAGAGGCAAAAGAGGCAGCAGGGGCAAGTGGTCAGTTCACAGCCTTAGTTACTACCAAGAATGGCCAGAAGCTTAATTTGGCTACTCAAAATGAGGCAGAAAAAACCTCCCAAGAATTAAAAACTGCTACCTATAAGGTGGAGTCTGTTCAAAAGAGCCAGTTGAAGCGGTTTCCGCCGCCTCCCTTTACCACTTCAACTCTTCAGCAAGCTGCCGCCAACCGCTTGGGTTTTAGTGTCAAGAGAACAATGAAAACGGCTCAGGATCTTTATGAAAAAGGGTTTATTACCTATATGCGTACTGATTCGGTGAACCTGGCTAATTCAGCTGTTGAGGCTATTCGCCAGGTCATTAGTCAGGATTTTGGTCAAGAATTTCTCCCTTCTTCCCCTCGCAAGTATCGGGTCAAATCAAAAGTTGCCCAAGAAGCCCATGAAGCTATTAGACCGACTAATTTGGCTTTGAAAGATTTATCAGATAGTAATGTGACCAGTGATGAACGCAAACTTTATCGTCTCATTTGGCAGAGAACTGTGGCTTGCCAAATGAAAGAGGCTGTCATTGATCAGCAAATTGTAGGCATTGAAGCTACTGGCCCAACTTTTAACTACCAGTTGAAAGCTGTAGGTTCAAGAGTTAGTTTTGCAGGCTGGCGGCAAGTGTTTAACTTGGAGCAAAAATTACCTGTTGATGAGTTAGAGAGTGATGGTGAAAAGCTTTTACCCCCGCTTGGAGAGGGAGATCCTTTAAAATTGGTTGAGGTTCGCCCAACCCAACATTTTACCCGGCCCCCAGAACGTTATACTGAGGCCAGCCTTATTAAGACTTTAGAGGCTAATGGTATTGGTAGGCCTTCTACTTACGCGCCCATTATTGCCACTATTTTAGAAAGGCAATATGTGGAAAAGATAGACAGGAAACTTCAGCCAACCAATTTGGGAATTGCCGTTAATGATTTTTTGGTGGCTAATTTTCCAGAGATTGTGGATGTTTCGTTTACTGCCCAAATGGAAGAAGAGCTGGATGATATTGCCAGAGGTGAAAGGGCTTGGCAGCCAGTGGTAAGCCATTTTTATGCGCCTTTTGAAAAACAGGTATTAAGGGTGGAAAAGGAAGCTGAAAGAGTAGAAGTGGTAGTGGAGATAACCGATGAAAAATGTGAATTATGTGGTCAACCGATGGTAATAAGAGTGGGTAAGTATGGCAAGTTTTTAGCCTGTAGCGGTTTTCCCCAATGCAAGAATACTAAGCCTTTTGTTAAGAAGCTCAATT
>CAZCAY010000037.1:0-1216 GCA_964496955.1 uncultured Gammaproteobacteria bacterium
GAAGGAAATATTTATCTTTCTCAATCCTCAATCCCACTTTTAATAGCATCTTATCTAAAAATCTGCCTCATCTTCTAAAGTCATAAGGATAATCTTTTTCCAATTTACTGGGAATACTAAGATGGAGATAAACCAGCCAAATGGCCAAAGCTGCAAAGACGCTTCTGATATAACTCTTGAGCTGAAATACATCAGGATAATATCTGGAGACTATCTCTGAAAAACTGGTAGCCTTGGCTAAAGATGGACTAATTGGCGCAAAAGCACCATAAGTTAAAGACGCTTCAAAGAAAAAGATTAAGACCACCATTGAAAAGAACAACCCTACCCAAATCCATAAATATTTAAAGTCCGTCCCTAACAAACTAATAATTGCCACAGGGGTTAACCATAAAACCCATTGAGGATGATAACTAGTTACAGTAAAAAACAAGAGCAAGATTGCCAAAAAATATTTCCAGAGATCAAATTGCGGCTTTGGCGAATTGTAAGCAGAGTGCAGAACAATAATGCCATAGATCACTATAAAAGGCAGTAAATACTCAGCTCCTGTTACAGGAAGTTTTAAGAAAAACATCTTCTGATTAAAAGGTGAGAATAAAAAGAAACTCTTGAAACCTGGCGACGATAAAAATGGGCCCCAAGTCAAAACTACTGGCAAAGTTCCCCAAAACGCAGTCTTTAATTTATCTTTTAACGCCTTTTGGCTTAAAACCACGACCGGCAAAAATAGAAGAGGATATACTTTTAATGCTCCCCCAATCCCCAGAAAGAAAGCTGCTAAAATCTGCTTGTTCTTAAGCAATAAAAAGAGTGATAAAACCACAAAAAGGGTGGGCATTACATCAAAATGTCCTAAAATAAAAGAATCGTAAATAGCAAATGGGTTTAAAATCCAAAGTACAAAAGCGAGCTTTTTCTTTTTCTCGTCTAGAAACAGACGGCTTAAAAGATAAGCAATACCTAAATCAAAAAATAAATACTGTAATTTAAAGACTAAAGCAAAGCGAAAAATTTGAGGATTTTCAAAACGCTGGTCAAAGTTGGAAATTAACCATGGAATATACGAAGCTGAATAAAGAGGGCGAAATAAAAACATTATCACTCCAAGAACAAAATAGGCAAGAGGCGGATAGACAAAAATGACAGTCCCAAAATTTCTAGCCAGATCTGAGGATGCAGGAATTGAGAGAAGATAATCGTAAATGTTTCCCAC
>CAZCAY010000037.1:1226-6993 GCA_964496955.1 uncultured Gammaproteobacteria bacterium
AAGCAAAAAAATATGAAGAAAATGATAAACTTAGCAAATCGTGATGGATAGTAATAGGAGCAACCACCAACCGAATGACAATGCCAATAATAGCCCAGCGCAAATAAAATGACTTCTTAAGCCCAAACATTTGACCAATTTTATCACAAAACAGCGCCAAAATAACAACGTTTTTCTAACCTGATATCCATAAAAGGGCAATACCCAAAATATTTGGTTTGGTTTAAATTTTCCCCAAACTTTTCAGAAACGCTTCCCAATCATTAAAAAAACTGGTAGAATCTACACCAACTTTGAGCGAATCCTAGCTCGCAATGTAATTTTTGAACAAAAACATCAAAACATGTGGCGCAAACAGACTGTTGAAGTTATCTTGCCCACTTACCGCGAAGAAAAAACAATTAGGAAATTTATTCAAGGCTGTTTTAGAGTTGAACATGTTGACTCCGTTCTGGTTGTTAACAATAACGCCACTCCAAAAACTGTCAAAGAAGTTGCCAAAACCAAAGCAAAAATGGTCTATGAACCAAAACAGGGATACGGTTTTGCGATTAGAAGAGGACTTAAAGAAACCAAAGCGGATTTGATTATTATCACAGAACCTGACGGCACTTTTGTCGCCAATGATATTATCAAACTCCTTGCTTATTCTGACGACTTTGATTTAGTTTTGGGTTCTAGAACCTATCAGGAAATGATTTGGGAAGGGGCAAACATGGGCTTTTTTCTCAAATGGGGTAATTGGGCAATGGCAAAAATAATTGAAATTTTATTCAATGGCCCCAATCTTACCGATGTAGGCTGCACCACTAGATTAATCAAAAAATCAGCCCTAAAGAAAATTGGTAATAAATTCACGGTTGGCGGCAGTCATTTTGGACCCGAAATGATCCTCTTGGCCCTCACCAACAATATCAAAACCGTAATGATTCCGGTTAATTATAAAAATCGGGTTCGCAAATCAATGGGAACCAAAAATTACTGGAACGCAGCCAAAATTGCAATCAACATGTTCATTCTCATCATTAAGTATAGATTCTGGCGTTAAGAACCCACCACTTTTCTTAAGGTGCCAGTTTCTACTAAAAGATTCTCGGAAATTGTCACATAGTCTTTATCAATCTTTTGAGTTTTAAGCCAATTAATATACTCCTTTACTGAATCCTTTTCTTCTATCCTAGGCCGCCAACCGAGATTCCTCAACTTTGAAATGTCAAAAACCGCATGTCTAATGTCTCCCACTCGGAATGTACCCGGGATTTCAGCCTTAAGTTTCACACCTAAAACTTCAGCAATTATTTCGGCTAATTTACCAACAGTATATTTTCTGCCAGAACCCACATTAAAAACTTGGAAATTTGCCTTCTCATTTTCTAAAACTAAGACATTCGCAGCAGCAACATCATGAACTGAAACAAAATCTCTCATTTGCTTTCCATCTTCATATAATACCGGCTGGCGGCCAGAAATTAATCTAAGACTAAAAATACGCAAAGCGCCAGAATAGGCATTTTTAAAGGACTGCCTAGAGCCGTGGACAATTGAATAACGCAAGGCCACTGTGGGAATTTGGTAAAGTCTGCCTAGTCTTAGGCCTATTAACTCTTGGGTATATTTTGAAATAGCATATTGATTAGGAGGATTAGCATGCGATTCTAAATTCGGTAATGGCTGGATTTTCTACCCACCTAATGAGCAAAGAGGGTCCCACAAACCTTGCTCCAAAGAAGCTAAAAGACGAGGCTCTGGAAAAACATCACCGTGTTTGGGACAATACCATCTGCCCTCTCCATACACAAATTGTGACGAGGCAATCACCACTTTCTTAATAGCCAGCTTATTCTTCACAATCAATTCATAAATGAGAGCAGTACTTTTGACATTAACATCTACAAAGTCAGAAAAATCAGGCAATAAATCCATTAAGGCAGCCAAATGGATTACATAGTCCACCTCTTTTAAAGCTTCCAAGAGGTCTCTTCCTTGCCTAACACTCCTTTAATCTTCTCAATCCTTTGATCAAGATAAGCAGGCCATTTACCAAAATGGGTTTTGGGGGAAAGGTTATCTAAAACACGAACCAGATAACCTTTTGCCAGCAATAAACCAGCTGTATGAGAACCGATAAAACCTGCGCCTCCTGTAATTAATACTCGTTTTCTCATCGTCGCAAAATTGCCTCAATGATTGGCAAAAGATGGCAGTTGGTATCAACCAAAAAAGTCTTACAACCAGCTGCTTTCCCTGCTTTAATATCCTTTTCCTCATCACCAATTACCCATGAATTAAATAAATCTATATTAAGATCAGCAGCTGCTTTTAAGATCAACCCCGGCTTAGGTTTCCGGCAATCACAGCCGTGTAAATCATCATGATAACACCAATAAGCCGCATCCAACCTAGTACCAATTTTCGATAAATCTTGCTGAATACGGGTGTAGATTTTCTCGACATCTTCGCTGCTCATTAACCCTCGCGCCACACCTCTTTGGTTAGAAATAATAACCGCCAAATAGTCAGACTGATTAATTAACTTTATGGCTTGCTTAGCCGTCGGCAACCAATGAAACTCAGACCAGCTCTTGACATAACCATGCTCTGGTGGTTTCCGATTAATCACCCCATCGCGATCAAGGAAAATAGCTCTTTTCATTCTAATCACCAATCTCAAAGGGGAATTTAACTAAACCGGCCTCAAAGTCTATCCGAGCTTTTTGATATCTTTGGGGAGTGCCAATATCCTGAACATATGCTTTATCTTTGACACCATAAACCTTCTCTTGTTTAACAAGCACTGGAAAGACATCAAAACCAAAGTCAACAAACTGATTGGAAGGGATGTACGCAAAAATCTTAGGTTCAAAAAACCCAACACCAGCATTAGCTAAATTTGAAGGTTCTAAACCTTTCGGCGGTTTCTCTACTAAGTCCAAAATCTGTCCGTCTTTGTCAATTCTCACAACCCCTTGACTCCATGGCTCACGAGTTTCATAAAGCAAAATGGTAGCCACACCACCCTTTGCTTTATGCCAATCTAAGAGGTTGGCGAGATTCACACTTACCAAAGTATCCCCATACATAACCAAAAATGTATCTTTACCCAAAAAGGACTCAGCAGCCTTAATTGCTCCTGCTGTGCCCAACAACTTATCCTCAAAAGCATAAAAAATTTTAACCCCCAATTTCCTCCCATCACCAAAATAGCTAGTAACTACTTCGCTATTCTTATGGAGATTGATAATAATCTCATTAAAACCAAAATATTGGGCTAGCTTCAGCTGATACCAGAGGAGATGTTTGCCCCCAATTGGCAACATGACCTTTGGGATTTTTTTGGGTTAATGGATATAATCTTGTTCCTAACCCTGCAGATAAAATATAAGCCCTCATTAGCTAGTGACCGGCCTACCTAAAATCTACCTACCGTCTTGTGGACCGTTCTGTCCACTCAGGCGCAATATAACCTTTGTGAAATTTACTAGAAGAATTTTTGGTTGGTTTTTCCCTTCTATTAATATCACCCCCACCGTCCGTTCGTTCTTTCATATAAGATAGACAAGTTGTCAACATATGATCTAAAACCAAGTGTAAATCCTCAATAACTCCATAGTTATTGCTCTGAACAGTAACCTCATAATCAACAAATTCCCTTGCCTTACCACCACTGCGAAAACCTAAAAAGCCAACAGTAATTGCTCCTTGTCGCTTTGCATACATTAAAGCCTTAATAACATTGGGCGTGTTGCCAGAACCAGAAATGCCAAAAACTACATCACCCGGTTGAACTAAATTGTGCAGTTGTTGAGTAAACATATCGTCAAAAGATAAATCATTAGCGAATGCCGTCATGGTAGCCACATTATCCGTTAAGGAGATTACCCTAAACCGCTTCTCGTTTGGGTTATAAACATTTTTAAAAGTACCTTTCCCTAAACCACAAGCCATATGGGATGGGTTGAAGCAGAACCACCATTGCCAAAAATAAAAACAGTCTGTTGGTTCTGATAAGCTGTCAGGAGTACTTCTGCTATTTTCTGCAAGTTATCAAGATCTATTAAATCGAGAGCACTCTTGAGCTCATTAATATAACTTTTAGCCACTGATTTAATGTCAACTATAACTTGATTATTCTACCCTATTAAGATAAAAATCACAATCAGTTCTAATTCCAACTCCAACATCAAATCTCTTTAACGTTAAAACTATGGTCTAAACCGCCTTATATTAAAAATTGACTTAACGCCATCCTGCTCAAATTGGAAGGGCAACTCCTTATAACCTGCTAAAGCCTGGCGTACTTTATCCTGCTTATCTAAAGGCACAAAAAGCAATAAGAAACCCCCACCACCCGCACCAGCAATCTTACCGCCAATAGCTCCTGCTTCCTTTGCCCGCTGATACATAGCGTCAATTTCAGGATTAGTAATACTGTTTGCCAATCTTTTTTTTAACCACCAACCATAATCTAACACCTCACCCAACAATCTAAAATCACCTTTTTCAAACGCCCTTAAAAGCTGATAACTTTGATCACGCATTTCTTTTAAGAATTCTCCCGTGTCTTTAATCTGGGCCTTTTGTTCTAACAAAATCTGAGATGCACTTCTTGTTATACCAGTAAAAAGAGCATCAAATGGGAATTAAGCTTGTAAATAAAATCACTACTCACTTTTGGAGTGGTCACAATCACCTTATCATCCTTTCTAAATTCAAAATGCCTTAAGCCACCATAAGCTGCAATATATTGGTCCTGTTTCCCAATAGGCTTTCTTAAAATATCAATTTCAATTTCGCACGCTTCCTCAGCTAACCGAGACGTTCCCACACTTACACCATTATATAGATAAAGCGCCTCCAAAAGAGCAACAGTAATTGAGGACGAAGAGCCCAAACCTAAACCCTCAGCTGGAATATCTGATAAAGTTGTTATCTCCACCCCTTCTTTTACCCCAGTTTTTCTCATAGTTTCTCTTATCAATTCGTGCTCTATCTCATCAACACTATTCACAATCTCTTTCTTCATCCAGTTGAGATAAATCATCTTGTCAAATCGTTCTTTAACAATCACAAAAACATATTTGTCAATAGCCGCTGAAATCACAGCTCCACCATGCTGATGGTAAAAATCAAGCAAGTCCGTTCATCCACCTGCAAAACTGATTCGCAACGGTGCTTGAGTAATGATCATCTTAGCCAAAAATTTTATACCTTTTGCTTCCTTAAAAAAAAGAGAAAAGCAACAGGCAAACCTACCCAATTAATCGCTGAAATTATATCAGAAACTGCTCTTATAGGCGTTTTCCCAAATTTAGCCTCAACTGTATGGTTACCGCTTTTTAAATCCACAATCATTGTTCCATTCGTCTTATCCCTAAAAGGATCAATAGCCACTTTCTCATTATCAACAAAAATTTGCCATCCTGGAAAATAAAAAGTATTTATTTGAAATGAAGCTTGTTCTGAAGCCACATTCACTTGATAAATGTGGAGGTTGCTTTTTTTGGTAATAACCTCAAAACTACCCACCCCGTTAATTAATTCAGCATCGCCATTAGGTGGAGCTGATGGTGGTAAAGGTATCTGTTTTGGTAAATAATCAAAAATACCCGAAGTTTGTTGAAGTTGCCACAATTCACCAGAAAATTTGACATCATCTGTCATTTGAGGATAAAATTCCCGCCAAGTAAAAAATGGTCTGTTGATTAAAACCAAAACAGTTACTAAAACAAAAACACCAGTATACTGCAAATAAGGTCTAAGGCTTTTT
>CAZCAY010000038.1:0-6922 GCA_964496955.1 uncultured Gammaproteobacteria bacterium
GTTGAGGTTATGTGAGTTGAGGAGGGGGTACTAAAAAGAGAGGCAAAAATTGAGTTTGCTTTAGGGTAGGCGGTTTTTAAAACGACAGCACTGATGCTTATAACAACGATGCTGATAACAACTGCTAATTTGACAAACGCCGCCAACATTTACTGGATCTAGTGTAGCATTATTTACTCTTGAGACGTTTGAAGAATTCAACTTGGCGCAATCTTTTGGCAGCTGCTGCTTTGGTTTTATAAGGACCACCTAAATTGCGTCCTTTCTCTGAAAGAACGTAGTAACCATCTTGTTTTTTAACTATCATAGCTTCAATTTTAATATATTACATTTGACGGAGATTTTGCTAAAATAGATGCGTGTTGCCGGGTCGTCTAACGGTAGGACATCGCGCTCTGGACGCGACAATCTAGGTTCGAATCCTAGCCCGGCAGCCAATTTGTAAAATTTGCGTGTTTTGCTTTACTCAACACTTGCCTTTTGTTTGGGAAGATAGTAGAGCCAACTTGACATTGTTTTAGTTTTTTTACTACTCTGGCTTTAGATGACTCTCAAAGAAAAGTTGCCTTTGATTGTTGGGATAGGATTACCATTCTTTTAATTGCCTTTGTAGCGGTTTCAGTCTATTTACCTGCCTTGGTTGTTAAACCAAAATACAATTTTATTTACGCAGCTGGCAACGGGTTGTATGACTATAACATTCAGGTAGTTAATGGTAGGGTAACTGTTGAGTCAAAATTTAAATCTTATCCTAATTCTTCTAGTCCGTACCCATTAAATGTTTCCCCAAGTTATCCTGATTTGTTTTTATATGATGTGGTTCATGATAAGAGTAAACAAATAACGCTTGCCCAGGCCCAATCTTATGTGTTAGATCCGTCTGACAAATCTCCCGATGGTTTTAAAGTAGGCTGGCTGAGCAATAGTGGTTCCTTATTATTTGTAAGGTTATTTGGAGGGGATAGGGGAGTTTATCTTTATGGTAATGGTAAGGGAATCCGTCGGCGGATAGCTGATTACTACTCTATTAAATTTATCGGATGGGTTATTAATGAATGAGCAGTACCGGGACAAGATTAATCAGGTGTTGACAGACCTTGCAGGTTTGGTTAGAGCAGGTTTGGTGACCAAAGAAGAAGTTCTTAGCGTTTTGGGCGAAAATCAACCTCCGTTAGCAACTTCCCCTAAACATCCTTCCTTTTCAATGCCAAAGATTAACCTGCAAAAAATTTTGTACTATGTTGGGGGTTTGATTGTTATTTTAGGCATTGTCTTTTTTATTGCTCAGTTTTGGAGTACAATGAGCCAAATATCCAAGACAGTGACTACTCTTGTGCCTGCTATTTCAGCCTACTCTTTAGGTTATTACTTTTTTCGTTATACCCAGAACAAAGAATTTGGCCATGCCTTTTTGGTCATTTCTGCTGTCCTTTTTCCTTTAGGAGTGGGTACTGCTTTAGATGTGATGGGTATTTCAGCCACTACAGCAGAGGGCATTTCGATTAACGCCGCTTTGCTTTTTATGATTTCCTTTACCTCTTATGCTGTTTTGAAAGCTCCAATTTTTCTACCTTTGTCAGTTTTAACAGCCTCAGTTTTATTTCTTAGCCTGACCGATTTCATCTTCTACCGTTATTTTGTTGATATCACGATTCCCAAGTTTACTCAATATAGGATTTTAAGCTTAGGTATTGCTTATCTTGCCTTTGGTTACTATTTTGCTCAAACTAATAGGCAATTTATGAGCGGAGGGATGTATTTCTTGGGATTGTTAATGGTTCTTGGGATAGCACTTGTGTTGCAAGGTTTTAAAGATTTTAAAGATAAAGATTACATTGCCAGTATTTTCTGGCAGGTGATTTACCCCTTTTTATTAGCCGCCACCTTTTGGGGAAGTATTAAACTTCAAAGTAGGGTCTTTTTGCTAATGGCCACATTCTTTACTTTTGCCGAAATTTTGAAATTGACTGCCCAATATTTTAGTGAAAGCATTAGCTGGCCACTTTCTCTAGTTATTGGAGGCTTGATTATTATGGGTATTGGTTATATGAGTTTTGAGATAAACAAAAGGTTTCTTCAGAATTCTGCTAGAGATAGAGAGCCAAGTGATAACTTACCGCAACCACCTACCACCTTAAGCTAGTTTAAGCTTATTAGTTTCTAGCTTTTCCCAAGAGATTAAATTTCCCAAGAGAAAGTTTTGAGTTACCGTCTTGGCCAAAAACTGGTTTAAGTAATGTGGTCAATTTTATCGTATTTGGTGTCAAGTTTTGAATTGCGCTGGCAGATTATAGTGACTTGACAAAATTAGCAATATAGGATAGAGTCTTCCAATCTAAGTTAGATTGGTAGTGATTACTCTTATGGATCCAGAAAGGAAATTCAAATCACTCCAAAATCTTAAAGAAAGACAGGCTAAAATTGAGAAAGCCTTGGCTAAGGCTGACACTGTCTATAGAACTATTGGCACTTCTGTTTTTAATAAGCATCTGAATTTAGCAGCTTGTGAGAAGGTGGATTATCTTGACACGGCCGTCAGAGTGGGCAGAATCAGGCAAGCGCTGGCAGAAAGAGCCAAACCAGCTCTTTATTCACAGGAATGGGCTATCAAAAGAGAAATGGCGAATTTACAATTCCAGCAAGCTAAACAGAAATGTGAGGAGATTGAGGGTTTTGTGAAAAAGGGTTATTTGTCAAAAAGCGATTTACAAAAAGCCAGAGAAGAATTTGAGAAAATAACAAGTCAGGTAACAGTGGGCATCATACCGCCTGAGGTTTTACCAGAGGCGCCTGTTGTGAGTAAGGAAGAATTAGAAGAAACAGTGGTTTTGCCTGATGGCCAAAGAGTAAATATGTCAAAGACGCCAATGGATATCCTAAGAGTCATTGTGGATCGGGGTGATTTTGACAATCCGGTTCCTATATCGCAAATAGCTGCTAAAGTTTATCCCCAGGAGGCAACAGAACAAAACCTACCGGTGGTACGCAAGAGGATTGTTGTGGTATTATCCCAAATGATCAAACCAAATTTGAAAAGATATGGATGGATGGTAGTTAACAAAAACCGACATGCTCCTAAGAAAGGAGGGGCATACTATTTAGCTCCTTTACCTCCTTCAGATCAGGAATAATAAGAGATTGCTTGATGTAGGTTTATAAAATGCCTTTTGGAGCTTGATTAGACAGTCTGGCTTTTGGCCTAGTTTTACTCTCATCTCCCATTTTAATAAGTGTTTTTTTCAAAAAACTTGTTTTATAATTAAAATTTGCCAGTTCAATGATTGAGGTTGAGCATTTGACTAAAAAATTTGGTGAGGTAGTGGCTGTTGATGATGTTTCTTTTACTGTTGCTAAAGGAGAAATTTTTGCCTTCTTAGGACCTAATGGAGCTGGTAAGACAACGACCATTAAAATCTTGACTACTCTTTTACAACCAACTTCGGGGAAAGTTGAATTAGATGGCTACAATCTTGCCCATAATCCCCACGAAGCTCGCTCTTTATTTGGCATTATCTTTCAAGATCCAAGTTTAGATGATGAGTTAACCGCTTTTGAAAATATGGAAATTTACGGCGTCCTTTACGGAGTGCCTACCAATGTTCGACGCAAACGGATTGAGCAACTGCTTCAATTTGTAGAATTGTGGGACAGGCGCAGTGATTTAGTGAAATATTTTTCTGGAGGCATGAAGCGAAGATTGGAAATTGCTCGTGGTTTAATCCATAACCCCAAACTTCTCTTTCTTGATGAGCCTACTTTAGGTCTTGATCCCCAAACTAGAAATCGCATTTGGAGCTATATTACTAATTTGAATCAGGAGGAGCAAACGACGGTGTTTTTTACTACCCATTATATGGATGAAGCAGAGAGAGTTGCCCAGAAAATTGCCGTTATTGACAATGGTAAATTGATTGCTTGCGGGACGCCGGTAGAGTTAAAAAGCCAAACGGGTGTCACCTCTTTAGAAGAGGTTTTTTTGAAGCTGACAGGTCATTCGTTAAGAGATGAAACAGCCAGTCCTATTGAGAATATGCGTTTGCGGCGTAGGTTATGAAGGCGTTAGAAATTATTGAAGTCATCAGATGAGTGTTATTTATATTCTTTGGCTAAGACAGTTGAAGAGGTATTACAGATCAAAGCCTAGAATAATTGGCTCGATAGGTCAACCCATCCTCTTTTTAATTGCTTTTGGTTTCGGCTTTGGACCTATTTACCAACGAGCAGGAGGTGGGGACTATATTCAATTTTTGACTCCTGGCGTTGTTGCCATGAGTATTCTTTTTACAGCCATTTTTGCTGGTATTGAGGTGATTTGGGACAGGCAGTTTGGTTTTTTGAAAGCAACTTTGGTAGCTCCTGTATCCAGGCTTCAGATTATGATTGGCAGAACTATAGGTGGGGCCACTGTCGCAGTGGTCCAAGGGTTAATTATTTTAATGATAGCTTTTATGGCTGGTTTTAGAATAACCAATCTGTTGTTATTATTGCCCGCTCTCTTTTTTATGGCTTTAATAGCATTACTGTTTACAGCATTAGGTACAGCTGTTGCCTCATTGCTTGAGGATATGCAGGGATTTCAGCTAATTATGAATTTTTTAGTTATGCCTGTGTTTTTCTTTTCAGGGGCCCTTTTTCCTTTACAAAATTTGCCAAAAACCCTTCTAACTGTTAGCTATTTTGATCCTCTTTCCTATGGGGTTGACGGGCTTCGCGGTGTTTTGATTGCCCAAACGCATTTTGGGCTTATTACAGACGGGCTTGTTTTGGGACTGATGTCTGTTGTTCTTTTAATTATTGGCGGTTATTTGTTTTCAAAAATTCAGGTGTGAGGTTTCAGGCCCAAGTTTAATTCTAGGGAATTCTAAGGCTTTCGGTTAACTGTTTAGTGATTTACTAAATGCTTTTCAGCTTCTTCTTTAGTGCGGTGGATAGTTCCATCAGGGTGGTGAGGTGGTGTGTAGATGGTGTAGAGTTTTAACTCCTTTTCGGTTGAGGTATTAATAATATTATGCTCCACTCCTGCTGGCACGATCACTACGCTGCCATCTCCCAGAGAATATTCAACATTTCCTATAATTGCTTTTCCCTCTCCTGATTCGATGCGCAGAAATTGGTCAGAGTCAGGATGGACTTCCCAACCAATTTCTTCCTCTGGTTTAAGAGCCATTACTACCAATTGGATGTGCTTGCCAGTATAAAGAACGCGCCTAAAGTAGCTGTTGGCCAGCGTTTCCTTTTCAATGTCGGTTACAAAGCCTGTCATTTTAAAATAACCATAACAAATTTATTTTCCAAAGGCAATTAAGAACGTTCCAACAGTCATTAAGAGAACGCCAATGGCAATAGAAATGTTAATTTTCTCATGGAGCAATAGGACTGCTAAAATCACTGTTAAGGCTAGGCTTAATTTATCAATGGGAGCTACTTGGGAGGCTTGTCCAAGTTGTAATGCCCGAAAATAGAAGAGCCAAGAGAGACCAGTGGCAATACCTGAGAGAATAAGAAATAGCAATGAAAAAGGAGCGATTGACCCCATTTGTTTGGCGGTGCCTTTGATGAAAACAATACCCCAAGCAAAAATGAGAATGACTACTGTGCGGATAGCTGTTGCTAGATTAGAGTCTACGTTTTTCACACCAATCTTGGCCAAAATCGCCGTTAAAGCGGCAAAGAAAGCAGAAAGAAGAGCGAAAATGAACCAATTCATATTGTTAATTATAATATTTCAGTTTGTCAGATAATTGCAATGCGCTTATCTAGTTTTTAATCATAAAAGTGGGCATGAAACAATTGCAAATCATTATCGTCTTGCAATTTCCTTAACGCTTGGTCCCTAATTTGTCTAATCCGTTCACGGGTTAAGCCGAATTTTCTGCCAATTTCAGCCAAGGTCAATCCTTGATTATTTTTTGTTGTGAGGCCGTAGTAAAGTTCAATAATGGATTTTTCTTTGGGTGTGAGTTTGGCAAGGGATTGGTGGATGCGGACTTTGATTTCTGCATGGTTAACATTGGCAATGGCATTTTCTTCAGTGTATTCAGCTTCATCAAAGATGAAATTTTCCATAGTAATATCATCTTCACTCCTAATCTCTTTGTTTGTGGAGATGGGGGTGGTTAATAAGAGGCGTTGATTAATTAAAGCAGCTACCATATCAAT
Organism: uncultured Gammaproteobacteria bacterium; assembly: GCA_964496955.1. Taxonomy (GTDB): domain Bacteria; phylum Patescibacteriota; class Microgenomatia; order Curtissbacterales; family CAZCAY01; genus CAZCAY01. Next base: position 6,160 of record CAZCAY010000038.1, read on the forward strand.
TTTCTTTTCTGGGAGGTTGGTTTTGGTAAAAAGTGAGTTTTTAATTTCGTTTATATTGGGTAAGCGACCATTGAGTGATTCAAATTCTGTTACGATTTTCCAAGCTTGCCCTAAGCCTTCATTTAAGTTGGTGGGTATTCTAATAGGACGAGCCTTATAAGCAATGGCCCTTTGAATTGCTTGGTTAATCCAGTAAGTGGCGTAGGTGGAAAACTGGGTGCCTCTGGTAATATCAAACTTTTCAATAGCTCTCATTAGCCCGATGTTGCCTTCTTGGATTAAGTCTAAAAATTCCAATCCCCGCTCTTTGCGTTGTTTGGCAATATTAACCACAAGCCTCAGGTTGCAGTGGGTCAAGAATTCCTTAACACTTTTGCTGTTTTTGAAAGCACTTGCTAATTTTTCGCGATTGTCTTCGGTTACTCCATCCCAGAATTGGGGATCGTTTTTTAAATCTTCAAGGGATCTACCTTGGTGATGGTATTTGAATGCCAAGAATTGTTGTTCTGGTGTTAAAAGGGGATATTGGCTAAGTTGTTCTAAGAAAAGGTGCAAGTTGTTTGCTGAATCACGTTCGTTTTTAGCTGTTTTGACTGGTGCTTGGTCAAATTGTTTTGAAGGGGAAATTTGCTTTTGGTCATTGCGGTTTGGGAGGTTGGTTGTCTTAAAGATAATAGATTCTCCAGACTTGTCTTGATGGGGTTGAAGGTGAGGGAGTTTGATTGATTCTGGTGAATTGGTCTGTGTTGGTTTGGCAAAGGTT
>CAZCAY010000039.1:0-6573 GCA_964496955.1 uncultured Gammaproteobacteria bacterium
CAACAGCATCAGCTTTAGCCCCAGCATTAGCTGCCAAATACCATGTTGGTCTTGTTAGGGCCTGCCGGACGATTCTAATGCCCAATTTCTCTTCTTCATTCTCAACCGTCTCTGCTAGTTTTTCCAATACCCGATCGCAACGAATCAGAGCCACGCCACCTCCTGGCACAATCCCTTCCTCAATGGCAGCTTTGGTAGCACCGACTGCATCCTTCACCCGCTCTACTTTTTCCTTCATCTCAATTTCGGTAGCTGCTCCCACATTAATGACCGCCACTCCCCCCGATAATTTAGCCAACCTCTCCTCTAACTTCTCTTTGTCAAACTCGGAATCAGTTGACTCAATTTCCCTTTTAATTTGGGCTATCCTCGCAGCTACTGCTTCTTTATTGCCATCAGCTACAATTAAAGTACTTTCCTTATCAGAAACAACCTTCTTAGCCCTACCCAAATCCTCAACAGTGGTATTTTCTAATTTCTTGCCCAAATCCTCAGAAATAACAGTACCCCCTGTTAAAATAGCAATATCCTCAAGCATGGCTTTGCGCCGATCACCAAAACCGGGCGCTTTAACTGCTAGCACATTAAAGGTGCCCCGCAATTTATTAACCACCAAAGTGGCTAGAGCCTCACCTTCAACCTCATCGGCAATAATCACCAAATTCTTCGAAATTTTCACCAAGTTTTCCAACAGGGGTAAAATGTCAGAAAGGGCTGAAATCTTCTTATCAGTAATGAGAATATAAGGATCATCAATTTCTGCTTCCATCCGGTCAGGATTGGTAATAAAGTAAGCTGAAATGTAACCCTTATCAAACTCCATTCCTTCCTTATACTCCACATTCGTCTCTAAACTCTTTGATTCCTCAACAGTGACCACTCCGTCCTTGCCAACTTTTTCCAAAGCTTCGGCTACTAAATTGCCAATAGTAGCGTCCGCTGCTGAAATGGTGGCAACTTGAGCAATTTCATCCTTACCTTTAACGGGTTTGGCCATCTTCTTCAATTCAGCCACCACTGCTTCCACTGCCTTTTCAATACCCCGCTTGAGAATCATCGGATTAGTACCAGCTGTAATGTTCTTCAAACCAGCATCAACAATAGCCTGAGCTAAAACAGTAGCAGTGGTGGTACCATCACCAGCCACATCATTAGTCTTAGAAGCGGCTTCTTTAACAAGCTGAGCGCCCATATTAGCAAAGGGGTCTTCTAATTCAATTTCTTTGGCAACCGTCACCCCATCATGAACTACATTAGGAGCGCCCCACTTCTTATCAATGGCCACATTGCGACCTTTTGGCCCAAGGGTTGTGGCCACAGCCTTAGCAACTGTATCGACACCTTCTTTAAGTTTAGCCCTTGCCTCTTCTGCGTATAGGAGTTGTTTGGCCATCTTCACTAACCTCCAATTACTTACCAATTACTGCCATTAAGTCGTCAAACTTAACTAACAAAAGCTCTTTGCTATCCATTTTAATTTCATTACCGCCCCATTTCTTGTAAATAACCCGATCGCCAACCTTAACCGGGCACTTGATCACTTTACCATCTTCCACTAAATCAGCACCACATGCTAAAACTTTACCTTCTTGGGGTTTCTCATCAGCAGTATCCGGCAAAACAATGCCAGTGGCAGTCGTGGTTTCTCTAGGTTTAGGCTCAATTAAAACGTACCCCGCTAATGGTTTAATATCCATATCTTTCCTCCAATAAACAGGCGTTAAAAAAACGGTAAAGCTAGATTTTTCAATCTATCACTTTATCGTTTAGACTGCTAGAAAAACATTCTAATCACTACCTCATTATTTGTCAAGACCTCAAAATCCCCAAATCTTTTAACCTTTTTCCATAAGCGTCCATAACCAAATGTTGAGTATTGCGGGGATGAAATTGGATTTTACCAGCGGTAATTTTTTCAATAGTGCGTCTTTTGGCCATATAAGCCAATTGCAGCTGTTTGGCTAAATCTTCCGCTTTGGTCATCAGCCACGGCGGTTTGGCCACAAGCTGAGAATCAAACCGATTAACAGCTGCTCGTCTGGGCCAATTGGGTAAAAATTGATAGGCCCATTGATTGGCTGCTAAGAAACGTTCATAAGTATAATCACGCCAAAAAAGGGGACGCATTTGTAAAACTTCATGGGCCAAGTAAAGATTGTGGGGTATTATTTCCAACTGACTTTCATCCACAAACATGTTCAAACAAATTTTATTGGCCACTGTTTTTGCTTGGGGAGTCCGCCTTTTGGCCAAAACTGTCAAGATGGCTGTTGAAAAGAAGCGAGTCAGCCATAATTGGCCAGCTGCTGTAATGATGAAAAAATCAATATCATCTTCCCAATCAGCATTATTAACAGCAACACTACCTGAAACGCCAATCAATTTCACCTGGGGTAACACTTTTAAAATTGTAGCTGCCTCTTTGGCCAAAGCGAGTTTTACTGGAGCCAATTTAGCCCGCTTCAATCTTAAAGCGACTAAATGAGCCCTCCCTGGTAAAAAATAATAGGCATTTTGGCAGCCCACTTGCTGGTTTTGAACCAGTTGATTAAGAACCTTTCTTAATTCCTTTTGATTAAGCTTACAACCTATGAGAAAATGGTGAAGTTGGCTCAAAGTTAAAGGGTAATCAAAAATATCAGCGTAGGCTAAAGTAGCCAGAATTGCCCTTTCCATTAGGTTTTGATGTTAGCACACGAGCTGTAACTTTGAAAAGGGCATTTAAATCCCAGCTCTCCTAATGCCTGCCAAATCAAGATTCTTCTCAATTTCAGTCGAAAGTTTCTTGACCACTGCTCCAGCATCGCTGCCAGCATTAATTTGTCTAACAGCTTCTGCTAAGGCCTTAATATTTTGATCGTTGATCCCATCATCATGAGTAGCAGAGGCTAAATACCAAGATCTGGCCTTATTAGCCCCGGCAGCATAAGCTCCCACATAAGGATCAGGTATGAGCTCGCTTAATAAATCCAATCTTGAATAGGGTTCGCCAAATAATCTGACTCTTGCTGCTTGGGCATAAAAATCCCGCATCGTTTCAGCTGTTGATAAAAAGCGCAAAAACTCCCACGCCTCTGTCTGGTATTGAGACTGAGCAGAAACGCCCTCCGCCCAATAACTAGCCCAAGTGGTACTCCCTGCTTCCCCAGGCAATGTTGGCACAGGCGCAATCTTAAAATTCAAACTTGGATTAGCGGCCTTAATTTCAAAAACTCGCCAAGAAGGAGCAAAATACATTGCCACTTGCCCAGACGCAAAAGCCACTGTTGAATTAGGTAAATTTCTATCCCAAACCCGATTTTTAGGATCAGTTGCTGAAAAGAGAGTATAATACCTTAAAGCATCGCTAACTTTATCGCCATTCTTTTCCAAAGGTTTTGTAAAATCAACCCCATTTTGATAAAACATTAAACCTAAAATATCTGAAAAGTGATCAACATTATTTTCAGTGCCCAAAGCCACACCTGCAATTTTAATCGCGCCATTTTGGTCCCTCACGGTTAAAGCGGCAGCTGTTACTCTTAATTCATCCCAAGTGGCAGGAGGCTTAGTAATATTAGCTGATCGGAAAATATCCTCATTATAGTACAAAGCCAAACCATCAAATTCCAAAGGAATACCCACAATTTCATTGCCAATTCTTAAATCATTCACAAAAACGCCAGGGAACGTTTTAAGATAAGTTTCCTTGCTCATTACAGAATCTGGGAGAGGGGCCAATTCGTTTTGCAAAACTTGAGTCCAGGTATTATGGAAGCGAAAAATATCAGGACCAGCACCTGCGGCAATCCGACTTTTTAAGCGCTCCAAATATTGTTGGGGATTCTGCTTCTCGTACTTAATAGTAATATTAGGATGGGTGGCTTGATACTGGTCAATTAATGGTTGGATTAACTCTGGCGGTTCCCAAAGACCCCAATAAGTTAAAGTAATCTGCTCAGTTTGGGCTCCCCGCCGCGATAGAAATGGAACTTGACAAGCGGATAAAAGAAGGCTGGTTAAAACCAATAAAAGAAACGACTGGAAAAATTTTATGTTTAAGCGCAAATGCCCCATCTTTTGATGGCCTTAAATCTATGATATCATACGGTCAATGGCAGTCAAGCTAATAACCACAATCTACTCCAGACTAACCCTCCATAACCACAGCTTGCCAAATTTTCTGTTAACAAGGGCCCAAATTATGACTAAAGTCCAGCTTTTAAAAGGGCGCTTTCTTACTTGGCTGACCAGTTGGCTCGCAATCGGCATCTTAGCCACATTTTTATTGATCAGCCTTATCATTCTCAGTTACCAATTGGTTTTCACCAATCGCATTTACTGGGGGGTTAAAGTAGCTGGCATTAACCTATCAGGGCTTAGCCCCCAAGAAGCAGTTAATTTGCTTTCCACAGTCAGTCAAAAACAAGAGCAAAAAATTCAGCTTTCCTGGGCTAACTCAACTTTCACTCTTTCCGCCCAGAAATTAGAGCTAACATACAATTTGACCAAAACTGTCAATCAAGCTCTGCTGGTAGGCCGTCATTCCCATTGGCTTTCAAATTTAAAACACCAATATCTTGCTTTAACCACAGGTGTGAATTTGCCCCTTGAATTTAATATTAATTATGAATACCTCGATGATAAAGTTAATCGGTTAGCCACCTTGGTTGAAAAACCGGCAAAACCCCCAACCATTACCTACCAAAACCAAATTCTCCAAATCACTCCAGGCGAAACAGGCCAGCAACTTGATAAAGACCAACTCAAAAAAACCATTTATCACCAACTGGCATGGCTAGAAACTGCCAGCATCAATCTGCCCATTACAACCACCGGCTATCAACTCACCACATCTCAACAGGAAACAATTAAAAAGCAAGCCGAAAAGTTAACTGCCAAAAAAGTGGTGGCCACCTTTGAAGCTCGACAATGGATCTTTGACCAAGACAAAATTGCCAATCTGCTCACTGTGTCTATTCCCAACCCCCAATCCTCACCCCAATTAGTCATTGACCGGGCCAAGCTGGACCAAGAGGTGGCCACTATTGCTAAAGCCATTGACCGACCTGCCCAAAACGCCCGTTTCCAAATGGCTGATGGCAAAGTAACTGTTTTTAGCCCATCGGTTAATGGCCAAGCAGTTAAACGAGAAGAGTTAACTAATCTTTTAGAACAAACTTTATTGGCTAATAATCCCCCTGAAGAAATTAAAATCCCAGTGACTATTACAGAAGCTCCTGTTAAGACTTCGCAAGTGAATAGTCTAGGAATTAATGAACTTATTGGCCGGGGAGTCTCCAGTTTTGCTGGCTCCCCACCCGAAAGAATCCACAACATTAAGTTGGCCACCTCTCGCCTTAATGGCATTCTCATAGCACCTGGTGAAACCTTTTCTTTCAACAATGCAGTAGGTGAAATATCTGTTGCCACTGGCTATACCACTGCCTACATTATTTCAAAGGGTCGCACGATTTTGGGAGAAGGCGGTGGCGTTTGCCAGGTCTCAACCACCATCTTCCGAGCAGCAGTTAACACTGGTCTACCGATTGAAGAAAGGTTCGCCCATGCTTATCGCGTTTCTTATTACGAAAAAGGCGGAAGCAAAGTGGGTTTAGATGCCACTATCTTTGCCCCCAGTGTTGATCTGAAATTTAAAAACGATACCCCAGCTTATATTTTGGTTCAAGGCTATATTGAAGGCACCAACCTCATCTTTGACTTTTACGGCACTAAGGATAACCGCGTAGTCGAGATCTCCAACCCTCAAATTAGTAACCTCACGCCTCCTCCGCCACCTCTTTATGAAGAGGACCCCACTCTGCCAGCAGGAGTAGTCAAGCAAATTGACTTTGCCGCCACCGGAGCTGATGTCAAAATAATTAGAACAGTGAGAAAAAATGGACAAATTGAAACATCAACCTTTATTTCCCATTACAAGCCATGGCAAGCGGTTTATAAAGTGGGAACTAAAACCAACTAAATTAATCATCAAATGAAAAAAAATTTGTTCTTTATTGCTGGTTTGCTTCTGAGTGTAATTGGGCTGATTATTTTTGCCAGCTATTCTCCTGTTTTCAACGCCCAAAATACTCAATCCACCACCACTCAACTTAAAATTAAAAACGCCAGCTTTCAGGTAGAAGTCGCCAAAACCCCCGCTCAACAAACCAAAGGGCTCTCCGGGCGCAGTAATCTTGAGGATAATGGTGGCATGCTCTTTGTATTTGATCAACCGGCCCGTCATCAATTCTGGATGAAAAACACCCTCATTCCTTTAGATATTATCTGGATTGATGAGAACAAAAAAATTGTGGACTATTATCAAAATGCCCAACCAGAACCAGGAGTACCAGATGCCCAACTCAAAAGGTACACCCCATCCACAGAAGCTTTGTATGCCTTAGAACTCAAAGGAGGTTCCATTAGCCAGCACCAAATCCAAATTGGCGACATTGTCCAGTTCTCTTTGGAAGAATGAAGATTTTAGGCATTGAAACCTCATGTGACGAAACCGGGGCGGCCATTGTTGTCAATGGTCGTCAAGTTTTGGCCAACACTCTTGCCTCATCAAGCCAACTTCACCAACCGTAT
>CAZCAY010000040.1:0-6100 GCA_964496955.1 uncultured Gammaproteobacteria bacterium
AGCTATAATAAAAACTCAAAAGCTAATAAAAAAGGCCCGCTAGCTCAATTGGCAGAGCAGTCGCCTTTTAAGCGATTGGTTACAGGTTCGAGTCCTGTGCGGGTCACTAAATAAACCTCTTTGGCTTTGGGGCGCTATTGGGCAAGAGGTGGTGCCCCTGCTCACAAACTTATTAAACTATCCTATTGGGGTAAATCGTCTTTTTTAGGAGATTCAGAAGACAAAGGATCAACCGGCTTTGCCCGCACTGTCAAGACAAATAACACCACCAAAACCGCAGCCGCAAACCCAATGCCAATCCATGGAATCCAAGGATAACGCTCAGTAATTCTACTCTCCACTTTATCACAAGCATCCCCTATCTTGTCACCATCAACATCCCTTTGGTTCATATTAGGGACATTAGGACAGTTATCATAAGCATTAATCACCCCATCATGGTCAAAATCCTCACAAGCGTCTCCGCGCTTGTTGTTGTTAACATCTAACTGGTCGGGGTTGTTAACATCAACACAATTATCTTTGGCATCGGGGACACCATCATTATCTATATCAGCCATTTTATAATCAGGATTTACTTTAGCGCTACTTGGAGTAACTACCAAAACATCTTGGACAAATGCTAAATTACCCGCTTCCCCAACAGGCGTCTCGACCGTTCTATCAGAATCAAAATAAATGCGGTATGAATGGCCAGGCTGGGCCAAAAAACGGATTGCCCGCGCAACAGGTCGAGAAGCCACATCTTGAACAAACTTGAGTTCGCTAATTCGCAAAGGCTGATTGTAGTAGAAAGTAATCTGCCATTGGCTAGCAGTCGTTTTAGGAAAATAAATAGCGTGATTTACCATATTCCTCTTCGCCACCACAATTTGGCTTTGCCCATCAACAACAGCTCTAATTTCAACCATCGTCGGCAAGGTAACATTCGCATCCAAAGAAACTATAAGCGCAGATGATGTAATAGGACTAGGGCTAGATAAAGTAATCTCCGCCACTCCAGCCACACCCTCTGATAATGGAAAAGAGGCAAAAGTGAGCTCATTCCGATCAACCATGAAATTTGGGTTAACCACCAAAGGGGTAGTGGTAACCAATAATGGCACTTCCCTGTCTATAACCTGTTGCTTAAAATAGTATGGCTCAAAGCTGCGAGTAGTTTTGTCCAAAACCGCAAAAGTAAACCGGCTCCCAGTCTCATCAGTAAAAGGCACCTCCACCACTGTAGGTACCTTAATCCCAAGATCGTCAATATCCCTGTACATCCGATAAGCGCTAATAACAGCGGAGAATGGCTCTGATGATACGCCTTGGGCGTCAGCTGGCATCCTCACTCCTGCTATTAACAACAGAACAAAAATAAGAAAGATAGTAATTTTTAAAACTCTCATTTGGACCCCTTTAACATCTTTTTTGCTTCCTCTTTGGTTAAAAAGGCTGTGCCTATCAACAAAAGTCCTATTAAGAAAAAAGTAATAACTCTAATACCCAATTCCATGCGCCAAACCTCAACTAAAAGTAAACGCCCTACCACAAAACCCACCAATACACCCCCATACACCCAAAGAACCCGCATTCCTTGACTTAGACCATAAAAGTAAGCCGTTAAGCCAATAATAGTATAAATAGTTAGGGCAATCATGACAGCAACATTATCGTTTAAAAGAGCAGCGTGCAGCGATAACCACAAAAGAGCATAGGCGTAAAAAGAACCGACTATCAATAAGATAGCCGCCAGAAAGCTAGTCTCACTCTTATTCTCATCAGCCAAACGTTGGAGAAAAAACAAACCTAAACCAAAGAAAGTAGCTGCCAAAATTAGGAGAACTGAAAAATGTTCATGAAAAACACCAATCATCCAAGCACCGGCAGTAAGGCTATTAACCGATAAGATTACAGGCCCGACCAAAAGCAAGCTAACCCGTGTAGCAACTTGAACATCCTTCAGTACCAAATAAGTGGTAAGGAGAATGGCCCCGCTTTCAAGGGTGTAAGCAATTGTTAGAAGCGGCCCTTTCAATTCAGCAGCCGTCGCTGCTGCTAAAAATGCCACAGCCACACCGGCATAAACGTAAAATGGCTCGCGCTGTTGGGTTGTCCTAAAGGTCAAAAACGCGCCCACAGTAAATACCACCAGCCAAGCGGCAATAATTAAACTGGCCCATTCTTTGCTGGCAGCTATTGAAATCCAAGCGAGTAAAAATAAACCATTACCGCCAGCGGTTACCAAATCCGGAATAAGTTCCTTACCTTTCAACTTAAGGACACCGGCAGTGTTGGTTAAGAAAAACACCGCTGTGAAAGCGTACGCAAATAATAACAACGCCCCCCTATCTGCCAACGTATAGCCTAAAAGATGGGGTAAGCTATAAAGCGTCACAATAATTAAAGCAATCAGTGTTAACTCCCGAGCCCCAGTCACAAAAACAACCCAAACCACTCCTGCCACCACCACTAAAAGGTATGAGAACAAACCTACATAATTGGCTGGAGAAGGCGTAGTGCTAGTCAAAAGGGGAGCAATTCCTGCCAAAATTAAGCTAGCCAAGGCCAGTATCCGATTGCGATATTTAACACTCGCTAAGGCCACAAAAACAGTACTTAAGAACATGACCGCCAAAGCAGACAGAGGAGTAAAAAAGTGATAAACGGTTCTGGCTGCATAAATCGTTAGCAAAACAATGGTCGAACCCAGAGCCAAAAACACACTACCCTGATGAAGATATTTTTGAATTCGCCACCAACCTAAAATAATAAAACAAACCCCAGCTATAATCCCTAAAGCAATCCGCCCCATTGGCCCAATCCAATTATTGGCAAAGGCGTAAGTGGCAAACCACGCAAAGCCAAGTAATAATAACAAAGCGCCCAGTTTAAGCAACCAATCCCGCTTCAACCACTCTATCAATTTTTCAACCGCTATTAAGACATCACCATTAGGATGGAGAGGTGCAGATGATAGTAATTGGGGAGGCTTGGGCACCTCCAAAGGAAGTCCTTTAGCTAATACTCCTAATTCTTCCTCGCTACCTTTCTCCTTTATTATCCTTTCCAATCGCCTTACTCGACCCCATACAATCAGAGTGAAAATGATATTAGCTAAGAACAGCAATAATTCCACAATCCTAATTCAGAAGTACCACAAAATATTAAATACAGTCAACCGGTATTTTCTTCATTGACATAACCCCACCAACTTGATAATATTTGAATATGCATTCAAATGTAGTCATTGATGAACTCAAAAGAGAGCTTGCTAATAAAAACGCCATTGTCCAATGTGCAAGAGAATTTAATGTGGTTGGCGACCCCACTCGCCTTAAAATTTGCTATCTCCTTTGCCGCCATCAAGAACTGTCTGTTGGGGAAATTGCCAAAGTAGTGGGTGTTTCCATTTCAGCTGTTTCCCACACCTTAAAAAAACTTCAAAAAGCAAACATTGTCCAAAACCGCAAACGGTCTCGGGCAGTCTATTACCAATTAAAGCCGTCACCAATAACCAGCATTATTAAAGAACGATTCTCAAATTTATGAATATGAACATTAAACTGAAACGGGTATATGAAAAACCCCAAAAAACCGATGGTTTTAGGATTTTGGTTGACAGATTATGGCCAAGGGGTGTATCCAAGCAACAAGCCCAAATTGATCTATGGCTCAAAGAGATTGCTCCAAACAACAAACTAAGGAAATGGTTTAATCACGATCCTGGTAAATGGGATGATTTCGTCCAACGTTACGAAAAAGAAATCCAAGCCAATCCCCAAAAAGAGAAATTAGCTCAAATAATTAAGAGGTATAAGGTAGTTACCTTGCTTTTTGGTGCCAGCGACCCAAAATACAATAATGCAGTAGCCCTTAAAAAGATTCTTAAACTATGACCATGTTTCAAACATTCGACCTCATTATTATTGGAGGTGGAGCAGGCGCTTTTGCTGCTGCCATTCGCGCTAATGAATTAGGAGCCAAAACCGCTCTTATTAATTCAGGACTACCCCTTGGTGGCACTTGTGTTAATGTTGGCTGTGTCCCCTCTAAAACCCTTCTTTGGGCTGGTGAAATTCTCAATCACGCCAAAACTGATGCGCCGGGCATTAAGCTTGAGGTAAAAAAATTTGATTTCCCAAAAGTGGTGCAAAACGAGCTACTGCTTGTAGAAAAATTACGCGAGGAAAAGTACGAAAAGGTCCTCAAAAACCTAGGGCATGTTACCCCCATTGCCGGCAGAGCGCAATTTGTCTCCAAAAATGAGGTGATAGTCAATGGTAAGCGACTAAAAGCTGATAAATTTATCATTGCCACGGGCTCCACCACTACCGTGCCACCAATTGAGGGTATTAACAAAGTTGGTTATTTGACTCATATTGAAGCCTTAAAGCTTAAAAAACAGCCCCGCCAACTTATTGTGATTGGGGCAGGACCTTTAGGCTTAGAATTCGCTCAAATGTTTGCGCGCTTCGGCACAAAAGTCACCATGTTACAGCGGGCCCACTCCATCCTCCCCCGTTCTGAAAAAATCCTCACCGACCGGCTTGCTGCTCTCCTCACAAAAGAAGGTATTACCATTAAGACCAATGTGGACGTTAAAAGCGCACACAAAGATGGGGCTAAAAAAATTGTTACCTATCAAGTTGGGGAAACACAAGAGGAGGTTAGAGCTGATGAAATCCTTCTGGCTACCGGCAAGACACCCAACACTCAAGGTTTAGGTCTGGAAGTTGCGGGCGTTAAAGTCACTCAAACCAAAGCTGTGATGGTCAATCAGTATTTTCAAACATCCAATCCCCAAATTTTCGCGGTGGGTGATGTCACAAACGCTCCTTTGCGTCTTGAGACAACTGCCGGCCGCGAAGGCACGCTGGCTGCCGAAAACGCTATTAGCCATTCAACGTTGTTTATTGATTACAACACTGTCCCTTACACCATCTTTACCGACCCCCAGCTGGCAAGTGTAGGCTTAACTGAAGATGAACAAATGAAACAGACAGGTGTTTGCGCCTGTCGGACGGTTTCTTTTGAGGCTCTCCCCAAAGCCATTATCATGCGCCGCACCGAAGGCCTTATCAAAATGGGCATTGATCCTAAAACGCGGCGAATCGTAGGCGTTCATATCCTTGCCCCCAATGCTGGCGAGTTGATTGCTGAAGCGATGATGTTAGTGAAAAATAAAAACACCATTGATGATGTTGCCAATTCCCTACCTGTTTTCCCTACTCTATCTGAAGCAATCAAAATAGCAGCCCTTTCCTTTACCAAAGACATTGCCAATTTAAGCTGCTGCATATGAGCCTTAACCATTCTCAACTCAAAGAACTTGAATATAATTACATCACCGATGGCATTTACATTGGCACTAATCAATGTTGCCAAACCCATTTTGATGAAAAGCTCAAAAAAGAAGGCATTGAAGCTGACATTTCTCTTGAAGAAGAGCGTCTTGACGCACCATTTGGCGTCAAATTTTACGTTTGGATTCCTGTCAAAAACCATCAGGCCCCCACTCAAGAACAGCTTAATTTTGGAGTCTTTGTTTTAGAAAAACTAGTCAAAATGAAAAAGAAAATCTACATCCATTGCCAAAACGGCCACGGGCGCGCTCCAACAATGGCGGCAGCCTATTTAATTAAAAAGGGCAAAAGTGTTAAAGAAGCCGTTGAATTTATTAAAAGTAAAAGACCAACCATCCACTTGGACAAAGTTCAAGAAATAGCCCTTGAAGAATTTTCCAAAAAAGCCTAATAACAGCCATCCTTTCCCTTGGCATTGACTTAGACTGTGAAAATAAGCTACTATAAAGCCAAATCCTGCCTGTGCCTCTACTATTTAAGAAAGGAGGTGAGAAGGATTTGACACCCCAGGATTTAAGCAGCGCAGTGGCTGTTGCTGTAAGCTCCGCTCTCACCACTGTTGTTAACTACCTGCCATCATTCTTTGGAGGGTTGGTCATTTTTCTGCTGGGGCTGTTGGCTGGCTTGCTGGTTAATCGCTTGGTCCTAACTGTTCTCAAAGCTGTCAAATTTGAAAGCCTTTTGGCAAAATACAACCTATCCAAAGTTGAGGGTCAGGAGGTTTCATGGTCACAACTCATTTCAGAAATCAG
>CAZCAY010000041.1:0-6069 GCA_964496955.1 uncultured Gammaproteobacteria bacterium
CCCCCCCTAAATTGCCTAAATAGTCTTCATGAAGAGTAACCCCATTCATCGCGAAGGTCTCACCAACTTTTAGCGCCCTTAAATAAGAATAGCTCTGGTTGGCTGATTGCAAGTCTTCTGATGTTAACTGAGCTAATTTTTGGCGAATCTCATTCACTTTCTTAACATAACCTTCATACAAGGTGTAATGTTGCTCTATTTGATTGGCAGAAATACCATCCATTTTCAAAAGCTGAGGTGGTAAAGTTTTAGCTACAATAATTTGATCACCACCCATTTTCAAACCTCCTTGTTAAACTGAAACTATAGTAGCTGGCTGGCTTTTTCTAAAATAGGTCTCACCCTCTTCATTAATCAAATCAGCCACTGTCTTCCTACCTAAAAAGGCCAATAGCTCTTTTTGCAAACCAAACCAGCTATCTTTAACAGTGCAAACGGTTTCTGCCCGGCAAGTCCCTGGAGCATGGGTGCATTTAGTCAAACTCGGCTGGCCTTCAAAAAGGGTAATAACCTCTCCCAAGGTAATCTCAGCTGGATTTTTAACTAAATAAACACCACCTCTTACACCCTCCTTAGCACCAATTAAGCCGGCTTTGGTTAGTCTGGCAGCAATCCGAGACAAATACTTGACTGGCAATCCTTGCGAAGCAGCAATTGACCGTAATGGAACCGGCTCTGGTGAGGCCAATTGAGCCAAGAAGCTTAGTAAAACTAGGGCATAATCAGATTGGGAAGACAACCCGAACATTTAAACTGCTACCATACTAGTAGAAGTTTGACCGTTTGTCAATAATAAAAAATAAAATCAGGTATGGCGATCGGCTACCTTAGCAGCCCCAAAAGCTTCAGGTTTGATCTTCACATTAAATCCACTACTCCTAACCATTCCTACCACTTCTGAAATGACCTCCCTCGTTGGACCAACTTGCCCCACATCTACATGGATTTCCAAGGTATTAAGCAAACCGTTTTTATTCACCATTTGTTGGACTAATTGATGGGCAACTTCCAAAGAAATTAAGACTTCTTTATAAATTCTTTGCTTTAAAACATAAGGCTTGGACCTAACTAGTCTTTGCCAAAAGTAAATTGCGCCTGCGCCTATCCGGTGGGCAATAATGACTGTAACAAAATCAGCCCCCCCATTTTTAACCTGTGAATCAGTTCCAATAATCAACCGATAATTCTCCTCTGGGGCCGCATCCACATAAGCAGTAATCTTTTGGATAACTTGTCCTAAAGTTAACTGGCCAAAGCTGGCACTGTTAAAGATTGACGTTTGCATTAATTGGGCAAATTATAACAAAAACCGGCCCTAATTTCAGTATTCAAAGTTGTTAAACCCGCTTCCAAAAAGGTATGATTAAAACCAATGAAAATCGCTGTAGTGGGAGCTGGTTTTACTGGACTAACCGCCGCTTACAGGTTAAGTCAAGCTGGCCATTATGTAGATGTTTTTGAAACCTATCCCCAAGCTGGTGGTTTTGCCGGTTATGAGGAAATTGGCCAAATAAAGATAGAGCGCTTCTACCACCATATTTTTAAGACCGATAAGGCCATTATCAACTTGGCCAAAGAGCTAGGAGTGGTTAACGCCCTTCAATTTAGAAAATCAAAAGATGCCGTCTATCTCCATAACCAAATATACCCCTTAAACAAACCATCTGATTTGTTTTTTCTCCGACCTTTATCATGGCCTGCTCGCATCAAATTGGCAACCTCAACCCTCACCCTAAAACTTAAAAATTATGGGGCAGATTTGGAGAATTACACTGCCAAAGACTGGTTAATAAAATTTGCTAATCAAGAAGTCTATGAAAAATTCTGGCAACCGTTGTTAATTGGTAAATTTGGCCCTGCCAACGCCTCCCAAATTGCCGCTTCTTGGTTTTGGGCGAGAGTCAAGGTGAGAACTCGTCAACTTGGTTATTTTAATGGCGGCTTTGAAACTATTATTCAGGCTTTAATCAAACACATTGGCAAAAACGGCGGCCATGTCAAATTAAAAGAACCAGTTGTAGCCATTGAAAGTAAGGGCCACCAATTGTTAGTCAAATCAACCAAAGAAATTCAGTCTTATAATAAAGTGATTTATACCGCCCCCTTGCCCCACTTTAAACTAATCGTCAAAAACCTCCCCCAAAAATACATTCAAACCTTAGAACAAATTCGCTTCCTCCATGCCCAATGCCTCGTCCTTATTTCTCAAAAGCCATTAATGCCCTTTTACTGGTTAAATATTGCCGATACTACTTTCCCCTTCCTTCTAGTTGTTGAACACACCAATTTTGCGCCAATTAAAGATTATGGCGGCTGGCACATTATTTACATTGGCAATTATTTAGATGCCACCGACTGGCGCTGGCAAGCTAATAAAGAGGAGCTACTGGTCAAATTTTGGCCATTCCTTCAAAAAATCAATCCCCAATTTACCCGCCATCACCTTAAAACAAGCCTTCTTTTTAGGGGTGCTCATGCTCAGCCAATTATTACCCAAAATTACCACCAATTAACCCCGCCCATGACCACTCCTCTTCCTAACCTTTATCTGGCCACAATGGCCCAAGTTTATCCTTTTGACAGGGGTACTAATTTCGCCGTCTGGCTGGGCCAACAAGTAGCTGAACTGGTCTTAGGCTTAGGTAAACAGGACAAGCCAAATTTTACCTAGTAACTGATTGATAATTAACCAATTTCAGCTTATTATTAAAGGACAATGAAAGGCGTCTATTTTTGGGTGGGTTTAATTACCGTCTTAATTTCAGTAGGCGGTTATTACCTCTTCACCAAACTTCAACTGCAATCAATAAGCTCATCTGCCATCGCCCAACTAGAGCTTCTTAAGGGCAAACCAACAACTGAAATGGCGACCTCTTCGGCTACTACCTCTGCTCACTAACTGAATAATCGCCTTTCTTTTAACCTTGTGCGCCTCAGGACGAAAAAGGCCAGATTGGCTAACAACAAGGCGGGTATGAAGACATCCGCAGAGGCGCCCAAAAGGGAAAGAATAAAAACCAAACCCCCAATCATTGGCCCCCATAAAAACTTTAATAATCCACCAGCAGGGCTAGTCATTGGTTCTGTGACCATAATGAAAGCGAACAAGAAAACCGATCCATCAATGAGCAAAGTAGCAGCTTGCCTTCCTGAAAACTGGATAAGCAAATAAAAATAGAGAGTTAGTAAAAACAACCACGGATGCTCCAAGCGTCTTAGCTGAAATAAAGTGTAAACAACAGCCATTATTGGAAAAATTAATAGCTTATGCCAAGCCACCGCCCACCAAGAGATAGGGGTTTGTCCCAAAATATGAGTAGCAAAAATCCCAAAAGCTGCTGGATTAAAAATATGTTCTCTTGTCTTGATAGTTAAAAAATGCTTGGAGAACCAAGCAAAAAAAACAGCTATTAAAATAAACCAAAAAGATCCATTCGGGGAAATAATTAATCCAATGAGTAAACCGGTCACCACAGCTGCCGTTGGTAGATAAAACTGACCACGTTTAACCCAAGTAATAACCAAATCTAAAACCACCATCAAAACCACAGCTAGTAAGGGTTTGATTAAAGCAGGCCAAGCAAAATGGAAGACTAAATTAATAAGCCAAATAAAGACTAAAACCAAGGCGATACGAATTCTAGGGTCAATTCTTCCAAAATGCTTAATTGAAAACATTGCCTTTTTATCTTTTTATTTTCTAAAATTATCAGCCTCCAGGCAGCGGGGAGAGGGTAAAACAAGATAATGACGATTGGGGACAGGTATTACCTGGCCATTCTGGTTGGTTAAAAAATAGGCCATGCCCGCCAATTTCCTTATAGGCTCATAATCGCTAGGGGTATGGCCAAATTGCCAATCATCAAATAAAATTAAAGGTCCTTCACCCACATTAGACCAAGAATGGCCATATTCAGGATCAATAACTACCCTGTCTCCTGCTTTTGCTTTAACCAAGAACACTTCAGTAATTTCTTCATAATGTGTACCTGGTTTTTGTAAAACCAAAATACCGTTACCTGCGACCACTTGATAAATCTCTGGCATTTTCACACCATGATAATGACCAAAAGTCTTGGGGAATTCTTCACCAATAAGGCCAGGCCCGATAACCGTCAAGTTGCAAAATTGGCCATTGTTAATCTGATTAAACACCCAGTAAACAGCCTCTTGACCATTTACCGTCTGGTCTTTTAAAACAGGCCTCAAATCACCAATAGTGCGCACCACAGCCAAATTCATCAAACTTAGTATGCCACAAAAGCAACCAGCAACACAATTATTTGCGCTCAAAATGCTCAAAAGCGATTAAAGCTGCGGCTTTAGCAGGTTCAATATCTTGGTTAACAAACTGAATTTGAGGAGCAAACTGCAAAATTTTCCTCTCGGTTTCTGCAGCTACCAAGCCATTAAAGGCTAAGATACTGCCTGCTTTGACTATGGGGATGCTTTTATCCCCCAAACCCAACTTCTCCATAACGACTTTGGCCATTTGGGCCAAATCAGTTGCGGCTTGCTTAATAATAAGCAAAGCATGAGCGTCGCCTTGTTGACCGGCCTGCTCTACTAAGAGGGCCAACCTAGCTACATCGGTTTTGTTCCAAGGTTTATCATAAACTGTGATATAAAGCTGTTCTAATGATGTTATCCGCAAGTAGTTAAAAACCAAATCTGTCAAAATGGTTGGTTTAAGTCTCCCATCAGCAGCGGCGACTATTGCTTTGAGAGCCTGATTACCTATCCAAAAGCCAGAACCTTCATCTGATAACCAATAATCCAGCCCGCCAGCCTTGGCTTGTTGACCTTGGGCGTTGTGCCCATAGCACACCGATCCCGTACCTGAAACAATCACAATCGCCTCTTTGGCATCGGTCCCTGCCCGTAAAGCAGCTTCAGCGTCATTAACAATCAATGGGGGGGTAGTAAAAACCGACCGTAAATACTCATCAGAGTCAATTGCCGCCTGCCACCTTTCAACATCTTTTGCAAAATTCACTCCAGACAAAGCAAAGCAACCAAATAATTTATCATAAGTTAGCCCTTCTAAAACCTGCTCAACTGCCGACTTTAAGTGGTTAAACGCCCGCTTAAAACCAACAGCGTTAATGTTTGTAGGAGGTGATGGGGCCGTAGCTATGGTCCTCTCCCAATGATCAATTAAAACCGCTTTAGTTTGAGTTGCTCCTCCATCAATACCTAAAAAGAATCTAACCATTGCCATCGCTTTTAGTATAGCTCTTAAGCTCAACTACTGGTCAAATCCAACTTATTGAAAGGACTCTAAACGACACTCCTTTTCAACCCCGCCCTATCACCAGCCAAAAAACGACGGCCAAGACAATCCGATAAAAACCAAAAAAGAGAAGAGAGCGCCGCCCAATATAATTTAAGAAAAGTTTGACCACAACTCCTGCCACCCCAAAAGCAATAACTGATCCTAATGCTAACAATTGGATCTCCTTGCTGCTAAAAGTAGTCTCCTTAACTAAATCAAAACTCGCTGCTGCTAAGATGGTGGGAACGGCTAATAAAAACGAAAACTCCCAAGCTTCTCTTCTTCTCAACCCAACCATTAAGCCGCCAATAATACTCGCTGCTGCTCTTGAGACGCCAGGCACAATAGCTAATGATTGGAACAACCCAATTAAAAAAGCCTGCTTAAAAGTGACTCGCTCTAATAGCTGCCCTGGGGCTATAACCCGCCAGTTAGCATTCTGATAATGGGACTTTTTAAGCCAAAATTGCTCTATTAAAATCATGACCACGCCGCCTAAAAAGAGAGTAGTTAAGGTAATGGTGGCGTTGGCTAATAAATTAGTCTTAATGATTGGATAAAAAATCACACCCAAAACAGCCATGGGTAATAAAGCCACCAATAGTTTGGGCCAGTATTTCACCTGGGTTAAAGAACGAAAATAAAGAATAACAATGGAGAAAACTGCCCCCAATTGGACAAAGACTTCAAAAGTGGTCATAAAATTACTAGGTTCTAATGCCAACAACTTTGTGGTTAAAATTAAATGACCGGTTGAGGAAATTGGTAAGAATTCGGTTACTCCCTCAACAACT
>CAZCAY010000042.1:0-4757 GCA_964496955.1 uncultured Gammaproteobacteria bacterium
TCTCGTTTTGGGTAGTTTTAGGGTTTATCTCCATTTGTCTTTTTACAAGGGGGTTTTGGATAGCTTGAGTTTGCATTACTTGAATGGACAAGCTATTATCAAGGGAGGTGTTAGCGTTAATACCTTTTATTTTGGCCGTTTTAGTTTCGGCAGCTGGCAATCTGCTGTTAAAATTTGGCGTCTCTAAAATTGGTCATTTAAGCTTGGCGCGCGAACATCTAGTTTCTGAACTGTTTAAGATTTTTACCAATCCCTTTATTGTTGTTGGGCTGATAGGTTATGTTTTTGGCTTCTTAATGTGGCTCAAAGTTCTTTCAACCACAGAAGTAAGCCGGGCATACCCTGCTTTGGTTTCCTCAACCATTATTATGGTGTTATTAGCCTCTTCGATTTTGTTAAGAGAACAGCTTACTCTCATTAAACTGATAGGCGTTGTGGTGATTATTGGAGGGATTTTCTTAATTTTCAAGTAACCAGGAGTTAATAGCCAGAACCTAGAAGTCTGGGGCCAGTTACTTTTGCCGGTAGTTAATTTCTAAGGATAGCGCCTTTTGCTGTTTGTTGTTAGGATTTATTCACATGAGGATTGCTATTGATGTTTCCCAAGCTGTTTACCCGACAGGAGTCGGTCGTTACACCAGGGAGTTAGTAACCCATCTTGTGGCCATAGATGCGGTTAATAATTATTTACTCTTTGGTGGTTCAGTCCGCTTAAGTCAAACATTGCGGAATTTTGGGAAAAGTTTGGGGGCCTTTAACAATTGCCAGACGAAGTTTTATCCAATCCCCCCTACCTTTTGGGAGTTGTTAGCCAATCGATTTCGCCTGCCAATTGAGTTTTTTGTAGGCGATGTTGACGTTTTTCATTCCTCAGACTGGGCCCAACCTAAAAGTAGGGCTGTTAAGATTACGACAGTTCACGATTTGGCTCCCATTAAGTATCCTCATTTGCATGATAGACGAATTGTGGAGGTCCATCGCAGAAAGCTTGAGTTGGTGAGGAAAGAGGTGGATTTAATTATTGCTGTGTCTGAAAACACTAAAAGGGATTTGGTTGAACAGTTGCAAATTCCTGAAGGCAAAATCAGGGTGGTGTACGAGGCAGCAGCTGAGATTTTTGAACCTCAATTGGCAGATCGCGTTGCTGAAATTAGAGAAAAATTGGGTATCAAAAAAGACTACTTGCTAACTGTTGTAACAGTAGGTGCCAGGAAAAATTTGTCTAGCCTGCTTGCTGCTTTTGATTTGCTTAAGAAAGAGTTTGATTTGACATTGGTGGTCGTTGGGAATCTGATCGGCATTAAAAGGAGAGATGTGATGACAACAGGTTTTGTTACCGACAATGATTTGGCAGCTCTTTATTCTGGAGCTAGAGTTTTTGTTTTCCCCTCACTTTATGAAGGTTTTGGCTTGCCGGTTTTAGAGGCTATTGCTTGTGGGACGCCTGTGGCTTGTTCTCAGACTTCTAGTTTGCCAGAAATAGGAGGTGAGGTGGCCTTTTATTTTAATCCTAATGATTACCAGGAGATTTATAAGGTAGTAAAAAATGTTCTTGTTTTGTCTGCGCATGAATTGGCGCTCTTGAAGAAGAGATTGTTAGCCCAAGCTCAAAATTTCAGTTGGCAGAAAACAGCTCAAACCACCTTGCAGCTTTACAAGGAATTAGCAAGTAGTTAGAATGATGGTTAATGGACGCCAAGCAGACAGTGCTTATTGCAGGTGGTGCCGGCTTTATTGGATCCCACTTAGCTGAGAGATTAATTAGCAGAGGTAAGAGGGTTATTATTGTTGATAATCTTGTAACTGGTTCATTGGATAATCTCAGCACGGTAAAAAATCACCCTGACTTTGTTTTTTTCAAAAAAGATGTTGTTTACCATCTTCGCATTTCAGAGAAATTGGATTTTGTTTATCATTTAGCTTCGCTTGCCAGTCCCAATCCTAAAAGTGAGGTCTCTTATTTGAAGTTTCCTTTAGAAACTATTGCTGCCAATACGCAAGGTACGGTTAATCTTTTAGATTTAGCTGTGAAGAATCAGGCTAAATTTTTATTCGCTTCCACCTCTGAAGTTTATGGCAATCCTCAGGTACATCCTCAGACAGAGGATTATTTTGGGAATGTAAACCCTTTTTCTTTGAGAGCTTGTTATGATGAGAGTAAGAGGTTAGGGGAAACTATTGTCCGCGTTTATATTAGTAGATTCGGGGCTGATGCCAGAGTAGCTAGGATTTTTAACACCTATGGCCCGAGGATGAATTCAGCTGATGGGCGGGTAGTTGTCAATTTTATTAACCAAGCCTTAAGGGGCGAGCCAATCACCGTTTATGGTGATGGAAGTTATACTAGAAGCTTTTGTTATGTTGACGATTTGGTAGATGGTTTGATTAAAGCTATGGAGATGGATCAGACGAGGGGGGAAGTTTTTAATCTAGGTAATGATGAGGAAATTTCCATTAGAGAGTTGGCTAAGGTAGTGAAAATGGTTACTGGATCTAAGAGTCGAATTGTTTTTGGGCCTGCAATTGATGAAGATGTTGTTAAACGGAGGCCAGATATTACCAAGGCTAGGCAACTGCTAGGCTGGCGACCTAAAATCAGCTTGGAAGAAGGCTTGCAAAAGATGCTGGCTTTTTATCAGGAGAAGGCAGACTAATCGTGTTGATTGGCATTGACGGTAATGAGGCTAATGTTCAACAGCGGGTGGGTTCTGGTCAATACGGTTACCAAGTGCTTTGCCATTTGGCAAAGATTATTGACCGTGACCAAATTGAAGTTTTCTTAAAAGAAGAGCCACTAGCTGACTTACCACCCAGTCTTCAGTACAGGGTTTTTGGACCCAAGAAATTTTGGACCCAATTGGCCTTACCTGTTAATTTGTTTTTTAAAGTCCCGAGACCTGATGTTTTTTTTACCCCCACCCATTATGCGCCACGTTTTTCGCCAGTACCGGTAGTGGTGACCATTTTTGACCTGTCATTTTTGCATTTTCCTGATATGTTTCAAACCTCTGACTTGTTGCAGTTAGTAAGCTGGACTAGATATTCCATTTTGAAGGCGGTTAAAATTCTAACCATTTCTCATTTTAGCAAGAAGGAGATTGTGAAAAATTACCCTGTGCCTGCTAATAAAGTGGTGGTCACTTACCCTGGAGTGGGAGCCCAATTTGTACCCCAAACCAGAAGCCAAATTGCCAAAGTTAAAAGAAAGTATCAAATTGAGACAGATTACATTTTGTATGTGGGTACTCTACAACCTCGGAAGAATTTGGAACGCTTGATTGAAGCTTTTAGGATTATTATTAGGGATAGAGATGGGGCCAAAAGAAGGTTGCGTCAGACAAGCAGGCGAAACTCATCTCAGCCGCTTTCTTTAGTAATTGCAGGCAAGAAAGGTTGGTTGTTTAAGACAATTTTTCAAAAGGTTAAAGATTTGGGTTTGGTTAACAAGGTTATTTTTACAGATTTTGTGCAGGCTAATGATTTGCCGGCCTTGATTTCAGGTGCTAAAGTTTATGTCTTACCCTCGCTTTATGAAGGTTTTGGTTTACCGGTGGTTGAAGCCCAATCCTGCGGTGTGCCGGTAGTAGTGGCCAATAATTCAAGTTTACCTGAGATTGTTGGTAAAAGTGGCGTTCTTGTTGATCCTTTGAGTGTTGATTCTATCTATGAAGGCATTAAATTGGTGTTGGAAGACAATAGTTTAAGAGATAAACTCATTAAGGAAGGTTTTAAAAATTGTGAGAGGTTTTCTTGGGCCAAGACAGCCGCAGAAACCTTGAGAGTATTAAAAAGCGCTGCAGCTTAGCGTAAGTTATTCAAATCCAATGACGATGGGCTTATTTGGTGAAATGACTACCCTTTTGGAAACAGTTGCTGCGAAAGTCTCTGTTGAGCTTTTTGCTTTATTGGGGACTTTTGTTGAGGAAATTATTGCTCCTATTCCATCACCGTTTGTGATGGCTACAGCTGGTTCTATTGCTGCCGCACAGGGAAAAACGGTGACATTTTTGCTTTGGTTAGCCTTAATTGGGGCTGTGGGTAAAGTGTTTGGCGCTCTTATTCTCTATTGGCTAGCGGATAAGGCCGAAGATGTGGTGATGGTTAAATTTGGTAAGTTTTTTGGGGTGAGCCACACTGAGGTTGAAAAGATGGGTAAACTTCTTACAAGTGGGTTAAGAACAAATCTGATTTTGCTCTCAATTAGGGCATTACCAGTCATTCCTTCAGCACCCGTTTCTATCGTTGCGGGGGTGATTAAAATTAATATAAGAACGTACATTTGGACTACTTTAGTTGGCACTTTTGTTAAAAATATTGTCTATGGGGCTGCTGGCTATTCAGGTTTGGAAATTTATTACGCTTTCATTAAGGGGCTAGAAAGTACTGAATCGGTAGTGGAAGTAATTTTAGCTGGGATTTTTTTGGCCGTTTTGGCCTACTTGTATTATCGTCGCCGCCAGACCAATCCTGTTGATTGGATTAGACGGTGGACTTCTAATAAGAAGAGCGAATAACTAAAATGAGTAAGGTAAGGTTGCTTTTTGAATTTTAAGTACATAGAGTGTTAAAAATGGCAATTTTGAAAGATAAACATGGCAGACCGTTAACTGTAAGGGAAGCAACAGTCAAAGTTGTCAACCGCATTGGTAACATTTTTTTGGATTTTGAGTTGTTGGTTTTAATTATTGTTTCCAACACAGTGCCTTTTCATTGCATTCGTAAGTTTTTCTTCAGAATGGCTGGGGTTAAGATAGGCA
>CAZCAY010000042.1:4785-6018 GCA_964496955.1 uncultured Gammaproteobacteria bacterium
GCAAGATTTTATTATCCTAAGGGCGTTTCAATAGGTGAGGGGACTATTATTGGCGATCATTGTTTTTTGGATGGCAGAGCCCCCTTGCGTATTGGTAATCATGTTGATATTGCTTCTGGAGTGTTAATTTATAATTCAGAGCATGATATTAATGATGAGTATTTTACGGCCATTGAGGAACCTGTCACCATTGGTGACTATGTTTTTATCGGTCCTAGAGTGATTATTCAGCCGGGGGTAACTATTGGTGAAGGAGCGGTGGTTGCAGCGGGAGCGGTGGTTACAAAGGATATTCCAGATTTTGAAATTTGGGGGGGAGTACCCGCTAAATTTATTGGTAAAAGAACTGTTACTAATCCCCATTATAGACTAGGTCGGGCTAGACTCTTTCAGTAAAAAATGGATTTTTCTGTGATTATTGTAAGCTTTAACACAAAAGAGCTGTTACGCAAAGCTGTAGCTTCCGTTTTTAGCTTAACAAAGGATGTTACTTTTGAGGTGATTGTTGTGGATAACAACTCCAAAGACGGTAGTGTTGAGTTCATAAGACACGAATTTCCCCAAGTTAAGTTGATTGCCAATAGAAAGAATTTGGGTTTTGGTATTGCCAACAATCAGGGAGCCGAAATAGCTAAAGGCCAATATCTCTTTTTTCTCAATTCTGATGCCTTTTTAACAGAAAATAGTTTGTTAAAAATTAAAAGTTATTTAGATGATAATCCTATGGTTGGATGTGTTGGGCCGTTGATTTTAAACCCTAACAGTTCTATTCAACAGTCAGTTGGCTTTATTCCCCATTTGCCCCAAGTGTTTTTTTGGGCAACTTTTCTGGACGATTTGCCTGGTGGGTATATTTTAAAACCTTATCATATTGATCATGATGTTTTTTATCAAAATGAACAAGTGGTCGGTTGGGTGACAGGAGCAGCCATGATTGTTAGACGGAAGCTTTTCCGGAAATTAGGTG
Source organism: uncultured Gammaproteobacteria bacterium (assembly GCA_964496955.1). GTDB lineage: Bacteria > Patescibacteriota > Microgenomatia > Curtissbacterales > CAZCAY01 > CAZCAY01. The sequence goes on from CAZCAY010000042.1 coordinate 5,753, forward strand.
GTTTTGATGGGAAGATTTTTATGTATGGTGAAGACTTTGAATTGTGCTATCGTTTGCAAAAGGAAGGTTTTTTAGTTAGTTTTGTTCCTCTAACCAGTGTGGTCCATTTAGGACGAGGAAGTGTTGGCCAGTCTCATATTGGGGCGATTGTGGGTGAATTTAAGGGTTTAATCTATTTTTATCAAAAGCACAGAAAACTGCCAGCCAGACTGTTTTTACTTTTATTTTTGAAATTGGCTGCCATTTTAAGGCTTATTATCTTTGGT
>CAZCAY010000043.1:0-229 GCA_964496955.1 uncultured Gammaproteobacteria bacterium
TTGGTTGGCATATTCTCCAATATAATCAACACTCTCAATACCAGTCTCAAGACCCACAGTGACTTGTCCTAAAAGATTCTGGCAGGATAAATAAGTGCTAACCAACTGCTGAAAATAACTTGTATCTTTACCTTGCCGGATGTAATCATTTGCCTGCAAGGAATAATTAGAATAAGCTGGGCCTTCCCCATACGCCAATAAAGGATCTCTTTGCGCCCACTGAAGGATA
>CAZCAY010000043.1:291-5774 GCA_964496955.1 uncultured Gammaproteobacteria bacterium
AGAGGGATAATAAGGTATTCCCCACCATTGTCCCCAAACACCGTAATTATCAGTCGTCTTTTGGTCCGCTACAATCATTGCCGATTTAATGTTGTACCTCTCCTTCATATAATTTAAAGAATAGGAATCAATCCACCACGCGCCAACTGAAGCTGGATAATATCCAAACCTCAATTTAAATTTTTTAAAAAATTCATCAATTAACCTCTTACGCTCAGATTGGGCATAACCAGAAAGAAAAACAGCTTTGGGGCTAAACCAAGGAGTAAAAGGTGGATAAATCACTCGCGCTTTATCCGCCAACGCTGGAGAAATTTCCAAGAAAGCTCCAAATTCTTGTTGTGAATCAAACCTTCTTAACTCCCCTAACAACTCTTCATCGTCTAACACATCATAAGAAACTAACCAAGTGGCCGCAAAATTTTCTCGCCTAATAAGCTCATATTGGTTGACTAAAGGCTTTAGAGTCTTATCTACCCAAAACTGTCGCCCTCTTATAGGGTTAACCAAAGTCAAATACCTGTTATCACAATCATGATAGCTCGCAAAAACTGGAAGTGATAATAAGAATAGTCCAGCGAATGTGATAAGCAAAAAACAAATGGCGATTTTCCACCTGGTAATGTTGTATAATCTTAATATTATGAAACGCATTACCTTTTACCTTTTCTTATTAGCATTTTTATTCCCACCTCCAGCATCGGCTTATCTGGATCCTGGAAGTGGTAGTTATGTCATTCAAGTAATTGTAGCCTCTCTTCTTGGAAGTTTATTCTTTATCAAAGGTTCTTGGCAAAAGCTCAAAAATCTCATCTTCAAAATCAAAAAGAGTAATGGGAAACGGACCAATGTTAAAAAGGACCGTGGTAGTTGAAACAAGCTCATTTAGGGACCCAAGCGGCTTTATCTTTTATAACAATAATTCTGTCTACAGGCAAATTAACCTAAATTATAAAGATAATTATGATTTCCTCATGGCTTCCAAATTATACAAGACTTTAACTAATCAAAACCTTCTCATCCGCCACCAAGAAGTAAAAGCTTCCAGCTCGCCATCAACAGTTTACAAAACTATCCAAGTTGAAAAAATACCTTTTATCTCCTATCCCTACGAATGGTGTTTTAGCCAATTAAAAGATGCTGCGCTTCTGACTTTGCAAATTCAGAAAATAGCTCTTAACTATGGTATGTCATTAAAAGACGCCAGCGCTTATAATATTCAGTTTTTAGACGGAAAACCTATTTTTATTGACACTCTCTCTTTTGAAAAAAAGAAAGAAGACGCCCCTTGGGTGGCCTATCGACAGTTTTGCCAGCACTTTCTCGCCCCCTTATCCTTAATGAGCGAAAAAGACTTGAGGCTATCCCAACTAATGCGAGTGTTTATTGATGGTATTCCTCTTAATCTTGCTAGTACCCTTCTCCCTGTCAAAACCTGGAGTAATTTAACCCTTCTTGCCCACATTCATCTCCATGCCAAAGGTCAACAGTATTTTGCCTCCAAACAGATCCAATCCCAAAAACTCAAGCTCAAGCAAGATTCGCTTGTGGCATTAATTGACAGTCTTGAGAATTACATTCAAAAACTCAAACCAAAACAACTAAACTCTCATTGGGAAAAATACTACACCAACACCAACTATACCCCAAAAGCCTTTAACTCAAAAAAGGGGCTAGTTAAAAAATACCTTGACAGTGTTCAACCGAAATCAGTGTGGGATATTGGAGCTAATACAGGTGAGTTTAGCTTAATTGCTGGCAAAAAGGGCATTTTTACCGTTTCTCTAGATAATGACCAAATAGCCGTTGAAAAAAATTATTTGCATATTAAAGCTAAAAAGATAACCAACATTTTACCTCTCGTTATTGATTTAACTAACCCCAGTCCCAATTTAGGTTGGGCTAACGCTGAAAGACAATCGCTCACCAGCAGAGGGCCTACTGATTTAATTCTAGCTTTGGCTATTGTTCACCATTTAGCTATTGCTAATAACCTGCCTCTGAAAGAAATAGCCAGATATTTGTCTTCACTTTGCAAATATCTAGTTATTGAATTCGTGCCCAAACAAGATTCGCAAGTGCAAAAATTGCTTGCTTCCCGCGATGATATTTTCCCAGAGTATCATGAAAAGGGGTTTGAAAAGGCCTTTGGTAAATATTTTGTGATTTTAAGAAAAGATCAAATTGTAGAATCAGAAAGAATGATGTACTTAATGCAAAAAAATAAATGAGGCTAAAATTATTAAAATTTACTCCTTTTATAACACCAATCTTAACCGCGATCTTTCCTATTCTCTCTTTTTACGTCCATAATATCTCTGACTTATCACCTAAATTTCTAGGAAAACCCCTAATCTATTCCATAGTCTTTTCAATGCTTTCAACCTTAATCATCTATTGGTTTACTAAAAATAGAGAAAAATCCGCACTCATTGCCACCGGTGTAATTTTTATTTTTTTCTCCTATGGTCATTTAAGCCAATACCTTAACAACAAGATCTTCATACCTATTTCAAGCAACCTCGTTTTAGGTCCAGATAAATTCTTGTTTCCGCTAGCACTAGTCAGTATTTTCCTTTTGACAATTAAAATCATTAGGAGTCAAAAGAATTTTTCTGCGCTCCTTACCTCCATTAACCTGACACTTGGCCTACTGGTTAGTTGGCTGGTTTTAGTAGTAATTATTACCAACAGGTCGTATCTTGCCCAACTCAATATATTGCAATCCGTTTTAACAGAAAACAGGCAAACCAGCCCAAAAGACACCCCAGATATTTATCACATCATCCTAGACGGTTACGCCAGAGCAGATGTTTTAGAGTCAATTTATGGCTACGACAACAGCAATTTTATAAAAGAACTTCAAGATTTAGGCTTTTATGTGGCAGACAAGGCCCATGCCAACTACCTTCACACCCACCTTTCTCTATCTTCCACCCTCAATCTAGAGTACCTTGATTTTCTTCCTCAAAAGTTTGGCAAAAAACCTGCCAACACATCTCCCGCTTTAAACTTGTCTTTGAGTAATCTTGTAACCAAAAAATTAAAGGAATACGGATACACCACCATCAACTTTGTTTCAGGCTGGGGAGGAACAAGTGAAAACTACCAAGCAGATATTAACTACACCAGCGACGTTTACACTTTTAAAATAGCCGGCTTGAATCTAATCCTTGACGAAGCAACTATCACCTTTCTCCAAACAACGCTTATTCACCCGTTTATTAGGCAAATTCAGGAAGATGCGCGCCGAGCAAGAATTATTATCACTCTCCAAAAATTACCTACCATGCCATACCGTAGTGAAAAGAAATTTGTTCTAGCCCATCTTGTGATTCCTCATCCCCCCTATCTATTCACAGCCGATGGCCAACCAGCAAAAGGCCCAGAGAGTGCTGATGAAGGGATAGAAACAAGACCTTACTACCTTGAACAACTTAAGTTTATCTCCAAAGAGATAGTGCCTATCCTCCAAAAGTTAATTAACAATTCCCAAAAACCGCCTATAATTATTCTCCAATCAGACCATGGCCCAGCATCCATTTTAGGTAAACGGGAAAATTGGGACCAAAATTATAACCAATTAGGGCTCAAAGAAAGGTCGGGAATTCTCTACGCCATATTTTTTCCAGACAAAGACTATGGAGGTTTTTATAATGACCTCACACCTGTTAACACTTACCGGATTATCTTTAACAAGTATTTTGGCGAGAATTGGGAAATATTACCAGACAAAACCTACTATACCACTTACGATGAATATGATTTCAAAGACATCACAGAAGCGATAAAGTAAAGCGCAATTTGAAAAACTCCAAAGGACTCAAAACCTGTCTTAATACAACCTTTCATATAAAGTGATAAATCCTACTCCCCGAAAATCGTATTCTGCGCGCTTGCTAAATCCCATCTCGCCTAGCTTCGCTTCTGTTAATCTATTTGGGTCTGTAATCTCCACCAAATAATCAAAAAGGTAAACTTTTTTAAAATAAGCTGTCTGGGTTTCCAAATCATTAAAATCAGCAGAAGACTCTACAGGAATGTTTCTAAATGCGGCTAGAACTTTTTTGTCTTTTGAAATGTAGTATTCAACAGGCGCTATAACTTCTGTATTTTTCAGCAAGATCACTGATTGATCATCTGCATTCTGGTTAATAAAACCCACAGCCCCACGCCAATCTTCTCTATGAAATCTAGTATTAAAAAGATAAATGGTGCTTGCAAAAAGCGCTGGAATCAAAACAAGAATAACCAGCACTCTTTGGCTAAATGGGGAAAACTGGCTCACAAAATAGCTAGTCAATAGATAAAATGCCGGTAGAATAAAAACGAATCTAAAATAGGAAAAGACTGGAATATAAAATGAAATAAAAAAGGCCAAAAGCGGTGGAAGAAAAAACCAGCTTAAAAGCAGAGCTAATCGAAAGTTTAATTTTTCTTTCACCACCTTGGGCCAAGAAAACAAAAATGGCAACAACAAGACAAAAAAACAGCCCATAGTAGAAGTTGTTGTCTATACTAATCCTGCCGGTAATTATTTTAACCGGCAAAATTAATGCCCCTTTAAGGGTAGCTCCTCCTACCACAGTTCCCCAAACTTTTAAAACCGATGCTGTTAATAAGGCCTCGTAATCTGCTTGGGAAGTATCAACAGCCAAGGAAGCCATAAAACCACCCCCCCTCCTAAGCCAATTAAAAATTTTCTCCAAAACTTTCTCTGAAAGGTGATTACCACCAATAACTGGGCAGGCAAAATAAAATAAGCAAGGTAATCAGAATACAAAACCAAAGCCACCGAGCAAACATACAAAGGCATTCCCCATTTCTGACCACTAATAAACCTTATAAGTGAATAAACCGATAACGAGACTGTCAATGCGGCCAATGAATACATCCTTGCTTCCTGTGAATAATAAATGTGAAGAGGGGCCACTGCTAAGAATAAAGCTGCTATCAAACCAGTCTTTTTAGAGAATAATTGACTACCAATCAAAAAACAACCAGAACGTTTAAGATGCCAAAGATAACAGAAGGCATTCTTACGACTAGTTCTGAATCTCCAAAGACCCTCACTAAAACCCACAAAAATGCAAAGTATAAAGGCGGGTGGAAATCGCCAAGAGGGTATTCTGTAAGAAAGCGGCCAAAAGTTGTTTTTTTAGCATCAACTACATTAACCGCCTCATCTAGCCATAAACTCTGGTCCAAATTTATTAGCCTTAAGGCTAAGGCTAGTAAGATAATTGTGATGATAAAAACAAGCTCTTTTCTGGTCATCTCTTTACTTTCCTAACAGTTCCAGCTTGTAAATATTGCAAAGATTAAAGCAACCATCTGCCACCTTCCTTACCAAAAATTTTTCTTTCAACTGCTCAAAATCTTCTCTAAAAATTTGCTGATTTTCTATGCCAAATCCTCCAACATACAAAGCATACCCCTCTTTCAAATAACTTTCATAAAGTAAGGGTAAATCTCTATAATCG
>CAZCAY010000044.1:0-5687 GCA_964496955.1 uncultured Gammaproteobacteria bacterium
AACTGCCCTTACCCAAGCTCGATAAATTATCTTCAATCGGTATTATGGGCAGCTTCTTGGCTCTAGGTTTAGCCATTGTCATCATCGGTTTTAAAACCAAACACTTACCCCCTCTTTTGCCCTTATTTTATTCCAGACCTTGGGGAGAAAAGATACTAGCCACACCATTAGAATTCATCTTAATTCCCCTCGCCATTTTAGCCTTTTTCATCATTGAATTAGTAATCACTTCTAAATTAGCCAAAACAGATCAGTTTTTAATCAAAATCACCGCCTTCTCCTCGGCAATAGCAGCCCTTTTATTGGTCTGGACACTAATGAGAATTATCCTACTTATTAGTTAAATGTTAATCTTAGCATCCATCACAGCCTTCGCCCTGGCAGTAATTACTACCCCTTTGGTGATGAAATTCGCCTCTAAATTCGGTTTTGTGGACAACCCCGCTACCCATATCCATCCAGCCATTATCCACAACCGCATTATTCCCAGAGGAGGTGGCTTGGCTATTTACCTGGCCATTTTACCAACCATTTTCCTCTTCACGGAGGTGACCAGAGAAATCGGTGGCCTACTCTTGGGAGCAGCTATTGCGGTGATAATTGGCACTTTAGATGACAAATATGATTTATCACCGTGGTTAAGACTCATTTCCAATTTTATAGTCGCTGGCATTATAGTTTTATCAGGTATTGGTATTGCCTCTGTCACCAACCCCTTTGGCGGAATTATTAGACTTGATCAGTATCAAATCGCTGTCAATATTGGCGGTCAACATACCATCTTGGTTGTGGCTGATATCCTAGCCATGATTTGGATAGTCTGGGTGATGAATATGTTAAATTGGTCCAAAGGAGTTGATGGTCAAATGCCAGGCATTGTCATTATTGCTTGCTTAGTCCTTGCTGCTGTGGGTTTTAAATTCCTCAGTTTAGATCCCAAACAATTGGTTGTCATTAAAATCGCCCTCATTACCGCAGGAGCCACTGCCGGCTTTCTAATTTATAACTTCCACCCAGCCAAAATCTTCCCAGGATACGGAGCCACCATCCTCGGTCTCATTATTGCCTCGCTGGCAATTATGGCCTCAGGTAAGGTCGCTACTGCTATTTTAGTCCTGGCCGTACCAATGATTGACGGGATTATAACCGTGATCAGAAGAATTATTAAAAGGCAATCACCTCTTAAAGGAGACCGACAACACCTCCATCACTTACTTCTTGATAGGGGATGGTCACAAAGGAAAATTGCCTTGTTTTACTGGGGTGTTTGTGCTATCTTGGGCGCTGTAGCTATTAATCTGAAAAGCCTAGAAAAGGCTTTTGTAGTAACCACCGTTTTCATTATTATTGCCGGAGGTATTATATGGCTAACCATAGCCGGCCGCCCAGAAAAATCTTCGTAATCGCAGCCGGCCTCATCCAATCTTTAAGACCGCGCCAGTGGCTCAAAAATCTAGCCATCTTTGCCAACTTAACTTTTTCAGGCCACCTCTTTGATTTAGAAAAATTCACGCTTGTCAGTCTGGCTTTCATTGTTTTTTGCTGGTTATCAGGGACAGCTTATTTAATCAATGATGCTTATGATGCCCCTAAAGACCGGTTGCATCCTTTCAAAAGTAAAAGGCCTATTGCCAAAGGAGTAATTAGCCCCAAATGCGCTCTCATTGCGGCAGCTTTAATCATAGTCCTTGTCTTGCCAACAAGCTTTATCATTAACCCATTCTTTGGTTTTATTGCTACCATTTTCATCTTCATTCAAATCGCCTACACCTTATGGCTGAAAAAATACATCTTAATTGATGTCATGACTATTGCCACCACTTTCCTTTTAAGAATTTACGCTGGGGCCATGGTGATCAACGGTCATATTACTGTCTGGTTTACTTTGGCCGTTACTTCTCTGGCCCTTTTTCTGGCTGTTGGTAAGAGAAGATCAGAAAGAACACTCCTGGAAACTGAAATTGCTATCAAACACCGCGACACCCTTCTCCATTATCCAGAGAGCCTCTTAGATGCCCTCACTATTATGTTTGCCACCAGTGCCTGGTTATCGTACACCATGTTTACCTTTCTAGAACCAACACCAAGCTATTCGCCAACAGTCTTGCTTCTCTTAGGTGATATCCTACCCAGAACTTTGGTTGCCTCTAAATTGCTTATGCTAACCGTACCGTTTGTGATCTATGCCATTATGCGTTATCTCTACATCATCTACGAGAAACGTGAAGGGGAATCTCCAGAAACAGTTTTGCTTTCTGATAAACCGTTACTGACCTCAATTATCCTCTGGGGCCTGGTCTTAATTCTGGTAATTTACATCTTAGAATTCAGCATCACTAGAGACTAACACCCTAAAATTAATTTGATGGTTTTGAGTTGTCATGCTAGTTGAGGGACTAGCCTCTAGGCTAACAAAGACTTCCTGATGGGGTAAAAGTAAGTAGCTTTGGCTTCTTTCAAACTGACTACCAAAAAAAGGTTCGGCTGGTAAGTTGGGATCGGTTAGAATCGTTAAGCGTTTAACTTGCTGGTCTTGATTGGTTATTGCCACAACCTTTTCATAAACAACCGTATTATGGGGAAAAGCGGTGTAGGAAACAGTTAACCAGTAAGCCGTTTCATGAGCTACCTCTACCCTAATCAATTGACTAGGTGGTGGTATTCGTGTTGAAATCCCCAAAGCCGCTTGGCTTTTATTTTTATTAGCCAACTCCAGCACATTACCCGCCACCAAAACTGGGCCGGCCAACCAGGCAACTAGCAAGAGGGTAGCCCCTAAATTAACAGCCAGAGTCATAATAGCTTTAACCAATCGAGAACGCATCACTGAAAGTCTGGGTGATGTTCACGCCAAATTTCTATCTCATGCTCAACATCTGAAATCAACAGCCAAGTGGAATTAACACCCATTAAAACAGCCACTACAGCCAGTGTCATGCTGCTAGCCTTCAAATAAGCTTCAACAACTAGCAAGCCAATTACTAACCATAAATAAATTAACCAAACAACGGCTTTATGATATAAACTCACAGTGGAACTCACCAATCTGGCTAGCCTTAACTTGATAAGTTTTTTATGAAGGACTGGCTTAATATGTGATTGGTGAAAAAGATGGGCTTGGATTAAGACTATGGCTGTCCCTAGAGCAACAACTAAGAACATTAGCGCATTAGACCAGGTATTGGTATTATAATAACTTTGATAGGAACTATAACTAACGCGCGGCAAGAAGCCCCCAAAACCCGTTTTGACGAGTGCAACCTGATCTTGGTAAACCCAGCTTAAAAAACCCACTCCTAAAATTTTAGCAGTAATGATTAAGACCGCTGGTATAATAGCTGCATCAATTAACTTAATAAGCGTTTTGGGGGAAAGAAAACTGGCCATTGTTACCACCTCACTCACAACCATTTTAACCACATTACCCCATATTGGCAATCACAAACCTATTGCCTTTGCAAATACCGACTTGCTACCCAGCCTTCCTGACCTGTGTTTAGTTTGATTTTTGACCACTCAGTTCCCAATTCTAACAAAAGGTAGCTCTCCCCACTCAATACCCGACCAATTTCAGGTGCACTTAATGATGGTAACTGGCGAACTCGCAACCAGCCAGTGGGAGTGGGAGCAATCACTACCACTTGGGCCGGAGGATTCAAAGGACCAGAAGATAATTTTTCCATTTTTTTGGCTAATTGGACGTTAATCACAGTGCGGTAATTTTTGTGAATTTCAAACATAATTGAGCGGGAGTGAAAGCCATCCGCTGAAACTATCAACTGGTGACTGCCTTCAGCCAAATCTTTAAAAACCAAAGGTGTCCACCCAATAACCTGACCATCAATGACAACTGTGGCTTGATCTGGATCAGAAACTACCGCTACCCCTTTACCTTTTTCCAAAGATAAAATCTCTCCAGAAGGACCTTCATCATTCTTACCAACCAAGGTCCGGTTCACCACAGCCAAAGTGCCCGGGGCCAATTTTAAATGGGCAACCCAGCGCGCCGAATCGGTAGCAATTTCAATTCTATACTCATCAGGTTTTAAATCTTGTTTCAAAAATGGAGTCTGACCCACCAATTGATGGTTAACCAAAACCTCAGCATTAGGTTCAGCAAAAACCTGAATACCAGCTTTTAAGCGGTTCCTGCCGGGAGTACACGCTGTTAAAAGAGTAAAAATGATAACAAAGAAACTGCCAATTTTAAGAATAGAACCCACCACAAACAACCCTAAACGTCAAAAGCTTAACATAGCTAATTTTAAAAAACAATTCCACCGTCTTACTATAAGTCTTGACATTAACTTAACCATCTGCTAAAATTTTCCTCTTGTTCTGCCTTTAAGGCAGAATTTTTTTATGTTTTTAAGGTCCGACAAGCGCCATCGAGGTAAAAAGCGCAAAAAAGTCCACTTAAAACTGCCGGCAGGTTTTAATGACCTAGCCGGCTTTTGCCTCCAACTTAGCCATCACCAAGGAAATTATCTTCAGCGGTGGTCTGTTAACAAACTGATAAGCAAAGATCATCAAAGATTCGCCATAATTTTGCTTATGATATTAGCCAATTGGTTTGGCGTCTTCTTCCAAGAAACAAGGTCCTTGGCAACAACTGTTCAAACTGCCAATATTGCCACCTTAAGTGAACCTAATCAAGAGACTATCAAACAAACTATCAAAAGTGAAAGCTTACCGCTGGTTTTAGCCCAACCCCTTAATCCCTTAATTATCACCCAAGGTTTTGCACCTTCTCATCAAGCTGTTGATCTCGAAGCGGCCTATGGAATGGAGGTAAGACCAATAGCCAAAGGGGTGGTGGAAAAGGTCGGTTGGGATCCAACCGGTAGGGGTATAATTGTAATTATTAAACATGAAGACCACCTCAGTAGCCTTTATGCCCACTTAGCCAAAATTACCGTCCAAGAGGGTGAAAACGTAGACGTTAACACCATTATTGGTTTGGTAGGAGCTACTGGTCGGGCTACCGGCAGCCACTTGCACCTAGAAGTTGTTGATAGAGGTCAACCAGTTAACCCCCTCAATTTTTTACCCACTCCTTCTAATCACCTCTAACTAACCTTTAAAGACCTCAGCAACCGTCCAGAAAAGGGCTGCTTTTGATTGTTTCTACCTTGAAGACCTGTTAACTCCTCAATTAAAACCTTAAATTCGACTGGATTGGCAATGTGTTCCACAACAATTTCCCTTGGGTCATAACCAGCAGTAATAATCACCATTTGGCCACTTCGGTAAAAAAACCTTTCAGAAAAGCTTTGTTCCACAGTAATGTGGGTAATGGCAGTCAAAGGGGTAGAAGTTAGCTTGCGACTAAAAATGCCCCTAATGATTAAAAAACGACGGTTTGTCAAAATGTAAGTTAATGAGCGTTTCTGATGAATAAGCTTTAACAGTGAAGGTATACCAATGATTAAAATCGCCAAAGGTAAGGTTTGCACAAACTTTGACCAAAAGTATAAATTGCTTACTCCCGTTACCTGGATTAACTCTTCATCTTTGGCCAAATATTTAGCCAGCCGCTTTCTAATCTTTTCAGGTACGGGTTTGCCTAACCCTGTCACCATCCTAGACTAAGTGTAGCATATTTTGGGAAGTTAAAATGGGGTTAAAGAGCCCAAACCTTTTATAAAAAGGCCCTTAATACTCGCCCATGCCACCTGCTGGCATAG
>CAZCAY010000045.1:0-5582 GCA_964496955.1 uncultured Gammaproteobacteria bacterium
ATTTTCCTCCATGGCGGCTTTGTCCATATTTTTTCCAATATGTGGTTTTTTTGGATTTTTGGAGACAATGTGGAAGCTGCCACGGGCAAGGTTAAGTTTTTTTTGTTTTATCTGGCTGCCGGAGTGGCAGCTTCATTATTACAGCTGGTATTTATGATTAATTCTGACATTCCCATGCTGGGTGCTTCTGGAGCCATCGCTGGAGTTTTAGGAGCTTATTACAGACTTTTTCCTAACCACAGGATTAGGACTCTCTTACCAGTTTTGGGACTACCAGCTATTGTTAGCTTACCGGCATCGGTGATGTTGTTTTACTGGTTTATTACCCAGTTTTTTGCAGGGGTGGCTTCTATTACTACCGCTGTTGCTAGTGGTGGGGTGGCTTTTTGGGCTCATGTTGGAGGTTTTATTTTCGGTTATTTGTTAGCACCTTATCTTAAAAAATCCAGACAATGGTTAAGAAGCTAACTTTTGCTACCCATTCCCAGTTTGAATTGGTTGATTTAACTGGTCAAATTGAGGATGTGGTTGTGAATTCTGGGTTAACAGATGGCCTTTGCCATTTATTTGTGCCTCACGCCACAGCAGCTCTTATTTTTGGTGAGAATGAACCAGGGTTAATTGAAGATTTGCTCCTCAAAATTCAAAGCCTTTTCCCTGAGGCAGACTATAAGCATAATTTGATTGATAATAACGCACGGGCTCATTTGGCTGCTAGCTTTTTGGGTCAAAGTTTAACCTTTCCTTTTCTGGCTCAAAAACTGGTTATTGGAACTTGGCAATCAGTTTTCTTTGTAGAACTTGACGGACCACGCCAAAGGCGAGGGGTAGTCTTAACCTTGCAGGGAATTAGAGAACTGTGAGTTTGGCTAAAACGGTTTGACCTAAAGCGTTTTGGGCAGGCATGTCAAGGCTTGGGTATTCAAAATAGCCGTTATTATCATCATCATAATAGATGATAGCAAAGATTGTTTCGCCACTTTTAAGAGTGCGTGTAAGCTTAACATTAATATTTTTGGAGGTTTCAGCTGGTAATAGTTCGCTTTTACCAATAATTCGGCTTGGGCTATTGCCATCTTCTTCGTGAACAATAACAAAGCCGGGCTTACTCAGGGTGACTGAGGCAATCTTCAATTGATCATCAGCTTTAGGGTTGGCAGCAGTGATGCTACCAGTTCTAACAGGATTGTTTTGAAGGGAAATGGCAGCCGGTCCACTTAAGGTGGTGGCAGATTGGTTCCGTTTGGAAGTAATAATGGCGGCCACAATTAAGATGGCCATGAGGATAAGGAAGACGAGAGCTGCACTAATTAATAGTCTTTTCCTATTGGTTGCCATCACAAGCGCTGTTTACTAAAACTTTAAAGGTTTTGGGTCCGCTTTGTCAATGATTGGTGTTTGCCAAGATTTTGGTAAAGATACTAATATAGTATTAGGTAAGTTGTAATGCAAGTAAAAACTCAGACTCTTCAACCGACCTTCTTTCTAAAGATGGCTCTGGAATTTTTCCTGCTCTGGTATTTAGATGCTATTGTAGCTATGAGCAAAGGACTTTACAGCTTGTTGGTGATTATTGCCGATATGTTTGCCTTGCCTGTGCTTTTTAAAACCTTGTTTTTACCATACCGGGCAGAAAACAGGAAAGGATTTATAGCTATTGCTATTGGTATTGGTTTTGTTTTAAGAGTGTTGGCCATTGCCACCTGCTTGCTTTTGCTGGCTGTTGTTTTGACAACAGGTCTTAGTCTTTTGTTGGGTTGGGCTTTAGTGCCATTTTTATTCCTGTTTTTGTTATTGCAACCTTTAATCTTATGAGCGCTTTTCAACCGGTTAGTGATATTTTTAACCGGGCTTTAATAGCCAATTTTTTCTCTAGTCCTTTAGGTGTGATTTTAAGGGTAGTCAATGGTGCCCTCTTACTTTTCTTTTTGCCCCACGTGGTTATCCCTTTGTTAATAGGCAGTAAGCCGCCATATTTGATGCAGGCGCTGGTAGTGGTGTTTGCAGCTTGGGCCACTTTCGAACTATATTTGCGCACGAGGTTAATCCATCCACTCAGAAAATCAACCTTACTTAAAGCTGATTTAGAAAATGTTAATCTAGCCGACTATTTAGATGTTTTGGCGGCGAAAGATATTATTGCTAGTTTGAATTTGGCCAAGAGACAGCGTTTTGAAGCTCTTGACCCACTTCATCTTTTCTTAACCATAGCTCAAGGGGAGGAAACTAGTTGGGTATGTCAAAAGGCTGGCTTGGATTTAGATAAATTGATTGACGGGGCCAAAGGCGAGCTAACAAGGAGGGATAAAAGTGCTGCTAATCAAAATTTTGAGAAGGTTATTGCCCAGGCTGCTGATTTTGCCAGATTAGAGGGAGCCAGTTTAATTGGCCGCTTAGATCTTCTTGTAGGTTTGTTTGCCGTCGATCCATTTTTGGTCAAGGCGATTTTTGACATTGAGCTGAAATTAGCTGACTTCCAAAACATCTGTTTTTGGTTTAGACATTTAAAAGCAGAAAGTCCTAAATTTACTGATTTTTTGGATTTGAGCCGATTGAATCGGTTTGCTGGTTTGGGTTATCAATGGGCTGCTGGTTATACCTTAACGCTGCGCCAATTTGCAACCGACTTAACAGCCACCACCAGCAAAGGCGATTATCACTTGGTGGGTAGGGATAAAGAAGTGGCTACTATTGAGCAGATTTTGGCTCGTGATTCTAGGGCGAATGTTCTATTAATTGGGGAGCCGGGAGTTGGGAAGACTTCTGTTGTTCAAAAGTTTGCTTTAAGATCCATTGCTGGCAAAAGTTTGCCCCCAGTTCGTTTTAAGCGTGTGTTGTTACTTGAAGCAGGTAATCTTCTATCAGGAGTGGTTAATGTGGGACAGATTGAGGAGAGGATGGGTGCTATTTTAGAGGAAGCCCAACACGCAGGCAATGTGGTTCTTTATATTGAGGAATTGCAAAATATTACCGGAGCTGTTATTGGCACAGATGTGGTCGATTTATCCGCAATTCTTTTGCCGGCCCTTCAAGGTGATAAACTTCGCATTATTGCAGCAGTCACACCAGCTAACTACAGACGTTTTGTCGAGGTGAGACCTGCATTGGACTCAGCTTTCACTAAGGTCCAAATTGAACCTGCGACCGCTAATGAAGCTATTAGGGTTTTAGAAGAGGTAGTTCCTAAGTTGGAAAGACGCCATGGGATTCAGATTACCTATTTGGCCTTGAAAAGAATAGTGGAGTTGTCAGACCGTTATTTACCTGACCGTTATTTGCCGGGCAAGGCGATTGATTTTTTGGATGAATTGTGCGTGGCAGCGGAAGCCAAAGGTGAAAATATCCTCAGACCATCAGCGGTTGAGGCGATGTTAACTGCCAAAATTGGTGTGCCGGTGGCCACTGCTACTGAGGAAGAAAGGAAGAAGCTCCTCAATCTCGAAAAAATCCTTCATCGGCGAGTTATTGGCCAGGATGAAGCCATCGTGGCTGTGGCTAATGCTTTGAGAAGGGCCCGCGCTGGTGTGCGGGAAAGCCGTCGGCCGATTGGCTCTTTTTTGTTCTTGGGGCCAACTGGTGTGGGGAAAACGGAAACAGCCAAAGCGGTAGCTGAAGCTTTCTTTAATTCTGAAAGATCAATGATTCGTTTGGATATGAGTGAATTTCAACATCCAGATTCAGTTTTTGGCATCATTGGCAGTGTGAAAGACAGTGCTCAATCGGGGTATTTAACCCAAGCCATTCGAGAAAATCCCTACACTTTGGTTTTACTTGATGAGCTTGAGAAGGCTCATCCTAAAATTATGGAGCTCTTTTTGCAAATTCTTGATGAGGGAAGGTTAACTGATGCTAATGGTAGAGTGGCTAATTTTACAAACAGTATTATCATTGCAACCTCTAATGCTGGTGCTGAACAGATTAGGGAGGCCATTTTGGCCAAAATTCCTATGAACCAGCTTAAAGAACGTTTAATTGATTATTTGCAAAAGCAACAGATTTTCAAGCCTGAATTTTTAAACCGCTTTGATGATATTGTTTTGTTCAAACCGTTAACCATTGATGAAGTTATTAAAGTTGTTGAACTAATGATTGGTCAGCTTGATGAAAGATTAAAAGGCAAAGATATTTCCCTATTGGTAACTGATGAAGCGAAAAGGAAAATAGCTGAAGCTGGTTACGATCCTGTGTTTGGTGCTAGGTCATTGCGTCGTTATTTGCAAGAACGTATTGAATCAGTTTTGGCTAGAAAAATTTTGGCTGGTGAAATTAAAAGAGGAGAAAGGGTGACTATTGGTGTGGAGGATTTGCAGGATCTAGAGCAGTTGCAGACAAAAACTGGATCAGCATAACTTCTCAGTTCTGCTTGACCTCCTTTGGGGTAAATCGTATATTAAGGTTTGATGGCTAATCAAGAATCATCCATTAGCAATCACGAAGAACAATCTGCAATTGTTAGTTCTGAGATGAATGCCAAAGAGCCATTTCCAACAAAAGTGATTGCCAAGCCCAAAATACCCTCCATTTTCAAGTTGGTTTTTTGGGGGTTGATTTTCGGATTAGCGATTGTGGTTTTGGTTATCATGAGCAAGGGTGGGGTGAATTTTAAGGTTAAAAATGACACCTTCTCTAATCCTTTAAAAACACCTTCAGGCCAGGAGATGACAGCTACTCAAGCTTCTCAAATTAATCAACCTTCTATTCTTACTCAGGGGTGTGTTAATAAATACTATGGCTATAGTTTACAGTATCCTCTGACTTGGTTTACGACTCAAAGGAATGAACAGGAAAGATGTCAGTACTTTGCTCCTGCTGTTTTTAGTTTCCCCAAAACGATAGAAGGGCAGCTAACACCCATTGAATTGAAGCTGGTTTCGCCAGATGATTGGGAACAGACCAAAGAAGCGGTAGCTTCCAGTAGTGCGTCTTGGCGGATTACTAGCAGTCAGGAAGTGCAATTAGCAGAAAATAATGCCTTAAGGATAGAAGCTGAGGGGAGAGAGGGTGACTCTGAAAGAGGAGTTGTGATCGTCAGCTATTTAATTGATCATCCTAAAAATCCTATAGTTGCCAGATTAAGAGTAGATAGCGGTGGTGATTCGGAAGGGAGTGTAACAGATTACATTAAGATTTTTGACAGCATGATCAAGAGTCTTAGGTTTATTTAAGATTCTCCGTTTATGCTAGAGTGATAACCAGGGTGAGGGCAATGGCGATTAGCAAATTCAAGCGTTTTCTTTGAAAAGAACGGACCGAATAGGAGTGAAATTCTTGGAGCAGAAAGTAAATAGGAAAAAACACTGTAGCCCTAATAATAAGAGGGGGCTGAATGACTATAATGGTCAGAATAACACCTAAGGAGAGTAGGGTTAAAATAATAGATGACAGCTTAAGGTGATTGGTGGAATTTTTCATTAGTTTTAAGACTAGTATACTTTAATTTTTCAAATTTTGAGAATAGCCAATGAGGATTAAAAAAGTTACTTTTTTCGGTTTTGCTGATGCTTTCGAAGATAGCGACTTATACCACCAAGCTTTTGAGGTGGCGGCCAAGGTGGCAGAGGCTGGCTTTGTAGTGGTGAATG
>CAZCAY010000046.1:0-5385 GCA_964496955.1 uncultured Gammaproteobacteria bacterium
TATTGGTTACAGGTAAAGGAGTATCGCTTTGACCGCTTGGGTGTTTTTCTAAGAACTGCTGAAGGCCGCCAGAATTTTGAATTGATTCCCCTTGTGATGATCGTGACATTTTTGATCATTTACCTGTTTCAGCCATCACCGGCTATTTTGCTACTTTTTTGGTTGTATTTGATTTTGGGCGTTCTCAAATTGGGTCAAGATTTGTTAGGTCGAAATTGGCGGCGCCCTGTTTGGACTGGGCGGATCTGGTTGATTTTAATTGGTGCGGTGGTGGGAACAATAGGCGT
Source organism: uncultured Gammaproteobacteria bacterium (assembly GCA_964496955.1). Lineage (GTDB taxonomy): Bacteria > Patescibacteriota > Microgenomatia > Curtissbacterales > CAZCAY01 > CAZCAY01. The sequence continues at coordinate 288 of CAZCAY010000046.1, forward strand.
TTTTTGGCCGCTTGTTTTGCCCAAAATAGGGAGAGATAGTAGTGAAATGGTTGTTGTCTTCATTTTTTTGCATGTCTTACTCCTTTTGGCGTTGTTGGTAGCGGTTTTGCTAACTGCTTTGCCTGTTTATTTTGTTAAGCAGTATTTGATGATGAAAGCTAGAAGGTTGGTAGACAAAACCAATCCGACCATTGTCGGTATTACTGGTAGTTATGGCAAGACTACTACTAAGGAGTTCACAGCTGCCATTTTGGGTTCAAAGTTTAGGGTTATTAAAACCCCTGCTAATGAGAATACAGCTTTAGTCATCGCCAAAAATCTTATCCGTTTGCTCAAACCCGCTACCGCCATAGCAGTGATTGAAATGGGAGCTTATAAAAAGGGAGAAATTGCTGAAAGTTGTAAAATAGCCCCTCCCCAAATTGCTGTGGTTACAGGTATTACCAATCAACATATAGCTCTTTTTGGCGGAATGGATCAATTAATTGAAGCCAAGTACGAATTGGTAGCCAGCTTGCCTAAAAACGGTGTGGCCATCTTTAATGCCAATAATCCTTACTGTCTTAAAATGGCAAAATTAGCCCAAAAACAGGGAGTAAAAGTTTTGCTTTTTGGATTATTTGATAAGTTGCCATTGACTAAAAAGCTTTTTGTGGCTGGACGGATTAGAGAAATGGGTGTTAAAAGTTTGCGTTTTGAGTTAATCATTAATGGTCGCAAGTCTCAACTGGAGTTGCCTTTTCATGGAGGTCATTTCTGTGAGAACTTTTTGGGGGCTTGCGCGGTGGCGACAGTTTGCGGAATGAGTTTAGGAGAAATTGCAAGGGCTGCCAAGAAATTGCAAACACCCGCTTGGGCTATGAAGTTGGTTAAAAGAGGCCGCCATTTGATTATTGACGATTCCTATAGCACTAATCAACAAGGTTTTAGGGCTGCCCTGAAGTATTTAGCAGTTTTTAACAATTATGACAAGGTGGTTATTACACCTGGTATTATTGAGCTTGGCAAGCAGGCTCATCGGGTCCATCAGGAGTTGGCCAAGGAAATGCGGGGTATTAGGAGGATTTTTGTGACTTCAAAGGAGGCTTTTGGTCAGTTTAGCAAGGGGGTTGCTCAATCCGACTTGGCTAAATGGTGGCTCATTGATGATTTGGCAGCTTTTAAAAAAGAGTTTGATCAATTATTAAAGCAGTCGCCCCTGGTGATTTTAGTGGATGGGAGAATTCCTCAAGCGGTAAGAGAGGTGGTTTTTGGTCGTGAAGCCCATTAACATTGCTCTGGCACCTAACAATCAAAAGGACGATGTTGATTTAGCAGGTAAGTTGTTGTTTGCTCCTTCTAAATGGGTTGGCGAGGATGTGGTTCATCATTTAGAGCGGGATTTTGCAGCTATGTTTGGGCGCGACTTTCAAGCCTTTGCTGTTAACAGTGGCCGAAGCGCAGAGTTTGTGATTTTGAAGGCTTTGGGCATTGGCCCATCTGATGAAGTGATTATTCAAGCATTTACTTGTGTGGCAGTACCCAATGCCATTATTTGGGCCGGTGCCAAACCTGTTTATGCTGATATTGACCGAACGTTTAATCTTGACCCAGAGAAACTGGAAGGGAAGATTAGCCCATCCACTAAAGCGATCATTGTTCAGCATACTTTTGGCATTCCGGCAGCCATTGATAGGATTGCCAACATTGCCAAAAAACATAAGCTAATCTTAATTGAGGATTGTTCGCATGCGCTGGGGGCTAAATTTGCTGAAAAATTATTGGGTAGTTTTGGAGATGTTTCCTTTTTTAGTTTTGGGAGGGATAAAGTCATCTCCTCAGTTTTTGGGGGAATGATTGTCACTAGTAATCCACAGATTGCTAAAAAGGTGGCATTGGTGCTTTCTAGCCTGCCAGAACCGCCCTGGTGGTGGGTTGCTCAACAGCTTTTTCATCCTCTGGCGATGCGGGCAATTTTGCCTCTTTCTCATTTGGCTATTGGCAAATTTTTATTGACTGTTTTGCAGCGTTTGTCCTTATTATCCCGCTCTGTTTATCCTGAAGAAAAAAGAGGAGGTAGACCGCGTTTTTTTCCGTCAAAAATGCCTGCTGCATTAGCTGCCTTAGCTTGGCACCAGCTTAAGAAGTTAGCAACTTATAATAATCATCGTCAGCAGATGGCTGGAATATATTTACAATCACTCAAGCCATTCTCTAATGGGCAGATATTGCTTCCCAATCTATCTGTGCAAGGTGCTATTTGGTTGAGGTTGCCATTGCTTGTTGAGGATGCTGCCAGCTTACTGAGCTTTGCCCAGAAAAAGGGTGTAGTGTTAGGTGACTGGTATCGAGCGGTAGTGACCCCGGCTGCTAATTTAACAACAGTCGGTTATATGGAAGGCTCTTGCCCGACAGCTGAGAGATTGGCCAAAAAGGTTGTTAATTTACCAACTAACCCCAATTTAGATTCGCGTGCGGCAATAAAAGTTGTTGATGTAATAAAAGCGTTTTATGGATTTAACCGTTAAACTGGTTGAAAACCAGAAAATTTGGGATAAATTTGTTGAGAGGTTTAGGCCTGCTAATTTTTTGAGCTCTTGGCATTGGGTTGAATTTAATAATGAGATGGGCGATCAGGCCCTCCCTTTGGGGTTATATGAAGGTGGTGGCTTAAAAGGGGTTTGTTTGGCAGTGGTGACCATTAGCAGGAAGGGTAATTTTTTGCTTTGCCCAGCAGGTCCATTATTGAGCGATTTTAATAGACGGGATTACTGGCAGGTGATTATTGACCACCTCAAAGTGCTTAGTCGCCAACATCGCCTGAAGTTTATAAGGTTGAGGCCATTAATGAGTGACAGTGATAATAATAACCGATTATTAGCCTCATTAGGGTTACGAAAAGCTCCTGTCAGGGTGCCGGCAGAAGTCACTTGGATTTTGGATCTCAGTAAGCCAGAAGATGAACTTTTGGCTCAGATGCGCCGAACGACGCGTTATCTTATTAACAAAGCCCAAAGAGAAGGTGTGAAGATTGTGACTAGCACTAATCCTCATGATTTGGAAACCTACTATCGGTTAGAAGCAGTAACCGTTGCTCGCCATCGCTTTATTCCTTTTTCCAGAAAATACATTACCACCCAATTTGAAGTCTTTTGCAAGACAAACGATGCTCTTCTCATTTTTGCCAAGTTTGCAAGTGAGATTATTGCTGCCGCTGTCATTACTTTCTTTGGTGATTCGGCATTTTATAACCATGGCGCTTCTTTGAATACGAAAGTACCAGGGTCTTATTTAATTCAATGGGAAGCGATTAAGGAGGCTAAAAGAAGGGGGAAAAAGTTCTATAATTTTTGGGGAGGGATTGATCCTTATGGCAACCCCAATCACCCATGGGCGGGTATCACCCTTTTTAAAACCGGTTTTGGGGGTGAGATGTTTTCAACTATCCATGCCCACGATTTACCCATATCCCTTTGGTATTGGCCCATTGCCGCTTTTGAAGCGGTACGCTACAGACTGCGAGGTCACACTTTGTAGCCTAAAGTTGACAGAAAGTGGGATAATCTAAAAGCAAGGTCTTATGAGACAGAGAGTTAGAAAGCATATTATCTCGTTTAAGGCGGCCTTTGCTGGTATTTTTTATGCCTTTAAAACCCAACCTAATTTTACCATCCACTTAGCAGCGGCTTTAACCGTTATCTTTTTGGCCTTTTATTTTCGAGTTTCTATTACAGAGTGGGCTATTTTAACCTTTACAATCGTTTTAGTTTTGACTGCTGAGATGATTAACACCAGCATTGAGGCAGTGACAGACTTGGTAACAAGTGAGTGGCGTCAGCAGGCAAAAGTAGCTAAGGATGTTTCTGCTGGTATGGTTTTAGTGGCCTCAATTGGCGCTGTGATTATTGGTCTTTTGGTCTTAGGAAAATATTTCCTTATATTATAATGCAACAGATTCTTTTATTTATTTTGCTTTCATTTTTTACCATTAGTGTTTTGCTTATCCCATACATTGACCTGCTTTATAAGATTAAGTTTCAAAGACAGCAACAGCAAACTAAGGATATTTTTGAAAAAAGAACACCTATTTTTGATCGCTTGCATGCTTGGAAAGTAGGCACTCCTGTAGGTGGGGGTTTGCTCATCGTGATTGTGGTTACTATCCTTTCCTTGGTCTTAATTTGGTTGAGGGGCCAGTTAGGGTTAGTCATAACTTCACTTTATCCTTTTGAAAAGGAAGTTTTCATTCTCCTTTTTACGTTTTTGTCATTTGCTGCTTTAGGTTTTTATGACGATTTCATTAAAACCTTTAAATTGCCTCGAACAAAATTTTGGGGCATGTCTTTTAAGTATAAATTTTTAATCCAGTGGGTTTTGGCATTTATTATTGCATCTTTCCTCTATAAAATTTTAGGTATTAGTATTGTCAATATTAGCTTCGTTAATGTCTATGATATTGGAGTGTTGTTTATCCCTTTTGCCGCTTTTGTTATTGTCGCTTTTGCCAATGCTGTTAATATCACTGATGGTTTGGATGGTCTGGCCACAGGCGTGCTTTTAATTTGTCTTTTAACGTTTCTGACCATTTCTGCCAATTTTTTGGATTCGACTTTATCAATTTTTATTGGTATTTGGATTGGATCGTTAATTGCTTTCCTTTATTTTAATGTTTATCCGGCCAGAATTTGGCTTGGCGATGTGGGGGCTTTGTCTTTTGGTGCTACTTTGGCAGTAATAGCTTTGTTGTTAGGTAAGGTTTTGGCTTTAGCCATTATTGGGGGTGTTTTTGTGGTTGAGGTGGCTTCGTCTGCTCTCCAACTTTTGTCTAAAAAATTCCGCAAGAGAAAACTTTTTGAGGTTGCGCCGCTTCATCTTTATTTTCAAAACAAAGGTTGGGAAGAGCCTAAGGTTGTGGCCCGCTTTTGGTTAGCGGCTGCCCTTTTTGCGATTATTGGTTTGTTTTTCGCCCTTGCCTGATTTGGGTTTGGAGCAATGCAGGTTAGGAGCAATCAACCTATTGGTATTTTTGACTCTGGAGTGGGGGGTCTTTCCATCCTCTTGGCAGTTAGGAAAATTTTGCCGTCAGAAAGTATCATTTATCTAGCTGACCAGCAACATA
>CAZCAY010000047.1:0-4551 GCA_964496955.1 uncultured Gammaproteobacteria bacterium
AGCACAATTTTTTCATTAATGAAGAATGTCTCCCATTCGTCTCTGGCTGGATGGTCTTTGGGCATATTTAAGGCTTCAAAAGCAAAATAATCCCATTCTACTTCCGGATGTCTCACCCGATTGAAGCCTAATGGCTTAAATATTTCCACAATTTGATTAATGGTTTGGGTAATAAGATGCAAGTGACCAATGGTGATTTTTTGGGCAGGTTGGGTAATGTCTATATTGGCCTTTTGGCTTGCAAGCAAAGTAGCCCTTTTTTGATTAAGCTTTTGGAGGAGATTATTTTTAGCCAGATTAGCAAGCTTGCCTAGAGAGGCTCTTTCCTCGGCCGGGGTTTGGGCTAAACTTTGGGTCAATTTGTTAAAAATACCTGCCTTGCCGAAGTATTGGGCACGCCATTCTTCCAATTCGTCTAGAGTTTGAACGCTTGCCAAGTCTTTTTCAGCTTCTGCTAAAAACTTGTTAATTGCTGTTTCCATACTAACATCATAGCAAAATAGGCAGTTTAATTAAAAGGACTTTTAAGTTGGGTAGGAGATAGTCTATTTTTTGATGCTGGCAACGATTTTTTCAAAGACCTGGGGTTTATTAACCGCCAAGTCAGCAAGAATTTTCCTGTCTAGTTCAATACGGCCTTTTTTAAGGCTGTGAATAAATTGATTGTAGTTTAAACCAAAAGGCTTCACGGCAGCTGATAACCTCCTAATCCATAAGGCCCTAAAGTCGCGTTTTTTCAATTTTCTGCCAGCGAACGCTGCCGCTCCTGCTCGCAAAGTCGCCTCATGGGCTCGGCGGTAAAGTTTATGGCGCGTTGAACGGTAGCCAGTAGCAGACTTAAGGACTTTTTTGTGTCTTTTTTTGCTGGCAACGCTTGTTTTAACCCTAGCCATACGGTAAAAGCCTTTCTATCCTTTTTTTATCAAATTTAGAGACAATTTCAGTCTGTTTTTGCCTGCGAAGACGGCTTGGTGATTTCTTGGTCTTTAAATGGCTGGCCATTTGATGGCGACGCAAGATTTTACCGCTTTTAGTTTTTTTAAATCTTTTGGCTGCTGATTTTTTGGTCTTAGCTTTCATTTCAGCTTACTATTTGGCAGGCGCTAAAATAATTGAATATTGCTTACCCTCCATTTTAGCTGGTCTCTCTACTCTGATTTGGTTCCCAAAATTATCCATTATTTTCTTAATTATAAGCGGTCCAAATTCGGTGTGGGCCATTTGGCGACCTGTAAATTTGACTGTCATTTTAACCCGATAACCCTTTTTGAAAAACTCTGTCATTCGCTTAACCCGAACTGCTAGATCATGGTCAGAAACAAAGGGACCAACTCTGATCTCTTTAACTTCTGCCTCTTTGGTATGTTTTTTGGCTTCTTTTTGCTTTATCTGTTCAAGATAACGAAATTTTTTAAAATCAACCAGTTTACAAACTGGAGGATTAGCTTGGGGAGCAATTTCTACCAAATCAACACCTAACTCTCTGGCTTTCCCCAAAGCTACGCTTAAAGGCTCAATCCCTAATTGTTTGCCGTTTTCATCGATTAACCGGACCGTTGGGGCGGTAATATTTTGGTTAATGCGATAAAGCTTTGGCGCGATTTTTCCTCCTTCAAAGGCTAAATGATATCACAACATTTGGAGGTTTTCAATCTCGCTTGAAATCATTTTGATAAACTCATCAACCGATTGGCAACCTAAGTCTTTGCCTTCTCTAGTCCTGACTGCCACTTTTTTTTCCTTTGCTTCCCTTTCCCCTATTACCAGTAAATAAGGGATCTTTTGGATAGTGGCAGTGCGGATTTTGGCAGAAAGGGTCTCATTGCGATTATCGGTTTCACACCTGAGACCGGCTGCTACCAGCAAATTATTAACTTGAACTGCAAAGTTGGTGTATTTTTCCGAAATGGGCAAAATGATAACCTGAACAGGAGATAACCAAGTTGGAAAAGCTCCTTGGTAAATCTCTGTAAGAATGCCAATGAATCTTTCAAAAGTGCCCAATATTGCCCGATGGATCATGACTGGTCTTTGACCCTGACCTTGCTCATTGACATAGACTAAATCCATTCTTTCAGGGATTTGGAAATCAACCTGGATTGTGGCCATTGTCCAAGTGCGGTTTAACGAATCTCTAAAATCAACATGGATTTTTGGCCCATAAAAAGCACCTTCCCCTTTGAGAGTATCAAATTTGATTTGGTGGCTGTGGAGTGCTTGGGCTAATTGCTCTTCGGCTGTTTGCCAATCTGCTTCCCTACCTAAGGCTTTTTGAGGTTTGGTTGCTAATCCAAAAGTAACTGGCAAGTTAAGATTTTTATAAAAGGTGATAATGATATCCAAAATGTGAGCTATTTCCTCTTGAATTTGGTCAATGCGGCAAAAAATATGGGCATCATCCATTACAAACTGGCGCGTTCTGAATAAACCGTTTAAAGTGCCGGTAAGCTCGTTGCGGTGCAAACGCCCTATCTCGCTAAACCTTAACGGTAGATCGCGGTAGCTTCTGGTTTTAAATTTATAAACTACGGTTGCTTCAGGACAGTTCATAGGTTTTAACGACCATGATTCCCCCTCTACTTTGAAATTGAACATATTTTCCTTAAAAAACTGCCAATGGCCTGATTTTTTGAAAAAATCGCTTTTGACAATAATGGGAGTGGAGATTTCTTCATAACCACTTTTATCTAAAATATCGCGAATGAATTTTTCCAAGGTTTTGAAAATCACCATGCCTTTGGGGAGCCAGTAAACACAGCCTGGAGAGCTTTCATCAAAGAGAAAAAGCTCTAACTCTCTACCTATTTCTCGGTGGTCTTTGAATTTGCTTAAATTCATTTGTTTGCTAGATTGGCTTGAGCTACGCGGATGACGTCGGCTAGGAATTGCCCCAAGATTGGCACAAAGTCAATTTTTGAGACAAGAATGCTTATGATGGTAATGAAAAGAGCGGTACCAAAGGTTACCCCTATCCCCCATCCTAAACCACTAAGTAGACCGTGAATAAATTTCTTTCGCCCCGATGCGGTAACTTCAATATAATATTTTTCAATAACTTTTTCTTCTGCCACTAGTTTTGCCTTAATTTCAATTTGTCCTAATAGCTAGAGGTTTTGATGGTTAATGAGTGTTTATTTCCTGAATAATAGCATACCAATAAAGCCAGATTAGAATCAAGATGATTCTAGGGCTATTTGCGGCTTTATGGGGATTTTGGGCTGGTTTTTGATGGGAGTTAATCCTTTGATTGGCTTTTGTTACCTCATAATTCTTTGATGGTGACGTAACCTGGCCCTCAGTGGCCAGAGGTGTAAAGAAATGACTAATTTTCTAAAGATAATAATTTAACCACTTCTTGATTGGGGATAACTTTGGCTTTTAAGCCCTATAGGGCTACTGTTTCTCAATTTTCACCTTCCATATTGGCTTGTTTAACTAACTTTTCCCTATCGTTCTAGATGATAAGGCGAAAATAATTTTTTTAAAAAACGTTTGGGTGAGAGATAGTGTTGAGAAAGCCTCATAAGGAGAGAGTTTTGATTGCTGAATTTGTGGGTGGTAGAGGATTTGAACCTCTGACCTTCGCAATGTCACTGCGACGCTCTGAACCAACTGAGCTAACCACCCAATCCTCGTTAGCCTTGGAGCATCATTGTGCCTTGCTCAGTTATTTGCTGTTGCGATGCTCCTTTTTGCCAGAACACTTGTAAACCTTGTGGTCTTTTGCCTCGAGCTCTGGCAGTCATCCTTTGGCTCCAATCTTTGGCTTGATCAACCTTTGTGAGTATTAGGGAAAGCATCTTTTCTAGGAAATTGGTGTGATAGACTCCAGCCTTTTCTCCTGGTTGCTCAACAGATAGGTTGACTTTTATATCAATACTTTTAGCCATTGTTTCAATTGTCTCTTTTAATTGATTCACTTGCGCTTGATAGGCCCTTTGCTCAGCAGCCAACTGGCTTCTAATAATTTCAATCTGGCGCTTGACGAGCATATCTTTGACTTCCATTTCTTGCCGTTTCTGCTCCTCTTTTGCAGAGAAAATAACGATCTGTTCCCGCTGACCGGCAGTTTCTTTTTGGGGCCTTGCTTTCCCGGTTAATTGCTCTATGACGTCCTCTGGTAAGGGTTTGACCGCCTGCTCAAAAAATTGTTGCCCTAAATCCCGAGGGAACGATTTGAGCTGGTTTTTAATATTCTCCCCAATAGTATTGCCAGTATAGATTGATTGATTGCTTTTTGTTGCCATTTGAATTGCTCTGCTATTCTAGCAGATTGTTTTGTGAAGTGCAAATATAATTGCTCTTCTAGAAGCTGACGTTGAGTTCAATATTGGGAAAAGCGAGCCATTCTTGATAGTTAAAGGGCGCGCGTAGATCCTTTTGCAACTGCTCAAGCCTTTCGTTAATAGCTTTTAATTCACTATCGGTGATATTAATAATGGGGTTAATAGAAGGTTGAGGCAAATTGTTAGAGGTGGGCGGTGTTACAAGGTTACTGTTTACTGGTTTTTTCTTAAAAGGGATAAAGGTAAGACCAATCATTAAACTAAT
>CAZCAY010000047.1:4561-5329 GCA_964496955.1 uncultured Gammaproteobacteria bacterium
AGTAAGACAATCTTTTTGGGAGTTTTAAACTTGGGTTTTTTAGCAGGAGTTAGCTGGGCCAATTCATTGGGATTGGTCTGAGTCAATTGATTTGCGAATTCAGTTGTTTGATTAATTGCCATTTAGATTAACCCTGAGATTACTTCTCTGGCAAATCTTAAAGATTGCCAGATTAGGTCATTAGCTTCTTGAATACGCGTCTCCACTCTAGATTGGTTACCAGCTTGAGCTGCGGCTTGCGCTTGGGCTAATTTTTGATTGGCTTGGTCCATTAAGTTGCGCATTTCTAAGGGTCCCCGTTCAATTTGTTTAAGATCTTTCCCGGCAGTTTTTGCTGCTTCAATTTTTGTCTGTAACCTATTAGCAATCTCAATGATGGTAGCTGTTTGCGATTGGGCTTCCGCCACCCGCAGGGTTAGAGTGGCAATTTTAATGTCTTGTTTGAGCTTGGTGTAGTTGGCTTCCATACTTTGGGATAATTTGGGAAAGTCTTCTAAAAGTTGGGTGTTGTTGATGTTGTTTTGAAATTGTCCAAGGATGACCAGTTCTTTATCAATAGTTGTAATGATTGATTGTTTTAACTTAGCGTCTTGGAAAGGCACATCTTCCACTCGCACCTTATAGGTTAAAAGATAAGTTTTGAGCAAGTTGACGACTGCTGTCAGATAGGCTTTGGTTTTGTCAAAGGCTTCTTGTTTGGAAATGAGAGTTTGAAATTTTAAATATGTGTTGCGGCTCGTTAAATACTCTTCACGAGCAGTAACATAA
>CAZCAY010000048.1:0-5263 GCA_964496955.1 uncultured Gammaproteobacteria bacterium
TGTTACCAGTATTACTAACCACCACATAGAAATCGCCAGCAATGAGTGAGATTAAAGAAGGAGGGACTTTCAAATTCAAATTAAAATCTTTTTTAGGTTCTACAACTTGCTTGGCCAGCTCTACTTTTACATCTCTCTCTTGGTTTTCTTCCAATTTATAAGCACCAGCAGGTAGAGGTGTTTGACTTGATAGACCTTTAACCACAAAGGCAAAATGGTTAAAGTCTAATTTGGAAAAATAGTCAACACCTCCGGACGTTGAACCCCACGTAGGATCAACAGCTATCCATCCTTTTTCGTCATCCCAATATTCTGGCCATGCATGGAGAATATCAATCCCTTGGGAACGCAATGATAAAGGCCTCAGCCTTTCGTTTTGGCTATAGGCAAAACCATTAATTTCTCTTGCTGGTATGCCGGCGGCTCTAGCTAGAGCGATAAAGAGATCGGTAAATTCCATGCACACAGCTCTATTAGGATTCTCGAAGGCATTAACAGCCCCCAATCGTCTGACGATGTCAGCATCAAGACGTTTTTGGTCATAACTTAAGTAATTGACCACAAATTCGTAAATTTTATCAGCGGTTTTTAACTCTGAAGCTTTTTGAACAATCTGAGGATTAGTAACATCCCAAAAGGGTTGAGGCGCCAAATAAGCTTGCTTTTCTGGTGGGGTCAGTTTCCTTGGTCTAAAATCATTCCTAGGTGTTGGGTAGATCTCCACTTGGCCACTAACCACGACCTCTATCTTACTTCGGCTGTTAAGCTGGTATCTGGCAAGCCAGTTACCATCTTTATCAACCACCACATTCAGCGGTTTCGGGGTGATATCACTGTAGATTAGACGCTGATAGGCAGTATCAGGGGGGAGGGCAATTTCAAAGATGGCAGGAACAATATTAGGATTGGCCAAGTGGTATTTGAGGTTAAAAGAAAAAATCTGTTTTGTGCCAAATGAAGCGGCAATACCTTTCTTGACAAGCTGGTCTTTGGTAAATTTATAACCCCGATAATTACCGACACTCTCCTCAATAGGTGGGGGAGTAATAAAGGCTGCTGGCCCAAAATTGACAGGAACTAAAAGTTGCAGGCTATAACTGTTAATTTCAGGATTATCTTCCAATCTAGGGATAGTAATTTCCCAGATTTGCCCTGCTTTATTAGTTATCTCTGGAGCGTCGTATTCTAAGGTAAAGCTATAAACCTTACCCAGGCCTACCACCCGCTGGGAAAAGAGTACCTCAATGGTGGTAGTGTTATTATCAAATTTGGAAACTGCTTCTAATGGTCCATTATTGTCAGAGGCTTTAATATTATTGACCTTAGTTACTCCTAGAGATAGACTAAATTTGGTAGCATAATAGCGGGTTGTTTTATTGGTTAAAGTAATGCTCTGTTTAACATGGGTGCGCCCTGTGACATCAATGGTATAGGTAACCTCGTAATCAGTTTGAAATTCGCCTTGGGCAAAAGCCTTATTAGGAATAATTAAAGCGGTCAAAATGGCAACTGTGATAGTAGCTAAAACTAGACGCCAACGTTCTCTCATAAAACCAGTATACTAGAATTGAAGTTTAAATTCCCTGGCTAAAAACTGGCCCGTGTATGATTTTTTTACCCGCGCCACATCAAGGGGTGTCCCTTCAGCAACCACCAAACCGCCTTCATCTCCCCCTTCAGGGCCTAAATCAACAATCCAATCGGCGTTTTTAATAACATCAGGATTATGTTCAATTACAACAACTGTGTTACCAACGGAAACCAACCTTCTTAAAATATGTAACAGCCTTTCAATATCCGCAAAGTGAAGTCCGGTGGTGGGTTCGTCAAGAATGTAAAGAGTTTTGCCAGTTGAACGTCTGGATAATTCAGTGGCTAGTTTTAACCGCTGGGCTTCGCCCCCTGAAAGGGTGGGAGCTGGTTGGCCTAACTTAATGTATCCTAGACCTACATCAAAAAGGGTAGCAAGTTTGCTTTGAATTTGGGGAATATGAGCAAAAAAGTGAAGTGCTTCCTCAACGGACATTTCCAAAACATCGGCAATATTCTTGCCTTTATACTGAATTTCTAAAGCCTCTTGGGTGTAGCGTTTACCGCCGCACACTTCACAATCAACATAAACGTCTGGCAAAAATTGCATTTCAATCTTCACCTGACCTTCTCCTTCACAACTTTCACAACGCCCTCCCCTCACATTAAATGAGAACCTACCAGGCCTATACCCTCTAATCTTAGCTTCCAAAGTTTTGGCAAAAAGCTCTCTAATGGGAGTAAAGACACCAGTATAAGTGGCGGGATTAGACCTGGGGGTGCGCCCAATTGGTGACTGATCAATGAGAATAACCTTGTCAATGTTCTCACTCCCCAATATACCCTCATGCTTACCTGGTTTTTCTTTTGAATGGCCCCGCTGAGCCGCCAAAGCCTTGTAGAGAATGTCATGGACTAACGTTGACTTGCCTGAACCTGACACTCCTGTTACGCAAATCAGCCTTGATAAAGGAAATTTCACATTGATCCCTTTTAAATTATGTTCACGCGCTCCTAAGACAACCAGGTATTTATCATTAGGGAGTTTGCTACTGCTTGGCAAACGGGCTTCAATTTTTTTCTTGCCTGATAAATACTGTCCAGTTAGAGAAGCTGGATTGTTAATAATTTGATCAACAGTCCCCGCAGCCACAATTTCTCCACCGTGTTCGCCGGCGCCTGGCCCAAAATCAAAAAGATAATCAGCAGCCATCATCATATCTCTATCATGTTCAACCACAATAACCGTGTTTCCTAAATCGCGCAACTTGGTGAGGGTATTAATTAACTTAGCATTATCCCTTTGATGAAGACCAATTGATGGTTCATCTAAAACATAAAGAACGCCAGATAATCCTGAACCGATTTGAGAGGCCAAACGTATCCTTTGAGCTTCTCCACCAGCTAACGTGTTAGCAGATCTGTCAATTGTCAAATAAGATAACCCTACATCCACTAAAAAACCAATTCTAACTGCCAGTTCTTTTAGGATGGGCTTGGCAATAGTTGCTTCTCTTTGGGAAAGGATATTGTTGGTATTGTTTGCCAGCTTATTAATCCACCCTTTAAGCTCATTAATTGACAAGTGAGATACTTGGGCAATAGATAGATTGTCAATGGTAATAGAAAGAGCCTCTGGCTTTAAGCGGCTTCCCTGACAATCAGGGCACACCTGGACACGCATGAATCTTTCAATTTCCCGTTTGACATACTCTGATTCGGTTTCTTTGTACTTTTGAGAGAGACTGGCAATAATGCCAGGAAAAATCTCGCGAATAGTGGTAATCCGACCAAACCGATTTTCACCAGTGACTTCAAAGATTTCATCAGAGCCATAAAGCAAAAATTGCCTAGTAGCTTCAGATAATTGGCCAATAGGCTCATTTAAGGAAAAACCCTTTTGCTCAGCTACTTTTTCCAGTAATCTGGTAAACCAAGTGTCATAGGAAAGAACTCTCCCCCATGGTAAAATTCCTCCCTCAGCAATGGATAAGCGGGGGTTGAAAATTAATTCAGGATCTACTTCTAATAAACTCCCTAAACCAGTACAAGTAGGGCAAGCACCGTGGGGCGAGTTAAAGGAGAACGTCCTAGGCTCAATTTCAGCCAAAGCAATGTTGTCCACAGGACAAGCGAATTTTTCAGAAAACAGATAGTCTTTCAAATGCTGAGGATTGTCAGGAATATCAAACGACTTATCCAAAATCACAGAAACAATTAAATTGCCTTCCCCTAACCTTAGCGCCTGTTCTACCGACTCAGCTAACCTCTGTTTATCAGCAGGCAAAACTAACCGATCGATGACCACCTCTATGGAATGTCTGTTAGTTTTAATGAGAACAAACTCCTCATCAAGGGCATGAATTACCCCATCAATTCTGACCCTTGAGTACCCTTTTTTCCGCAAATCTTCAAAGAGCTGACTAAACTCACCTTTTCTATCTTTAACAATAGGAGCTAAGATGAGCGCTTTGCATTTCTGGGTTGGGTATTGGGTAGCAATTTTTTGGATTTCATCAACAATCTGTTCAGGTGATAAATGGGCTATTTCCCTACCACAAATTGGACAGTGAGGGTGACCGATTCTGGCAAACAGTAATCTGAGATAATCATAAATCTCAGTAATTGTCCCCACTGTTGATCTTGGATTGTGAGAGGCTGATTTTTGATCTATGGAGATAGCAGGAGACAACCCCTCAATAGAATCAACATCTGGCTTGTCCATTACCCCTAAAAATTGCCTGGCATATGCTGATAAGCTTTCAACATAGCGCCTTTGACCTTCTGCATAAATAGTGTCAAAGGCTAAAGAGGATTTACCAGATCCGGAAATACCGGTAAATACCACCAACCGGTTTTTAGGAATACTGACATTAATGTTTTTTAAATTATGGACTTTGGCGCCTTTAATAATAATTTTATCTTGACTCATATTTTCCAGATTGTAAGAGTAACAACTGATCTCTTAAGACTGCTGCTCTTTCAAATTCTAAATTACGAGCAGCTTCTCTCATCTCTCTTTTGAGAATTTTGAGTAATTTTTGCCTATCATCAGGCAATAAACTACCTTCTTTAAAACGTTCAATAGCCTTGGCTATCACTTGGTCTGTAGCCAACATTTTTGGGGGTGAATCAGCTTTCTCTCGCTCAATTAGCTTACCCCTAATTGGTTTGGTCACACTTTGGGGATTAATTTGATGTTCTCTATTATAGGCAAGCTGGACAGCTCTTCGTCTCTCAACTTCAGCTACTGCCTCTTTAATAGCGTTGGTGAGAGTATCTGCATACATTATGACCTGGCCTTCAACATGTCTAGCCGCCCTACCCATTAATTGAATTAAACTTGTCTTACTTCTCAAAAAGCCTTCCTTGTCAGCGTCTAAAATAGCCACCAAAGAGACCTCAGGCAAATCTAATCCTTCCCTGAGTAAATTAATACCTACAACTACATCAAATTTACCCAATCTTAAATTATCCAAAATGTCAACCCTATCCAAAGTATCAATCTCTGAGTGGAGATAATGGACTTTAATACCTCTATCGGCAAGAAAATCAGCCAAATCTTCAGCCATCCTCTTGGTTAAGGTAGTGACCAATATTCGCTGTTTTTTGGCTATCTTTTGAGTAATTTCTTTAATCAAATCCTCGATTTGACCAGCAGTTGGCCTAATCTCAACAACTGGATCAACTAAACCAGTTGGCCTCACTAATTGTTCAACCAACTGATCACATT
>CAZCAY010000049.1:0-5238 GCA_964496955.1 uncultured Gammaproteobacteria bacterium
GATGGGTCATATTACTTTAGCTTCCCCTGTGGCCCATGCTTGGTTTTTTAAGGGAGCGCCCTCAAAATTAGGGTTACTTTTGGATATTTCCCCCAAAAACTTAGAAGCTGTGGTTTATTTCGCCTCTTATTTGGTTATTAGGGTAGATGAGAAGCGTCGGAAAGAGTGTTTGAATCAGATAGGGGTGTTGTTGGATAAGGAAAAGCAAGAGGTTGCTAATAAGTTTGCTGCTCAAATTAAGCAGGTTGAGGAAGAAACCAAAACTGAAATTGATAAGGTGCGCAGGAAGATTAAGGCCACCGAGCAGCAGGAGTTGAAAATTGAAGAATTAAATCTCCAATTGAGGCAAAAAGTAGCAGGAATAACGAATTCGCAAGTTGCAGAGATCAGTAAGTTAGAGGCCACCTACCAGAGGTTAGCTGAACTGATTAGAGGGATTAAGCAATATGACTTAATTTCTGAAGATGATTATTTGAAGTTGACGGAGAATAATCTTGGGGACTTTGTGAAGGTAGGTATGGGAGGAGAAGCTTTATTGGAAGTTCTCCAGAATTTAGACTTAGCAGAATTAGCAGTGCAATTGCGTGAAGAAATTCAGCAAACAACTGGCCAAAGGAGAATTAAGGCAACCAAGAGGTTGCGGGTTGTTGAAGGGATGAGACAGGCTCAAATTAAGCCTGAGTGGTTAATCTTGCGGGTGTTGCCTGTGTTGCCTCCTGATTTAAGACCGATGGTTCAATTATCAGGTGGGCGGTTTGCTACTTCAGATTTAAACGATCTTTATAGACGGGTTATTAATCGCAATAATCGTTTAAAGAAGTTGATTGAATTGGGGGCCCCTGAAATTATTTTGCGAAATGAAAAGCGAATGCTCCAGGAGGCAGTTGATGCTTTAATTGATTCATCGCAACGGTTGACTTTGAGAACTACAACTATTGGCCAACTCCGTTCATTATCAGATATGTTAAGAGGTAAACAGGGTCGTTTCAGGCAGAATTTGCTGGGCAAACGGGTGGATTATTCTGGTCGCTCGGTTATCGTGGTTGGTCCTGAACTGCATTTGAATCAGACTGGATTGCCAAAAGAAATGGCTTTGGAGATGTTTAAACCCTTTGTATTAAGGGAACTTATTGCCAAAGGCTTTGCACCTAATGTCAAAAGCGCTAAGCATATTTTGGAAAGAAGAACTGCTGAAGTCTGGGATATTTTGGAGGAGATTACTGTTAATCACCCTGTGCTGTTAAATAGAGCGCCCACCCTCCACAGACTAGGCATTCAAGCCTTTTATCCTGTTTTGATTGAGGGCGATGCCATTCGAATCCACCCTTGTATTTGTGCTGGCTTTAATGCTGACTTTGATGGTGATCAGATGGCAGTTCACGTGCCCTTATCTGCTGATGCTCAAAAGGAAGCTAAAGAATTAATGCTGGCTTCTAAAAATTTGCTGAGACCTGCTGATGGCACTCCTATTACGTTACCTAATAAGGAGATGGCTCTGGGTGTTTATTATTTTACTTCATTAGATCCTTCTCTACCTACCCCCAAAACTCTTTTCAAAGACGACAAAGAGGTTATTTTAGCTTATGAAAGCGGCAAAATCTCTCCCAGAACCCCAATCAAGTTAGTTGATAATAATAAGATTATTACCACTACAGCTGGTAGGGTTATCTTTAATGAGGCTTTGCCTGAAGGTTTTGGATTTATCAACGAGCCTGTAAAGGCCTCGACAATTAAGAATATTATTAGTGAGATTTATGATCGTTACCCTGAAGAGGTGATTGTGGAAGTAATTGACAACTTGAAGGTTTTGGGGTTTTCAGCTGCTACTTGGTCTGGTTTGTCAGTTTCCATTTTTGATAACAAGATTATTCCCCAAAAAGATCAAATTATTGCTGAAGCTGATAAAAAAGTGGAGGCCATTGAGAAGAATTTTAAAGCTGGTTTGATTACCAAAGAAGAAATGAGAAGGCTATCTAATGAAGTTTGGGTTCAGACTATAGAGGAAATTGCCAATTTAACTTGGCGTAATTTCGATGAAAGTAATGCAATTCGTATTATTTCAGATTCTGGTGGTTCAAGAGCTACCGCTGACCAAATTAAACAATTGGCTGGCATGCGGGGCTTGCTGGTAGATCCTTCTGGGAAAATTGTGCCTTTGCCCACCAAATCGAATTTTAGGGAAGGTTTATCAGTTTTTGAGTACTTTACCTCTTCTCGGGGTGCCCGTAAAGGTTTTGCTGATCGAGCCTTAAGAACTGCTGAATCAGGCTATTTGACTAGGAGATTAATTGATGTGGCCCACGATGTGATAGTGAGAAAAGAGGATTGCGCTACAGATGAAGGCATTACTATTTCTCGTTCTGATAATCGCAAGACAAGTTTTGTCAATAGGCTGGTGGGAAGGATTGCTGCCAGAAATGTTGTTAATCCCAAGACTAAAAAGGTAATAGTTGCCCGTAATGAGGAGATTAATGAAATTAAAGCTGCAGAAATTGACCGGGCTGGTATTGATTCTGTTGAAGTCCGTTCACCGTTAACTTGTCAGGCTAAGTATGGGATTTGCGTTTTGTGTTACGGTCGTGATTTGACCAATAAGAAGATAGTTGAAGTGGGAGTGCCTGTGGGTATTATTGCCGCCCAATCAATTGGCGAACCAGGAACCCAAATGACAATGCGCACCTTTCACTTAGGAGGCGTGGTCGGTTTGGATATCACCCAGGGTTTACCAAGGGTTGAAGAACTCTTTGAAGCTAGAACTCCTAAGAATTTGGCCCCAATTTCAGAAATTTCTGGTAAGGTCAAAATTGAAGAGACGGCTGAAGGTTATAAGGTAGTAATCAGATCGGTTAAGATTAAACCGCCTGTGGAGAGGGAGTATTTAGTACCAGCCACAGCCGAGCTTTTAGTGGAGAATAACCAGACTATTACCGCAGGTACCCAATTGTCCTCTGGTCATCTTGATGTAAAGGAAATTTTGGCAGTTAAGGGTTTAAAGGAAGCTCAAAGGTATATTATTGACGGTTGTCAGCAGGTTTATGAATCGCAAGGAGTGCCCATTAACGACAAGCACTTTGAAGTAATTGTTCGTAAGATGTCAGATAAGGTGCGGGTTGAGAGCCCTGGTGATACCAACCTTTTGCCTAATGAATTGGTTGACAAGGTCAGGTTTCAAGAAGAAAATCAGCGAGTGTTGGCAGAAGGTGGTGAGCCGGCTACTGCCCAGATTGTCATTTTAGGCATTACTAGAGCTGCTTTGTACACGGAATCGTTTTTATCTGCGGCCTCATTTCAAGAAACGACTCATGTTTTAACAGAAGCGGCAATTAACGGTAAGACTGATCGGTTATTAGGCTTAAAAGAGAATGTGATTATTGGGAGGTTGATACCAACAAGCCCAGATAGGGCGAGAGTGGATTGAGTTTTGGTAAGCGACTTTGAGAATTGACGCTGGAATCTGATTGATTTATAATTTTTGAGGTAATTTTAAGGTTTAAAGGAGGTTTGGTCCCAAACCAGCTGATCTGACAATTTTTAGTTGGTTGGAAAAAAGACTAGGTTTGGTGACTAGTCTTTTTTAGTTTAGATTAGCAGTTTGGGGCTTTGAAGTTTATGCCTACTATTAATCAATTAGTCCGAAAAGGACGAAAGAAGGTTATCAAAAAGGTGCGTGCTACCGTTTTGCGCAAAGCTTTCAATGCGCTGACCGGTCGCTATACCCAGTATTTTTCGCCACAAAAGCGGGGTGTGATTACGGTGGTTAAGACTATGACACCTAAAAAACCTAATTCAGCTTTGCGAAAGGTGGCCAGAGTGCATCTTTCCAATCGACAGGAAGTTACAGCCTATATTCCAGGTATTGGCCATGAATTGGCAGAGCATTCAGTGGTTTTAATTCGGGGTGGCAGGGTCAAAGACTTACCTGGTGTGAAATACCATATTATTAGAGGCAAGTTAGACGCCACAGGTGTGGTTGGACGAAAACAAGGCCGCTCGCTTTATGGCACCAAGCGTCCGGGAGCCAGTGCGGCTAAAGAGACCCCAGCTTCATCTGAGGTTGCCTCACCAGCAGGTTAATTGGAGGAAAGAAGCATGCCTAGATCTCAAAAGCCTATTCCCAAGAGGGTTATTGCACCAGAACCAATTTATAACAGCGAAAAGCTAGCCCGTTTTATTAATAAGGTCATGAAGGATGGTAAAAAAACCTTAGCCCAAAGAATTGTTTACAAGGCCTTGGATATGATTAAAGATCAAGGAAACGAAAACCCTTTAGAGATTTTTGAAAAGGCTGTGGTGAACGCGGCGCCAAAAATGGAGGTAAGACCAAGGAGGATTGGTGGGGCTTCTTATCAGGTGCCCATGGAGGTAAGAGGCTATCGGCAAGAGTCTTTGGCGATGCGGTGGTTGATAGAAGCGGCCAGAGCGCGTCCGGTTGCTGATTTGCCCAAAATGCCCAGAAATGTTCCCGTTATGGCCCAGAAATTAGCGATGGAATTATTGGATGCTGCTCAAGGGAGAGGTTTGGCTGTGAAGCGGAAAGAAGAGATGCATCGGGTAGCTGAAGCTAATAAGGCCTTTGCCCATTTCCGTTGGTAGGTTGAACTATGGTCAGTGCCGACTCACGAATTTATCCTCTTGAAAGAATTCGCAATATTGGTATTATTGCCCACATTGATGCGGGCAAAACGACTACCACAGAGAGAATCCTCTATTACACGGGCAGAACCTATAAATTAGGGAATATTGATGAAGGAACTACAGTTACTGATTGGATGGAGCAGGAAAAAGAGAGGGGTATTACCATCGTTTCTGCGGCTGTCACTTCTTTTTGGACTCCTCAAATTGGGCCTTTTGCTGGTGTTGAGCATCGGATTAATATTATCGATACTCCTGGCCACGTTGATTTTACAGCCGAGGTAGAAAGATCACTGCGAGTTTTAGATGGTGGGGTTACTGTTCTTGATGCAGAAGAAGGTGTCCAATCTCAGTCTGAAACTGTTTGGCGGCAGGCTGATAAGTACAAAGTTCCCCGAATTTGTTTTGTTAATAAAATGGATAAAGTTGGTGCTAATTTCTTTGCTACTTTAGAAATGATTAGGGACAGATTGGGCGCACCAGCTGTGGCTTACAATATTCCTATTGGTAAAGAGAACAACTTTCGAGGGGTAGTGGATTTATTGACCAAGAAGGCTTATGTTTGGGATGGCGATCAAACTGGGGCTAAGTTTTCAGAAATTGAAT
>CAZCAY010000050.1:0-1001 GCA_964496955.1 uncultured Gammaproteobacteria bacterium
GCGGCATAGTGAAAAATATCCATTTGATTCCTTTTGGTGTTTTGATGTTTTAATTAGTTGTCTCTATGGCTAGCATAGAGGTTTTAAAAGTAAGCGTCAATTTTTAAAGGCTTAAGCAGCTTTCTTTCAAATACTCTCAAAGTGCCTGAAGTTGCGTGAATTGTTGGGAATGGGATAAACTGAAATAAAAAGGCGCCTTGTCAGTAAAAAGGTGCCTAGAGAATAAATTTTATGGTCACCGAACAACTTCTTGATTATATTAGACAACAGCTCCAATTGGGAACCGGGCGAGAACAGATTAAGAGCTTGCTTATGGCCAATGGTTGGCAAGAAGCAGATATTACAGAGGCTTTTAATTTAATTGCCAATCAATCACCATCTTCCCAAATATCCTCAACATCCCCATTAACAATCTCCGCTTTACCTAGTCCTGTGTCCATTTTGGGTCAGGCATTTTCACTCTACAAACAACGGCTGATGACATTCTTAGGAGTCATGATAATGCCCTTAATAGTGCTCACCTTAGTAACAGGTGGCTCTTTCATTTTCTTGTCTGTTGGCATGCAAGATTTATTTTCGAGGTTTGAGAGTGGTGACCTTGATTCTATCCTTATTGGGGTATTAGTCGCTTCAGTTTTTGGTTTAGTGGTCTTTATTATCCAGATAATTACCCAAATATGGAGCCAAGTAGCCCTGCTCTATGCGATAAAAGATAGCCAGGAGAGAGTTGGTGTTATAGAAGCTTATCGTCGATCTTGGCGCAAGATTCTCCCATTTTGGTGGACTTCCCTTTTAGTTAGCTTAATTACAGCAGGTGGGTTTCTGCTTTTTATCGTTCCGGGGATAATTTTTGCTATTTGGTTTAGTTTGGCCACCTTTGTTCTTGTAGCTGAGGATTTAAAAGGGATGGATGCCATTCTCAAAAGCCGCGAGTATGTGAGGGGGAATTGGGGTGCTGTTTTCTGGCGGTTTTTGTTCATCATCGTTTTGTCCATTCCAGG
>CAZCAY010000050.1:1024-4950 GCA_964496955.1 uncultured Gammaproteobacteria bacterium
CGCATTTGGTTTAGTTTCAATTGTTGGCGGAATTATTATTTGGCTGTTTCTAATTCCTTTAATAACGACTTATTTTTTTCTGGTCTATAGCAGCCTTAAGGCAGTGAAGGGAGAAATCGCTTTTACTCCAACTAAAGGGCAAAAACTAAAGTTTGTTATTGTTGGAATTCTTGGTTTGTTGTTTATCCCTGCAATGATACTCTTATTAGTTTTCCTTGGGCCGGGTTCCAGACTGGGAGAAGCGCGTGATACTCGTCGCGAAACTGATATTCGGCAAATTCAGATTGGTTTGAGGAATTACTACGCTCAATACGGACGCTATCCATTTTCGCTCAATGAACTCTCACCGCAGTATTTGCAAAAGATGCCAGTGGACCCAAAAACAAATCTCCCCTATCAATACCAAAGGTTCAGCGACGCAGATTATCAATTATGTGCGCAGTTAGAAACAAAAAAGGAAATTTGTGTTTCGCCCCAATCCTTTTGACAAGCCGGTCTTCCTTCTTTACCAAATCCAGAGAAGTCAAGGAGTCAATTAGGGGTTAGACTTACTTTTTGTTTGGTACAATTTAGGTATGAGCGAGACCTAAGAAGTGCCAATGAATGGGGAAGAGGCCACCCAGAACTAGTTGCGGTCGAACCAGACCCAAAAATTGAATTTGGGATAGCTGCCCAAGTTGATTTTCGGGATTATTTTGCTGTTAGCAAATTTCAAAAGGATGCCAGGTTCATAGATCCTAATAGTGCGCATCCAAGGAATACAGCCCATTACAAAAGTTTTTTTAGCTAGGATGATTTTGGTGCGATAGCTGCGGGAGAAACTTTCGATATAAAATTTGGCACAAACCTCCCCAAAGGCACCATCTGGCCAATTAGTTGCCAAGCCAACAGCCGACAGACAAACAATCTCAGTATTTCTTAGGAATTTGGATCAAAATCAAAAAATTTGAAAAATGAAAAAACATTGCAGGCAAATTGGCGAGGATGGCTCTGAAACTTTTACCAGATTACGCCAATGGAGTTGCCGATACTTTAGTGCAAGGGTTTTGCCCTTTCCGTACGATCAGCAGTGCAGGGAGTGCCTCCAACTTGACAGACCCCTTTTCTCTTTCAGTTGCAATTAATCAAACACTTAAAACTGCTTTGAGCGACGATTTGCGCCCTGATGGGCATGGAATCCACCCAAAGGCTTGCCGCCTGACGACGGACAAAGCCCGCGAAAATCTCTTTTTCTTTTAAGGGGCGCGTGCAAAATTCTTTTTCGATTAAGGAAACAATTTTTGCAAGCTTCGCCTTTCTGTTTGAATATGAACAGGCCGCATATAAGGGTTTTAACAAGCGGAGCGCCGCGAAAGCGGCGCGGAGCGAGCCTTCCTTCTTGTCGCAAAATCCTGAAAGTCAATTATGGTCGGGGTGCTGGGAGTTGAACCCAGTGTCTCTACGTCCCGAACGTAGCGTGTTACCGATACACCACACCCCGCAGCTTGGGCCATTTTAGCACTGCTTTACATATCTTTGCAATAAAACAGCAATTTGACTATAATTTTATTAATTTTAAAGGATCAGAGTTTTTTGCCCCTGTAGTTCAATGGATAGAACACGGACGTCCTAAGTCCGGTGTTGGGGGTTCGATTCCCTCCAGGGGCACAAGTTGTCATTAAAGTTTGCAAGATTAAAAACCGTTTTGGCTTTTTAACCCCTGACTTTTTGATTATTAACCCCAAAGATTTTGAGCCTATAGTTGATAACGCTTGGGGAGTGTGTTATATTTGGCGGATATGACAGAGCGCGAAAAGCCACCTTTGGCCCATTTTCCAGCCGTTCCCAAAGAAGAGATTTTAGACTTAAGGCAGAAATTAGTTAATAACCCAGATTTGATTGTGCAGGCATGGGAGGAAGTGGCCATGGACAAAGATCCAGTCTTTTGTTTGGGTATAGAAACCATCTTTGAAGAAATGCTCCAGGACCAAAGTGTTACTAAGAATGAGATAGCCAATGGGGCTAATATGGCCGCTTTTGTTTGGTTGGCTTTAGAACAATTAGCATCAAGACAAGGGATTAGTTTGCCAATTGTGACTTTAGACACGCTTGAAGCTTTTGTGGATGAGTGGCGCCACTCACCAGAATTTAATAAACCTTCGGTCTTGACTTATTGTGAAGAAAATCCAGCCCTTATGACTTATATGGCCCTTCAGGAAGTTGCCCATCCGGGTGCTATTAGAGGCGGCTTAATAGCTTACGAACTTAAAAGGCGCCAGTTTTTCTCAAAAGAAATGGCCAGGAGGTTTCCTTCTGGTAGCTAATATTGTGCCTACTGCATGGCTTTAAAGAAAATCCTTAATAAATTTTGGTGAAGACTTGCGGTAGAATAGAGAATGCTAGATTAACTTTTTAAAAAGAACTTTATGACTGAAAAAGTACCAGTATTGAGAAAAGGCAAGGATTTTAAAGAGGGAGCAAGCCTTAAGGTTAGGGTTATCAGACTAATTGGCAATTTGCTAATTTTAGGGGGAATTGGTGGTTTGGCCTTTACTTTTTGGCCATTATTGTCAGCAGAGTTGCCGTATAGAGTTAATAAATTGTTGGGTCGTCAATTTTCAGTTGATGCACCTTCAACTTCAAGTTTTGGGCAGATTTTAAAAAATCAGGAGAACTTAATTGTGCCTCAATCTTTAGCTTTTGGTTTGGTGGTGGAGAAGATTAATGCCAATGCGCCGGTGGTTGCCAATGTTAATCCTTTTAATGAACGCGAGTATAAAAAAGCTCTCCAAAAAGGGGTGGCTCATGCAGCAGGGACGGTTTATCCGGGTGAGAAGGGGGTTTCTTTTCTTTTTGCCCATTCCACTTTAAACCCATGGGATGTGCCTCGCTATAATGCTGTCTTTTATCTACTGCGGGAGTTAGAGCCGGGTGATAGGGTCATTACCTATTATGATGGGAAGAGATATGATTACGTGGTTTATGATAAAAAAGTGGTAGGGGCTGAGGAAATTGGTTTTTTGACAATGAAGAGTGACGAGCCAATTTTAATCTTGCAAACCTGCGACCCTCCTGGTACTACTTGGAAAAGGCTGCTGGTGTTTGCTAAATTGAAAGAGGAATAGTTTGAAAATGAAGTTGAGGTTAGTCATTGCCGTTTCAGTTTTTTTAGCAGTTTTAGGCGGTTGGTTTTTCTTATTTAGGGAAAAACCGCCAAAATTTACCACCACTTTAGCCAAGAGGACTAACCTGACTGAGAAGATTACTGCAACTGGCAACTTGTCTTCTGCGGAATTAGCAGATTTATCTTTTAGGTATCAAGGCAAGGTAGTATGGGTGGGGGTTAAGGTTGGCGACAAGGTTAAAGCAGGCCAAGCGATTGCCTCTTTGGACAAAAGGGAGTTTGAGAGCGCTTTATCCCAAAAGGCTGCTGCCCTGCGCTCTGCCCAGTCCGATTTGGATAAGGTTTTAGATGATATTAGATTGTCCCAATATGGATCTCAGACCCAAGGTGAAACCCAGACTCAAAAAAATCTGCGTGAAAGAGCAGAAGCTGCCAGAGATGCTGCTTTTGAAGCTTGGCTGGCCGCTAAAGATGCCTTAGATGGTACGGTGCTTGTTAGTCCTGTTAGTGGAACCGTGACCGAATTGAAGATAAGAGTGGGGGAGCAGGTTAGTCCCAATGTGAAGGTTGCCCAAGTAGCTGACCTTTCCAAACCTGTTTTTGTCGTTGACATTGATGAAAATGATGTAGCCAAAGTAGGCGCCGGTCAGAATGTGAAGGTAACCATTGATGCATATCCTGAAAAAGTGCTTTCTGGTAAAGTATCCCTTGTCTATCCAGCTACTACCACTACTGCTACAGGTGCTGTGGTGGTGAAAGCGGAAGTGGCTTTAGATAGTTTGGATTTTGAAAATCGTTTAGGATTGTCAGGTGAAGCGGAAAT
>CAZCAY010000051.1:0-3788 GCA_964496955.1 uncultured Gammaproteobacteria bacterium
GGAATAATTGCCAGCAGGGTATTTTTCAGTATCAAAGCTTGGCCCTTGTAAGAGGGGTTAATAAAGTTGGTTTTAGTAAAGCTAGGCAGTTGGTGGAGCAAGGCAAGGTAGCAATGTTAGATTTGGCTGTTTCTCTAAAGGGAAATGAAAGGGCTGTGATTGAAGACACGTTGAAAGCGCCTAATCTCTTAATGGCCCAGAGGGTAGATTTAAGATGAAGAATGAGGGTAAAAAAATTGATTTTTTGGCTTTTGGGGCTCACCCAGATGATGTTGAGGCTTGTGCTGGTGGGCTTTTATTAATAGCCAAAAAAGCAGGCCACACCACTGGAATAGTGGATTTGACAAGAGGAGAGGCTTCCAATTTTGGGTCTGTGGAAGAAAGGAATAAAGAAGCCCGCAAAGCTGCCCGGATTTTAAAGCTTGATTTGCGCATGAATTTAAGTTTACCAGATGCTGATATTCCGGTTGACGAATCTAATGTGGTTAGGTTGGTTGAAGTGATTAGAGAATATAGACCTGAAGTGGTGCTTTTGCCGTATTTTGCTGATT
The DNA here is from genome assembly GCA_964496955.1 of uncultured Gammaproteobacteria bacterium. Lineage (GTDB taxonomy): Bacteria > Patescibacteriota > Microgenomatia > Curtissbacterales > CAZCAY01 > CAZCAY01. The sequence continues at coordinate 552 of CAZCAY010000051.1, forward strand.
TGCACCCAGCCCACGCAAGTGTGGGTCTTATTGGTGAAAAGGCGGTTTTCTTTGCCAAAATTGCCAAGTTTGCTGCTGATTTAAAGTTACCACCCCATCAAGTGTCTCTTAGCCTCTTTTATATGCTCCATACGGAATTTACGCCCAGTTTTGCTTTGGATATTTCTGATGTGTATCCTATTAAGAAAAAAGCTCTCTTGGCCCACCGTTCGCAATTTTATTTGAAAAAGGGCGATCACTACACCCCAAAGTTTCACAATCCCGATTTTCTAGAATTCTTTGAGGCTAGAGCTAAAGTTTATGGTTATAAAATTGGTTGTCAGTTTGCAGAGCCTTATTTGCTTAAGGGAATAGTAGGTTTGAAGAATTTAGATAGTTTAACAAGTGGAGGGATGAGAAGTTTAACTGGTTGGCAGAGTAAAAAAGAATAAGGTGTAAAATGATTGAGAGGACGCCATTTTCAGAATATCTTATCAATTCTGATTGTCAATTGCTAAATTTAGTTGAGCCTAGACCGTTAGCGGAGTTGGTTGAAGTTAAGAGAGCTAAAGGTTTAGGTGTATCTTTAGTTTTACCCACTTTTAATGAGGAAACCACGATTGGCGGTTTAATTGATTCTTGGAGTAAGCTGTGCGATAAGAAATTAATTGATGAAATAATAGTTGTTGATAGTGGTTCTGAAGATAAAACTGAGGAAGAAGTTACCAACCGCCAAGTACCCTTTTTTAAAGCTGCTTTTAAGCTACAGGAGATGGGCTTACCTCCCGTTTCTGGGAAAGGTACTAACGTTTGGTTAAGTCAGTTTTTAACGTCTGGTGAGATTTTAGTTTTTGCCGATGCTGATATGGAAAATCCAACCGAGCAAACGGTAGTAAATTTAGTTTCGCCCCTAATTTTAGATGATCAAAAGATGTTAGCCAAATCAATCTTTAAGAGAGAAACTCGCACTGATGAAGAAAAAATTGAGGTTGGAGGTCGGGTAACCGAATTGGTTGCCAAACCAGCCCTTAAGCTTTTATTTCCCCAATTAGCAGGGGTAGCCCAGCCGTTAAACGGTAATATTGCTGTAAGAAGGGAAGCGCTTAAAAACTTATCATTGGGAGCAGAATACCAAGTGGATTTGCAAATTCTCTTAGGTGTTTTTTTGGAATATGGGCCTCAGGCTATTGCTCAAGTAGAGTGCGGTTCTTTTAGGCAAAAAGGCAATGGAATGGATAAATTAAGCCTAATGTCTAGGCAGGTTTTGAAAGTGGTTTTAGAGACAGCAGCCAAAAGTGGTCGCTTGGCCTTAAAAGAACCTTTACCTGAAGATTTTACCTTTCCTCCAGTTCGAGACTTGAATCAGGCAACAGGTTGATTGCCAGAAGAATCGTTGGCTGCTTTGGTAATTTCTTCAATTCGAGACCAGTAGTCGGCTTGCCTTTGGGCTTCCAATTCTTCGGGGCTTCCAGGGGTGGCCACACCTACTACCTGTTGCCATTGTTTGAATTCTAATTCAGCCCGTTGGGCCAAACTTTCTAGGCTAATTTTTTCAATAATTTCAGCCTGCTCTGCTGGCACTTGCTGTGAGAAACTGTCCTTCCAGATTTTGAATTGACTTTTTAATCTTTCAACCTCTTCTCTGAGAGGGTTGGTGGGGAGGTAAGGAAAGTGGTTTGTCAAAAAGTTTTTTTCATAATATTCTTGGCGGTTATCAATTTGGGTGATAATCTCTGATTGGTTGGTAGTTGCTTTGGCAAATTCTCCACTGCGCAATGACCGATCCAATTCGGCAATAAACGCTTCAACATCAAAGGAGTCAAATTCACTGCTCATTGGGTTTAGACCTTCTTTAATTCAGGCCATATTTTACTCAATTTCAGATCAACTTGCAACTAGTCTTATCTGGGAAAAGGTTTTTTAAGAAATAGTTTCTGCCAGCTTGGTTTTATAGAACATGAGTTTGGTTGCTTCAGAGATAGCCAAATAGGCCAATACTAAAAGCAATATCCAAGCCAAATGGCCAATTTGCGGGGAGGTGAATTTAAAAACAGTGTGGCCTAAGGCGGTGAAGGGCAAGATGATAGTTAAGGTAAATATTATCAGGCTGAAGTAGATAAGGATGTTGGGTGGGGGATAGGATTTGATAAACATTTTGCGGGTTCTAATGGAGAAAATGAGAATTAATTCTGTCAATACACTGCCAATAAACCAGTTGGTTTGTAAAACCTCAGGTGAAATGCGCCAGAAAGATGCAAAGAAAATGAAATCAAACACCGTGATCACAAGACCTAAGATTGTGGCAATAATAATTGTTTCTCTGACCTCGTATTTTTGGGGAGACTTGAGTTCATTTTTGTCAACGTGATCAGTTGAAATGGCAATAAGAGGCATATCTGTTAAGAGATTGAGTAAAAGGATTTGGGTAGGCAGCATAGGCAGAAAATCGGTTATTAGAGAAGCTGTGGCCACAGCAAAGAAATTACCAAAATTGGAAGCTAGTGTAGCTTTAATGTATTTAGTGGTGTTGGCAAAAACTTGCCGGCCTTCCTGAATGCCGTCAATAACCACTTCTAGATTTTTGTTTAAAAGGATAATATCAGAGATTTCCCTGGCCACATCAGCAGCAGTGTCAACTACCAAGGAAACGCCGGCAATTTTTAAAGCAGGGGCATCATTAATTCCTTCCCCTAAAAACCCAACAGTATGCTTTGACCGTAAAATTTTAATAATGTCAAATTTTTCTTCAGGAGCAACTCTGGCAAAAACGGAAAATTTTGATAAATATCTCTCTTTTTGTTCTGGAGTGGCATTTTGCCATTCTTTGCCAGTAATCACTTTTTGAGGCGAGTCAATTAGACCAACTTCTTTAGCCACCGCTCCTGCCACCTCTTTGCTATCGCCTGTGATAATGATTAATCTCACTCCCAACTGGGCAGCTTTCTTAACAGCCAAGAAGGCACTTTCTTTAATCGGGTCGGTAAAAGAAATAGCCCCAGACAAGATCAAGCGTTTATTTGGCTTTAATTGGTTGAGGGGTGGGTTTGAGAGCTGGTTGGTAATTTCTTGATAAGCAACAGCTAACACTCTGCGACCAGCTTGACCTTCTTTTATAGCCCATTTTTGAATCTTTTCCTTAGTTTGGGGATCAATTTGGCACTGGGCGGTGATTTCCTCTAAAGCTCCTCTTTTGATTAAAAACGTGGTGTTGGCAATCTTAACTAAGGCAGCGTTGGTACGCGTAGCAGGGTCAAAGGG
>CAZCAY010000051.1:3817-4915 GCA_964496955.1 uncultured Gammaproteobacteria bacterium
ACTTTTGGTGATTCTTTTTTTGCTCCTCGTTTAAGCCTTGCTCTAAAGCGATATCAAAAGGTTCTATCTTTTCTGTCAGCTCAAATGGGGAGGCGAAGTTGGCCAGCCAGAGAGGGTCTGAATGGAGGGGATAAATGTTGGCAATTTGCAGTTTATTTTCTGTTAAAGTGCCTGTTTTATCGCTACATAAAACTTCAATGCCACCCAAGTCTTCCACAGCAGACAGCCTTTTGACAATCACCCTTTTTTTAGCCAGCTGTTTGGCACCTTGGGAGAGGGAGAAAGTGGTAACAAGGGGCAAGGCTTCTGGGATAACACTAACAGTGAGAGCTACTGAGAAGGTTAGCAAGTCTAAAGTGTTAATCGCGCCCGGTTTGATGAGGAGGTGGGTGATAAAAACTAAGGATATGGTAAGGCTGACCAGCTTTAAAATGAATTTGGAAAAACTGGTAATACCCTTTTCAAAATCGCTTGTTTTTCTCGATTCGGTTGTTAATTTGGCAATTTGCCCAAAGGCGGTGTTTTTACCTGTAGCTAGGATAATAGCTTTGGCATTTCCTTTAAGGATAGTGGTGCCTCCAAAGACAAAATTGGTAGCTTGATAGTATGATGAAGGTACTTCTTTTAAGGTTTTGGGATCTTTGGCTACGGGCGCTGATTCACCTGTTAAAATGGTTTCATCAACGGTTAAATTACTGCTTTCAATTAATCTGGCGTCGGCTGGCACTTTGTCACCAGCTTCTAAAACGATAATATCGCCTCTGACCACTTCTTCTGCTGTGACAAGCTTTAGTTGGCCATCCCTTAAGACCTTGGCGCGGTTTAGGGTATATTTTTCAAGCAGCTTGGCTGTTTTTTCAGAACTGTATTCTTGGTAAAAACCCAAGAGGGTGTTGACAATGATAAAGATAAGAATCATGCCAGCATCAATGATTTCTCCCCAAAAGAGAGTTACAATAGCAGCGCCTAATAGGAGATAAACAAAGGCTGATTTAAATTGTCTTAAGAAAATATGCCAGGCCGTGGTTTTATCAACTTGAATTTTATTAGGTCCAAAATCGGCAAGTAACTTGCTGCTTGTGTTTTTATCTAATCCCT
>CAZCAY010000052.1:0-1969 GCA_964496955.1 uncultured Gammaproteobacteria bacterium
GATTAAGAGCTCCTACTGGCACATTGAGAACCCATTCCAATTGACGTTTGGATGATGGCTGCCAGCAGAGGTGGTCTCTGCTATTTCCGCTGCAGACTTCATCGTCATCAATCAAGGGAAGTGATGAAACCCTCTCCCTTGTGAAGCCGCTTCCTACTACTGCTCCAGCAAGACCCCCGTTGGCTCCAGTCGAGAGAAACTTAGCGGATCTAAAAGCTTTACTGATATCAATATCAAATCCCCAACCCGAGAGGGCAAACCAAACACCTTCGCTTGTCTGCATGAAAACTATAGGAGCGAAACTTGTTATCAGATAATTTACCCCACCGATGTTTTGAGGTTTTGGAGGAAGATATTCTACTAAATAACAAACCTGATTTATACAAGAAGAGGGAACTTTAAACTCTATCCAATTCGGGTGGCTTCCTTGAGCAACGAGCTGGCATTTGTTAATCCCTGCGCTGACCTCGCTGAAATGCTTTACCTCTCCAATGAGCAGATTTTCATCTGGTGAAACCTTGGTAGCGATGGCGAGCCAATCAGAGCCTTCCTCAACAACCAGTTGCAGCTGGCTCTCAAAAACCCCTTTTGCAATAGCATCATCTTCGTAATGAAGTCTAACCTCTGCAGGCAGGCTAAAAGAAAGCCCGTCAGGTAACAAATCGTAGGCAACAGGAATAACGCTTGGAGCGTGAGGCTTTTTTATGGCTAAAGAAACTTCCCCAGAGTTCAAAACAGTACCTTGCTTAAGCCTTATCTCAAACCTTCCATCGCTGCTCAAAAGCGAAACCTCGCTGGAAAGCCTTCCTTCGATGATTGGAAGCGAGAACCTCTTAACAAGAGGAACCCTGGCAGAGAACTCTTCCATCGCAGCCTTAAAGCCTGGGCCTAAGATTTCCAAATGGTAAAAGAGCTTGACCCCTATTGCTTCCTCGCTGAGCTGGACAACTGCTTTAGGAATCTCTCTTAAAACCTTTAAACCAGTCTGCTGGATTGGGCATGCAGCTACAAAACTCTCAATGTGCTTCGCAAGCCTTTTCTCGTCTAGACCATTCCTAAGAATCCCATCCTTAACCGCTTTTTCAACACAAGCGTTAATCGCCCCTTCAACCGCTTTTAAAGAACTCGCGCGTTGAGAAAGGATGGGTGTTTTCGCGCTTTCAGTGAGCATTAGAGTTAAAACTATTGAAAGCGTAATTAGGAGGCCCAATAGTATGAAAACTGTGATTTGGGATTTTTTGGAAATGAAAAGAGTTTTCAATGGCATCATATATAATATATCTTGGAACTTTGGTATTTAAAATTTTCCTAAAAACCTTAGATTCAAACTAATAACTGCACTTGGCCAAGCAAGCGTTCAAATCCCTTTGGGCTTTCTTTTTGCAATCCTTTACAAGGTTTGTCCAAGCAACGCTGTGAAGCACGATTATTTCTTCATAGCACTGTTTTAACTGCCTTTCCCTCTCGCGGTAGCAATCGAGCCTACATGAAGAATAACTGGTTTTAACTGCTTTTTCGCTTGCAGCTGCTTGGCGCTCAAGCACCCTTTTATGCTCAACCCTTGGCTCCTTTGCTCCTGTCTTTCCATAAACATTCCACCAAACATACGCCCCTGTTGGCGAGTTCGCTGTTGGTGATTTCATGCTCAAAGAAACAACCAAGCCTATCAATGCGAACGCTACAACTATTGAAAAGATTACCAAGGCTGACCTTTCCATGTTCATAATATTACTTGGTGATGCGCATATTTAAATTTTTCCAGTTCTTTATGAGGCCTTCCTACATGAGGATTTAAGAGTTGAGGAAGCTGGCTAAAGGAATTTGCACAGAAGAAACCATAACCAGAATAGTAAAAATCCTTAAAGAAGACCAAAGTCCAATTGTAAGGCACTAGGCTGCGTTTTGGCTCGCAAGCCCGCTTGTGGGGCACGAGTTAGAGAAACAGCCAGGATAGCGTTGGTCTCGCATC
>CAZCAY010000052.1:1979-2346 GCA_964496955.1 uncultured Gammaproteobacteria bacterium
TAAACCTTTTAATCCCTTTTTCTTTGCAGAATACCGAGAATTACAAGGGCTACTATGGCAAGAGTTCCAACAAGGGCTAGAAGCCAACTGAGATCAAATGGTTGCCCTGCTTTTACAGCGATTGCCGGGGCTAAAGTAGGAGCTTTAGGCGGCTCTGCTGCTTTTCGTTTCACTGGAACTTCGCTTGTTAAAACCTTAGGCTTTCCAACCTTTCCAGTTTTCCTGTCCCTAAACTGAGCTTTATGAGCGATGCCTAACGCTTTCCCTTTGTTTCCTGAAGCATAGCCTGTTATTGCAGCCGTGGTTAAAGCTGTTGATGAGCAGGCTAGGATAAATGTTGCTGCTTCTGTTTCAAGCGAGCCTGTCT
>CAZCAY010000052.1:2357-4749 GCA_964496955.1 uncultured Gammaproteobacteria bacterium
GTGCTAGGGCTTACGCTGCACCCCTCTGGTGCAGAAACAGCTGTTTGAACATACCAAGAAGGATCTGCTGATTCGAACACTATTGGGATTTCACCAATATCTTCAGGTATCTCTTCAGGCTCGTAGATTCTTATTTCGCTGCCAAGCAGTGTTTTCTGCCCCGCGCAGACCTCTTTGCCATTCTTAGTGTTCAACACGAAGTGCTGTACATTCCTTTTTCCTAGCTCCAAAGGCTTAAGTTTGCAAGTTAGCCCGGTTGATGGATCAGTTGCCCTAACAGCCATCCCTGGAGTTGCAAAGTACCACGCATTCACCTGAGAGTCTGTAGCAAAGCTTCCAGCAAATTCTTGACCGCCAATCACAAGCGAATTCCAAGGAGCGGTTGTGGTTAGCCCTGAAGAGCTTGCCAAAACCTGACCTGTTAACTGGTTTATTATCTCAGCATTAACAGGAAGTAATTCCCTAGTATTTCCTGTAGAGCTCAAAACATGCCTCCTCACAACCCCTGGATAGCTGTAACCGCTTCCCACAGCAGTAGCAACACCAGAAACCCCTTGATTCAAAGGCAACAACATGTCAGCATTAAGGCTAAACCCTGGATTGTTCGGATCTTCAAACCCTAATACCCAGAGCATCTTTGCCAGAGGCTGTAATGTGACCTGGGCTAAATCTCCGAGGCTTGTTCCGCCGGTTTGATCTGAGAAAGTTAATGATATTGGATTAACTCCTATGTTGGAAATTTCAACATCATTTTCGCCTAGTAACTCCTCCAGTATATCGCCAGGCCCAAGGGTGAAAGTTGCGGTGTCGATGAGGGATGATGTTCCTTCTTGTTTTATGACAGCTTTTTCAATTTTGGCTGCAAAGTCAACTCTCTTACTAGCGAGTGCTGCCACAATATTATTATTAACTTCGAATTTATTATTATTAAATTCGAATATATCTATGGGCGTGTCGGAAGGTGTTACTACCTCAATACCATTACGAACATAGGCAACCGCTGGCCCATTCACCTTCACACTAACAAATTCCTTATTAAATACCCAAAAATCAATAATTGTAATAAAGCAGTCATCGCTAATCTTATTCTTATTTTCAGTCCACATTTTCATGGCGCGTAAAAATTCTTCATCAGAGATTTTACCATCTTCATTAGTATCAGCATTTTTTATACAATCATCAACTACTGGAACTAAATTGCCGGAGGCAGCTAATTGCGCACTACTGCCTGGATTGATACTTATTGACATTGAACCGTCGGGGTTAACAAATCCCGGTGTTGTTCCAGTAACTTCTGCGCTGTTGCTGATAGGTAGACCACCTTTACTTTTAACATTAATCTTTCCATTTTGATCAAGCATAAACTCTACTACGAACCCGTCTTTATTAAAACTTGCATCTGCCTTTCTAAATTCAAGTTCAATGTCTTTATAATTAGCTGCAAACTCGGTTGACTTTCCGTTTACGGTTATCTTGTTATCATCAATTCCTACAATTAATTTTTCATTGCCTGTATTTGTAATTTTAATACCATCAAATTCAGCAGACCCTCCGGGAAGAATTTCCTGCATAGTAGGAGTAACAGATACAGATAGAGGAACTTCAGCTTGAGCTACTAGGTTGCCATTAGTATCAGAAATTTTTATTACAACATTATAAAAAGTACCAGTGATAAGCTGTTCTATTAAATTTATAATCAAGTTAAAAATATAGAAACCATTAGAATCTGTTTTAAAATTAAAACTCACCTCTCCTATCTCATTTAAATCCCTGAAAACCTTAATTAGCGCCATGTAACTACCAGGCACAAGGCGCCCTTTCCCAGAAACAGAAACTGTAGAACCTGATCCAGTCGCAACTGGGTTTTCAATTTTCGGGATAGGATTTAATTGCAAGTTTAAATCAACCACTACAAAATTGCTAGCTATTTCTTTTACGACGAAATTCTCTGCAAATGAAATCCACCCTCCAAATAAATCAATAAACAATTCTATAAACGAAGTCGTCGATGCTGGAAGCCCCTTATCAATCGGTATATTTATTTCAACTCCTGCAAGTTCCGCATTATCATTTAACCGTTTTATTCTTTTTATAATTTTTATAACCTGTCTGCCAGTTTGGTCCGTGCCGGTTCCAAGGTAAGTTAAGGTTTCATATATACCGAGCTCATTAAACACGGCCACTACAACTTCTTGATTTAATAGTAGGCTCAATCCCGTTAGTGCTACTGGTGCTATCACAAATTCAAGTCCTGTACCAATTGGAATAAATTGTCTTAACAAAGGCACTAGCTGGCGATAGTACGAGCGAGAATATAACGAAAATCATCGCTGTTATCGGAGCAATCCGTTTTAAATTTTTTCTTGCCATTTTTATATTTTTTATTTTTTTA
>CAZCAY010000053.1:0-4717 GCA_964496955.1 uncultured Gammaproteobacteria bacterium
CATTCTTAAGATTAAAAGGGTCAAAAGGAGTGGGCTTGCCAAACCCAATGCCTACTAGCAAAATCATTAAGGTCCCTACCGGATCCAGATGAGCGAGAGGGTTGAGGCTCAATCTGCCTGCTAATCTGGCTGTCGGATCACCTAAGCGGTCTGCAGAAAATGCATGGGCAAACTCGTGGATGGTAATACCCACAATAATTGCTGTGGCGAATAGGAGAAAGGTGGTAATGTTTAAGTTATTTTGTAACAATTGTAAAAGCAACATTGAGCTTGCGTAATTTTAATGTGTCTGTTATATTCTAGCAGATTGTTAAAAATAGAGGAGGTATAATGCAAGTTTGCCAAAGATGTGGTAAAGGTAGTCTTATTGGTTTTGACAGCAGCCACAAGCATGGTGGCGGTTGGGCGATGCGCGCTCCCAAAAGCCGCAGAGTTTGGCGACCCAACTTGCAGCGGGTTAAGGTTGCTTTGAATGGGAAAATAGGGCGGTATTGGTTGTGCACCAAATGTTTAAAGATATTCAAGAAACAAAACATTTCCTCTCCCCGCTTAAAAGAAGCCAAAAGCACCTTGCCTCAAACGACTACAGTTTGAAAAATGGGAGTGGCAAATAGTATTGAGCAGCAAAAAGAGTCTGTTTGTAAGGAAGGCTTAGTTGGCAAGCCAGCGCTTTTTCTACCACAATTATTAATAGAATCAACTCCTGAAATTTTGGCTGTGCGGGTTAAAATTGACCATCAGAGTTTGTGGCATAGTTTTAAGCAGCCTGTTGAGATGAAGGGTGAAAGGGTGGCTTTAACCAATCAATTGCTTCTGGCCAATGGAGCCAAAGCCAGGCTTTTACAAATTCGTTATAAAGGGTTGACTGCTGCTGATGTGGAAGTGGCCAAAAGACAGGCTGTGACTTTTCCTGCTGGTCATGGATATTTTGTGGGCGATGAACGACACCTTTATTTTGCTGGCAGATTTCCTTTTCAGGATAAGAATGATTGGTTAAGGATTATTGGCCGGACTTTAGGCCAAAATTACATCGATAGTGAATGGATGGCTCAACAAGCTTTCAGCGATGTTAAGGATATTCCTCTTAAAAACAAAGGTATTAACTTGCGCATTGTGGGGGTTATTGGTGATTAAAGCTATTTCTTTTAGGTTAGAGGTTGGCGGGCAAGAGGTTTTGGAGGCAGTTTTTAGCTTCAGGATAACCGTTAAGGAACTCGTTAATAGTTAAAGGTTTGCCGCCTTCTGGTTGAATCAAAAAAGGGTCACCTGGTAGAAATTTAATAATTTTTAGCTTTTGCCCTTTAAGAGGTACTTTAGTGTATATCCCTGGCCAGGGGTGGAAAGCTCTAATCATCTGTTTGAGCTCTTGAAGACTGGGGGGATTATTCAAATCAATAAACCCATCTTCTTTTTTGAGCATTTTAGTAAAGGTTGCCAACTGATGATTTTGTTCTTTAGGAGGCAGAAATAAGCTGTAGACTGTCTTTTGTTGGCTTTCTGCAATCTGTTTTTTCCAGGTTAAGTAAACAGGCAGGATTTCTCCTAACAGTTCACCTCCTAAAGTGGCTAGTTTAACACTCAAGGTAGAGGTAGTGTCATCGTCCTTAATGGGTAAGGATTGTTGGGCTAAGATAGGACCGTGGTCTAATTCTTCATCCATGACCATAATGGTTACTCCTGTAATTTTGGCCCCATCTAAGATAGCTGCTTGGATGGGAGAAGCACCTCTGTATTTGGGTAATAAGCTTGGGTGGACATTTAAGAAGCCGAATTTGGGAATTTGGAGAATTTCTTTAGGGATAATTTGGCCATAAGCTGCTACAATAGCCAGGTCTGGTTCAAGTTTAGCCAATTCTTTGGCAAATTCAGGATTATCTTTAAGTTTTGGCGGTTGGAGGACTTTGATTTGGTGTTTTTCAGCCAGCACCTTGACAGGTGGAGGAGTGAGAATTTGCTTTCTCCCTGCCGGTTTATTAGGGCGGGTCACCACAGCTTGGGGTTTAAAACCTTTGGTTATTAATTTTTCCAGAACAGTAGCCCCAATGAGAGGTGTGCCAAAAAAGACAATCTTAGGTTGCATAATGGGTTACCTCGACTAATTTCTCCTTACCATTTTTAGTTTTTTGGAGTCTGTAAAGTTTGCCGTTTTGGTCATGGACATGGTCAATAAAAAGAATACCGTTTAAGTGATCAATTTCGTGCTGGATAGCTCTGGCGGTAAGGCCATCATAGGTTTCTTGAAATTTCTTGCCATTAACATCATAAGCTGCCACTTCTACTTCAGCCGGTCTGATTACATGGCCAAAATAGAGGGGAATAGATAAGCAACCCTCAAGCATAGCCACCTTTTTTTTGGAGAATTTTACAATTTCGGGGTTAACAAAGGGTTTAATTTTAACTGGCGCTCTCACTACAAAGACCCGTTTAAGAACGCCAATTTGGGGGGCAGATAGGCCCAATCCTAGGGGATCTTTTTGGATTTTGAGTAATTGGGTGAGGGTTTTAACCAATTCCTGAAGTTGTTGGTCAAATTTTTCTACCTTCCTGCTTTGTTGGCGCAAAATGGGAGCTGGAATGGTTAAAATTTCAGGCAATTTTTTCATAGCAAATTCCTTGGGTCTATGTTAATGGTCCAGTTTTTGGGTACTTGGGCTAAAACCGGGTCAAGTTTTGATCTATTTTCAGCTTTAAGGATTATATGCCATTTTGGTTTTGGTGACAATGGTTTTAATGATGAGACTGGACCTGTAATTTCCCCATCAAACTCAATTTGTTGAAGTTGTTGGTAAAGGTCTTCTGCTAGCTTTTGCGCTTTGGATTCATTTTTGGCGCTGATGGTAAGCTTGGCTAAAGTAGAAAACGGGGGATAGAGAAGCAATTTTCTTTGGACGAGTTCTTCATGATAGAACTTTGGGTAGTTAAAGGTTAGAGCGTATTTAAAAAGCTTAAGAAAAGGATTATAGGTTTGGACCACTACTTGGGGTAAATGGGGAAGTTTTTTAATGGGGAGGAGGAGGAGATTTGCCAGGAATTGAAAGGTTTCTTCAGATGAAGTGAAGTCGGCTAAATTCAGACTGGTATCTGCAGAAATAACAGCAATGAGAGTGAATTTATCAATAACTGGTTGGGAGAAGATAGCAGATGTTGCCAAGACTACTGGTTTGGTGGGCACCGCTTGGACTTGACCTTCTTTAATTAACTGGTAATTGGCTTCGCCTATTAAAGCGGCAATTTCTTGAGCAAGTTTTGAAAGATTAGTGGATGAGAAGAAAATGTGGGGAGATTGGCAGCGAGGACACGTTTCTGGTTCTTTTTCAGTAAGGGTTGACCCTTGGCAAGTTCGGCAGTAAGTAACCCCAGCTTCTGACTTCCGATTCAGATAAAGCAAAACCGGTCCTAGTTGGCGTTTGTAAATATGAAGGAGATACTGATTGAGAGCTTGAGAGATTAAAGAGCGGTTGCCCAATTGGCGCTCTTTGTTTAAATCTACTATCAAATAGTTTGGTAATTGGGTAGGCAAGACCATTTTAAGAGTAATTTTGTTTTTCATTTTTGGGATTTTAGCAAAGTAATATGTGGCAACTCTGGGTGTGGCATCCTCAATGGTCAAATGGGCATTTGTTAAGCCCGCTAGTTTCAGGGCAACAGTAAAGGCGTGATAATAAGGGGCACGCTCATCTTTGTAAGCAGGATCATGCTCGTTAATCATGAGGATTGATTTGAGAGATGTGAAGGGTGAAAACACAGCTGACCTTAGCCCAATAATTGTCTCAACCTCGCCTTTGTAGATTTTTTGCCATGATTGCCATTTGGTGGTTTTGGGTAAGCGATGATGGGTGATTAAATAGGTGGTTTTAGAAGTAATTTTCGCCACGGCTTGGGGTATTTGATTAAAATTGGGTACTAAAATTAATCTTTGAGCTACTTGGCGATTGTCTTTTAAACTTTCAACTTGATTGAGGTTTTTAGGAAGGGGCGGTAAGAATAAATTCAGGCAGTCATTATAGCTGCTGGCATAATAGTAACTTAGCCATTCTAGAAGCTTTAATTGATGGGTTTTTAAGATTGGTTGGGGAAGGACAATTTCTTTAATGGGTTTGACTTTAGCCACTGGGCTTTGGGTGGTAAGGGTAAGGGCTACTCCGTAAATTAATTTTTGGCCCCATGGGACTAATAAGTATTGCCCGGCTTTAATTTGTGATTGCCATTTTAGGGGCACAGAGTAGGTGAATGCTTGCCATTGAGGGTTGGTTGGGATGCTAACAGCTACATTGACATAGACCATTTTTTTTAAGGAAGACTAACCTAGATGGACTTTACCGTTTATAATCTTAATTTGGTTTTTGGCAAAAAGTTGAAGGGTTTCAATCCCCACCGTATCTTCTAACGTATTGAGTTTGTCTCTGAGAGTTTGGGGAGTATCATTGGGGGTAATTTTTAGCCATTTTCTTAAAATTACATGACCCACGTCATAACTAGTTGGCCTTTCATTCTCGTCAAAAGTAGTGGGGAGAACGAAATAGGTGGTAACACCAGTGTAGCTAACTTGGGTGTTGAGGGTATTAATAACCACTTCACTGCCAATGCCTCTAAAAACGGGTGAAGAGGTGCCGTCAGGCAGGATAATTTGATCTTGGTCTTCATCAAAGTCTGGCAGGTAAGCAGGGTGAATGTTGATTACTCGGTAAAGGCCATGAGTGTAAGGGAAATAGGAAAG
>CAZCAY010000054.1:0-2770 GCA_964496955.1 uncultured Gammaproteobacteria bacterium
CGCCAGTTAAGGTTGGGAGTTTTTATTTTACTGGTTTTGAGAGCCTTGTTTAGTGATAGAGACTAGGACAGTTGATTTACCAACAAAGGGACAGCGAGCGCAAGATTTTGTGGGGTAGGAGGAGGTTTTTGTATTGGTTTAGGGTGCAGCCTCTGTCCAGGTGTATTTCACAACACCTAAAAAGGGTCTTAATTTGACTAGATGCTCTGGGGTGTAGGTGAAGATTTCAGCAGGACAGTCGTAGTCACCATTTGTACAGCCAATAATCTCCTCACCAGCCCGTCCTAGTTTTCTGTTAAGTTTAATATTACCAGTGTCATTGGGATTATTTGGGTTGCGGACGGCAATGACAGAACCTGTAACGGCTAAGGGAGTGAGAGTGTTATCGCCTTCGTTATCGCCTTCAGTGATAAAGTTGCCTTGAGTGTAAAAAATACCTTTGATGATTTTAACATCCCTTCTTACGGTGATATCGCCAGAAACGAAGAAGACTGGTAAATTTTCAGGGACAAAGTCGCTTTGGATGATTAATTTACCATCAATGAAGAAAACCGGGTTTTCAGGGCCAGCGGCTAGTTGGCCAATGGTTACTGTGAGATTATCAAAGGTACTGCCAGCATCGTTAGAGCAAGTGATTGTGTAAGTGTAGGTTGTGTTAAGAGCGCCATAGAAAGGACCTAATAATTGCTTCCCTTGAGGACTGACTGACCCTGACCAAGTGATGTTGAGATTACCGCCTGTGTTCTCGCTTGAAGCCGAGCAACTGGTGGCGTTAATTGAATTCCATGATAGCCAGATATAGCCATTTTGGAAGACGATTGCGCTATCATCATAAGTACTTACTCCATTGTAGCCTTGCAAGAGGACAGTAGGCAGGCTGGGGTTAGAAGGAATGGGTGTAGGTTGGGGCGCGGTAGGCGGTTCAGGAGGTGGCGGTAAGGGTGTGGGGGTTGGGGTTGGAGTTGGAGTAGTTTGAGTTTGACCTCCCCAGTTAATGTTATCAGCAGTGGCAGCTAATTGGAGTTGGCCATTACCGGACATGGCCACATCAATCCAAGACTTCTTTTGGCCGTTTGTAAGAGACCAATTTTGACCATAATTTGTGGAAACATAAATACCTGTTGAATAGGCAACGGCAGTTTGAAATTGGCCATTACCGGACATGGCCACACCAAGCCAGTTGCTTTGAGGTAATCCAGAAACCAGAGTCCAGTTATTACCAAAATCACTAGAGACATAAATCGCGTTGGGGGCTACAGCTGTTTGATATTTACCATTATCTGAAATGGCAAAGCCTTCTTGCCCTGAAGCTTGTGGCAAAGTATTAATAACAGTCCAGTTAGCCCCAAAGTTTTCTGAACGATACACCTTGCCATCACTTCCCATGGCCAGCAAGTACTGTCCATTACCAGAGATAGCCACTTCACCTATGATAGAGTCTGAAACCTTTGTCCAGGTGCTGCCGTAGCTGTTAGAAACGTATGCTCCAGAATTTGTGGAATAAGCTGTGGCCACTTGGTACTGGCCTGTGTCAGAAACAGCTACTGACCGCCAGAAGGTGACGCTGATTGGCTGTCCTAGATCATCTACAATTTGACTTTGGCTCCAGCTAGAACCACGATCGCCTGAAACATAAATACCATCTTGAGACACTGCAGTAATATATTGACCATTTCCAGAAACGGCCACATCAGACCACATTTTTTGAGGTCCAAACCGCTGCCAGCTATTACCTCCATCTGTTGAGATATAGATTTGGCTGCCATTTGAGGGGTTGGAAACGGCTGCTAAAAGACTGCCATCGTCAGAAACTGCTACGGCTTGCCAATAATCATTGGGTTGGTTTTGATTCCAGTTATTGCCGTAATCATTTGAGGTGTAAAGATAACCAGGTGGTGGTGGTCCACCACCACTGCAACAACCTCCTTCTGCTAGGGCATGGGGGAAAAGGCCCATTTTTACCAGTTGCTTTTTAACGAAATTGAACGCTGCCTTGAGGATGTCAAAGCTGGAAAGATATGAAGGGGCCTTTTCTGGTAGGGGATTTGTGGCCAGAGTTGGGCCTTGAGAGTTTTGGGTCACTGCTTGGTTGATAGTAATTTGATTTTCTCGGCAAACATGGACACCGCTTACAGAAAATCGGGCTACCAAACTGGCACAATTTTCTGCCTCAATTCCTTGGGCATAAAGTTTTTTGAGTCTTTCAAAGCTCATTAAGCCTAATGAGGTTTTCCTAAAAGAGTAGT
Source organism: uncultured Gammaproteobacteria bacterium (assembly GCA_964496955.1). GTDB lineage: Bacteria > Patescibacteriota > Microgenomatia > Curtissbacterales > CAZCAY01 > CAZCAY01. The sequence goes on from CAZCAY010000054.1 coordinate 2,247, forward strand.
TTTCAACCTTGCGGGGAGAAGGGGGAGGATCCCTGAAGGTAAAGTAACCGCTAATGTTCTTTGCATAGACCAGACCCTTGGCTTGATTGAAGTTGTAGCGGGTGTCGTGGGGAGTGGATATGGGATAGGATTGGGTAATATTCCCACCTAGTCTACCTTCAGTAGTCTCAGAACCGCTTGCTCCTAAATTACCACTTTCAACCTTAAACCAAGCAGCCGGGCGGACATCAAGGAAAAAAGGCTCGCTAGTGACTAATTGAGTAACAGTGGAGCCGTCATATTTTCTTCCGCTTGATTCACCTGTAATTATTGCCGTATAAACTTGCCATGGGAAGATATCTGAAGTAGCTTTAACGATTAAGGAAAGGGTTTGGATCTGGCTAGCGTCTTCGTAACTTGTACCACCAGGGACACACGGGTCGCTAAATGAAGTACCTGGTGGGTAAAGGGTAATGGGTGAGGAAGGTGGAGAAGAGGAGTATGTTGAGGTGAAAGTACCTTTAGTTGGTGATGGGGTAATATTT
>CAZCAY010000054.1:2795-3063 GCA_964496955.1 uncultured Gammaproteobacteria bacterium
AGATAACTTCCACATTAAATTTAGCATCAAAACCGGGTGGCAAAATTCTAGACTGAGGGTAAACTTTAATATCAAAACCGCATTGGGGAGTGGTAAAGGTTGCAGTATCAGACCAAGATGCCTTGTTGGAATAGAAACCGTAAGTATAATAATAACCATATTCAGAATTTTTTACCCGCCAATAGTAGGTGGTGTTAGGTTGGAAATAGACGTCCTCGCCACCAAAGCTTACTGGCAATTTTGTTGCGTCAACGTATTTCCAAGGCAC
>CAZCAY010000054.1:3085-4338 GCA_964496955.1 uncultured Gammaproteobacteria bacterium
TTCAAAGGGTGGAGGAAAGGGAGTGCTGAAAAGATTGTTGTTGAAATAAGGGTCTGTGGCAATTTGGATTTGATAAAATGGCGCCCCAGTTGGTTGCCAGTTGAAGGTTGCGGCGAGAAGGCCGGTAACTTGACAAGCTTGGTCGGTTACTTGCAGGCCTGTTGGTTTTGGATAAATAATAATTGTAGCAGTTTTTGACCTTGTTAAAGTTTGACCGCGGCAATAACCTTCACTGTTGACTGTGAATAGGTACTTTCCTTTTGGGGCATCTTCCTTAATCTTTAGAAGTAAAAATGTGCCATAAGATTTAGTGTTGTTAGGCTGTGTTATGGGTAACTTATCATTATCATTAGACCAAGTAGCTTGGCTTACTACACTAGCTGCAGTATCTCCTAGATCATAAGTTAATGTGACGCGGTCGCAGTCATCAGGCCAATTGAGGAGAATTTCCTGATTATTTGAAGTGTAGTATGTACCTAGGGAGACGCCGTATGGCGCTTGGTCGCCGGGGTTGACAAGTTCCGCGAGAGGTGAGACATTAAGGCCGTAACAGACGTTATCAATCCGATAGGCAATGTTATCAGATGCGCTACCTATCGAGTTGTAGGCACGAGCATAAATGACGCTGCGGTCATAAGTGACACAAAATCTTGTAATGTCAACTGTTCTTTGGGCGGAGTTGGAGCTTAGAGGGCCGCTGTAGATGGTTTCACTGGTGCCCGAGATGGTGCCATCCAAGATGACACTAGTAGCATTTCTCCAAGTGATGGTTAGGGTTTTGAGGTAAGAAGTGCTGGTGTCAGATAACGAGAGCGAAACAGATGGTGCAAGACCCCATTCGAGTTTAACTGAGGCCAGGCCTGTATTCTCATAATATTCAAGTTGAATGATGTAATAATCCTCACTTGGGAAAGAGTAGTTCTTAGTATCAGCGGAAAAACCGGTGAAACTGCCATCATTCCAATTTTCAATTATTGTGAAATATTCAGCATCTGATTGACTGGCCTTTTTGATTTTGAGACGTGCTCCATCATCATGGTTTAATTTAAAAGAATAAGTGGCAGCTTTAAACTTAAACTTACCTTTCCAGCGAACGGAGAAGGTGTCAGAGCCAGTGAAAGAATTAGGCCCACCGCTACTCCAGTCCTGATCAAGGGCTGTGGCAAAATCTTCAACAGGTGAGGAGAGGAAATTACCTGGTGGTGCTTGGCCCGCATTGGTTGCAAAATTTATACCATCCCACACGCACCCAA
>CAZCAY010000055.1:0-4240 GCA_964496955.1 uncultured Gammaproteobacteria bacterium
GCCCCCAAATTTTTACCTTGCTTCACAGCCTCAATAAATTGCTTGTTAGCCTCGTTGCGAAAAAGTTCTGGATAATAATGCTCATTATCACGATTGTACTGATTGGGGAAATATAACACTTTAATCGTTTTAAAACGGCCATTAACTTCTTGCTCATACCGACTGCCAAAATTAAAAGTGTGGTCAACGGTAATGGCCAAACTGCCTGTTGGCAACTGCCCCATTGCATCTAAAACAAAATTCTCTGAAAAGAAGTTCTGCGACAAATTATGGCTAGGCCAGTTAACAATCAAGATTAGTAAAATCCCTGCCAAGAGAAGTAACTGGGGGTAAAAGAAAAGTTCTTGGGAGAAAAAACGTTCAGCCAAATAATTAACAGCTACTCCTATTAAAATGGTGACCAAAACAAAAGAAATTAAATAAAACTTTTCAATTTGAAATGGGTGGTCGGGAGCCAAAGGGTCAATAGTAGAAAGTAAAAATAGTTGGGTAAATAAAAGCAAAACCAATGACCAGAAAATGAACCTAACTGGCTTTTGGTCAATCAACCTAGCGCCAAATAAGGCTAAAATTGTCAAAAGCGGTAGAATTAAGGCAAAATTTAAGCTTAAACTAACAAAATAAGCGGCAATATGCTTGAAAAACTTATCCAAAGAGAAAAGCAATACTGGGTTTGCCAGCAAAAACACTGATCCAAATTCTTTACGAGTCACAAAATAGAAAAAACCAGCCAAATTACTAACCCCACCCCAATTAATGACTGGATCTTGCAACATTCTGAAAAACATAATGATTTGGGCAAAAAAGGCAGCGGTAAATACGGCAAGGGATTTAACAATTATTTCAAGTCTGCCCTGCCAGCTGGCTTGCTTCAAAGAATCGCCCCAAAGAAAATAGACGAGTACAGGCAGAAGGACAGCAGTAATATAAAAATGGGAAGCTGATAAGCCCAAAGTGAATAAAGCCAATAATTTCCTATTTTTAAAAGCCAAAAAGCAAGTGAGAATCACTAGGAAAGTGGCAAATGAAAAGACATCTGCTGAGATGGCAAATTCCCAAAAGACTGAAGAGACTGCTAAGATAAGAGCTAATAATTGGGCAAAATAAGAGTTAACTTTTAATTCTTTAAGAGTCAAAAAGACTAACCAAATAGTAGCTGCGGCAAAAAAGGCTGAAAATAAATTAGCCCTCCATATCACAGTCCCCCAAGGCACCGCTATCAAAAAAACCTTCAATAAAAGGGTATAAAGAGGGAACCCTGGTGGATGGCATACACCCCAAAAATAGCCACATAAGGTAAATTCAGCGCTATCTATGGGCAAATAGGTTGGGCTAAGGGTTATTAAATAAAGTGCAAACGGCAAGGCAAATGAGAGAAAAGCAAGCAAATAGGTGTTAAGATTAGAGATGGGTAATTTAAAGACCACAGAAGCTAGGTTTGACCTCATTCTACTCCCTCTACCTAATTCACAAGCCCTATCTTACCCAATCCAAGCCTAGAAGATAACCCACCAAAAAACATTTATTTCAATTATTTGCCAAGCAAACCCAACGGGTTTAAAGCAGTCCCTGAGCGATGAACTTCAAAATGTAAGTGGATACCAGTTGAACGGCCAGTTGAACCCATCATCCCAATTTGCTGACCACGGCTCACATACTGCCCCACTCCCACATCAATTCTAGACAAATGGGCATAAAGAGTCACAAAACCATTACCATGGTCAATAATAACCCTATTGCCATAACCAGAATTATCAGGCCAACCAGCAACCGTCACCCGCCCCCCATCAGCTGCTAAAATCGGACCGCCAGCGGTATTGGAAATATCAATTCCCTTATGATACCAACTAAAGTACTGGGAAATCTGCTGGCCGCGGGCAGGCCAAATAAATTGGCCAGCACCAGTAATGGGAGTCTGGGGAATATTGCTTCTGGCCAAATACTGGGTTGGTGGCGGCTTCGGCTTGGCCGGTGGAGCGCCATCAGGAATAATTAAAACTTGGCCTACATTCAATGACAAATCATCATCAATATCGTTGAACGGAAAATCTAAAATAGCTTGAGGAGATGCCCGATATTTCTGGGCAATTGAATAAATGGTGTCACCTTTAACCACTTTGTGGGCCACTCCTGAAACGGGCAAAATTTTGAGCTTTTGGCCAGGTTTGATAACATCCACATCTGAAAGATCATTGGCCCAACGGATAGTATCCACAGAAATGGCAAATTTCTCAGCAATGGTTGAAACCGTATCACCACCTTGGACTTCATACTCAATAATGGAATCTCTGGGTTTATCTGAAATAATAGTGACCGGAGTTATTTCCATTTCAATAGGAGTATCTGGGGTAGACTGGTCAGTGGCTATGACCAAGCTATCCTCCACCCCAGGATAGGAACCGGCCACAATTCCCGTACCGCCAATGGCACCACCTGCCACAATAGCCACAACCGCTAATGCCAGAAGGGAGGCGTGGACAAAGGGTTTGTGCAGAAAACCTCTGCGCCAAAGTAAAATAGACACAAAAACCTTCTTAAAAGACTCAAAATGGAGGCCTGCTAGATGGAGACGCTTAAGCAAATATTTAATAACAAACTTGAAAAATAACTTGAGGTCTAAAAACAGCAAATCCATTATCTGAATTTGCCAAACCTGCAATTCGCCCCAAAAAGGGGCGAATTGACACTGTTTGCCAAATCCTAGTTAGCTAGCTTAACATAATTAACACCAATAATCAAGTTGGCCCCTCCGGTGAGACTAAGCAGCAGGCACGCTTTGATTGAGGGTTTTGAGGAATTCATCATTGTCCTTAGTTTTGGCTAATCTCTCCAGTAGAATTTCTGTCCTCTCATCAGGGTTTAAAATGGAAAGCATCCTGCGCAAAGTGACTATCTTTTTTAAGGTCTCTGGTGAAAACAGCAACTCTTCTTGGCGCGTTCCTGAACGCTCTACATCAATGGCTGGGAAGATACGTCTTTCGGCCAAGCGTCTATCAAGATGCAACTCCATATTACCAGTGCCTTTAAACTCCTCGTAAATTAAATCATCCATTCTTGAACCAGTGTCAATTAAGGCAGTGGCAATAATGGTTAAGCTACCTCCTTCCTCACAGTTTCTGGCCGCCCCAAAAAAACGTTTAGGAGGATATAAAGCTGCCGGATCAAAACCGCCTGTCAATGTCCTGCCGGAAGGAGGCACAGACAAATTATAGGCTCTGGCTAAACGGGTAATCGAATCAAGTAAAATCACCACATCCCGACCTTGTTCAACCAACCTTTTGGCCCTCTCTAAAGCAATTTCTGCTACTCGTGTTTGGTCTTCTGCTGGTTCATCAAAGTTAGAAGCAATAACCTCGCCTTTAACAGATCTGGAAATATCAGTAACCTCTTCTGGCCTTTCACCAATTAAGGCTGCCATTAAATGGATTTGAGGAAAGTTTTGGGCAATGCCATTAGCAATCTCCTTTAAAATAGTAGTTTTACCAGCCTTAGGTGGAGATACAATCAAACCTCTCTGACCCATTCCAATGGGGGCAATTAAATCAATGACCCTCGTAGAAAGGGGTGTTTTATCCGTTTCTAACTTAATTTGGCGATTAGGGTAAAGAGGCGTTAAATCTTCAAATCTTGGTCTCTTGGTTAATTTTTCAGCATCTACTCCATTGACCGAAACCACCTTAAGAATGCCATAATATCTCTCATTATCCTTAGGCGGGCGGCCTAAACCAGCCACATAATCACCAGGTCTTAAGGCAAAACGTCTAATTTGAGACTGGGAAATATAGCAATCCTTATCAGAAGGCACAAACTTTGGTCTTAAATAACCATGGCCCTCAGGGGCAATTTCCAGAATACCAGCCACTTCTTGGGTGGGAACATCAGTACCTCTTGCCGATACCGGCTCCTGGCTACCGATTAAAACTTCCACTGGTATTTCACCATCATTCCCCACACCTTGCTTTTGATGCCCATTGGGGTTGGAAAACAAGGGCTGGGCATTGCTCGGGTCTGTCATATCTAGTGGATTTTTTCTTGCCATAAGTTTTTAGATTAGGACGAGGTCATGCGTGAATTTCAGAAGCAAACTTTTATACCGCAGAACCTAACAAGCTAATCTTAAAACAATTCATGTCTCCTGTCAACAGATAAATTAAAAAAAACAGTCTCTGATAGGGGCCCATGCCTGCCCTACATGGACCCCCACCACAAACTGCCTTTTTTTTAAGAAGAACGCCTAATA
>CAZCAY010000056.1:0-4129 GCA_964496955.1 uncultured Gammaproteobacteria bacterium
TAAAATTAGTACCCATGGAATTAGGCATAGTTTTGCGACTGATTTACTTGCCAATGGAGCAGACTTGCGCTCGGTCCAGGAAATGCTTGGCCACAAAAATGTAACGACTACCCAGATCTACACTCACATTACCCATCGCCAGCTCAAAGACGTCCACAAAGCCTTTCATAGCGGTAATTTGCCATCAAAATAACCTGTTGGCAATTATTCTTCCTTGTTGAAATCTTTGGTGATAGTGGTTGCTGCGGCCACTTTATCGGATTTATCAGAAAAGCGCATTAAGGTTACGCCTTGCGTGGCTCTGCTTAAGCGGGGGATGCTTTTAATTGGCAGGCGGATGACTTGGCCCTTCTCAGAGGTAATGACCAGCGCTTCGTCGGCTTTGGTAATAATTTTAGCGCAGACTATTTTACCAGTTCTTTCAGTTATTTCTGCCGCCTTTACACCAGACCCGCCCCTTCCTTGGCGGTGCCATTCTGAAATAGGTGTTCTTTTACCCAAACCATTTTCAGAAACTACCAATAAGTCTGCTTTTTCTAATTCCGGGTTGATCACATCCATCCCAATAATCTCATCTGACCCTTTTTTGGTTTTAAAGGTCATGCCTTTTACACCCATCGTGTCGCGGCCCAATGGCCTTACCTCTTTTTCTGAAAATCTAATAGACTGACCATTTTTTGAAATCAGAAAAATATCATCAGAACCTGTGGTTAGTCTAGCCCATTGCAGCTGATCATTGGGAGTTAATTTAATGGCAATAATTCCTGATCTGCGAATAGATTCAAAAGCACTAATGGCAGTCTTTTTAACCAACCCATTTTTGGTTACCATAAAAATAAATTGAGGTTTTTCACCATCCCCATTTTTCGCTTTACTGATGGGCAAAATAGATGTGATTCTCTCATCCTGTTCAATATCAATTAAATTTATAATGGCCTGCCCTTTGGCTTGTCTTGAACCTTCTGGCAAATCATAGACCTTTAATGAAAAAACCCGACCCCGATCTGTGAAGAAAAGAATGCTATCATGGGTCTGGCAGCTAAAAAGATGGGCCACGGCATCTTCTTCTTTGGTGGTAATGCCAGATACTCCCTTACCGCCCCGTCGCTGAGTTCTAAAGCTGCCCAAATCTTGCCTCTTCACATACCCACCTTTAGTGACAGTGACAATACAAGGTTCATTGGCGATCAAATCCTCTTCTGAAAACTCCCCTACCTTTTGGTGGTAGACTTTAGTTCTTCTGTCATCGGCAAATTTCTCTTTTAACTTTGTCAGCTCAGCTTTAATCACGTTGAGGATTTTTTGGGGGTTTGCCAATAAATCCTCAAGATAAGCAATGAGTTCTTGGGTTATGGTTAGTTCATCTTCAATTTTTTGCCGTTCTAGGGCAGCTAATCGTTTGAGCTGCATTTCTAAAATAGCCAAAGCCTGCTTTTCAGTGAGTTGGAATTGAGTTATAAGGTTAGTCTTGGCTTCATTGGCATCTTTTGATTTTTTGATGGTTTCAATCACAGCATCAATGTTGTCAACGGCAATTTTAAGACCTTCTAGGATGTGGGCTTTATCTTTGGCTTCAGCTAATTCAAACTGAGAGCGTTTGGTAATAATTTTTTGGCGGTGTTTGATAAATTCTTCCAGGATCATTTTGAGGGTAAGGGTTTGGGGAATGCCATCAATGAGAGCCACAATGTTGACTGGGAAAGACTGCTGCATGGCAGTGTGCTTGTATAAGTTATTCAGGACGGCTTGGGGCCTGGCGTCCCGTTTGAGTTCAATAACTACTCTAATACCTCGCCTGTCAGATTCGTCTCTCAGATCAGCAATCCCCTCAATTTTTTTGTTCTTGGTGAGCTCGGCAATTTTGGCCACTAATTGAGCTTTATTGACCTGATAAGGTAGTTCACTAACAACAATTTGGAATTTACCTTGTTTGTTTTCCTCAATTTCAGCTTTGGCTCTCATGATAATTTTGCCTTTACCAGTCGCATAGGCGGCGGTTATTTCAGCAATATCAAAGATAGCCGCACCAGTTGGGAAATCTGGGCCTTTGATGAATTTCATCAAATCCTCTACTGAAGCCTGGGGCTGATCGATCAGATGAATCACAGCATCAACCACTTCGCCTAAGTTGTGAGGTGGAATGTTGGTTGCCATGCCAACTGCAATGCCAGAAGCGCCATTGAGCAGTAGGTTTGGTAAAACGGCCGGCAAAATGATGGGTTCTTGGGTGGTGCCAGAATAGTTGTCAGTAAAAGGCACAGTTTTTTTATCAAGGTCTCTTAACAATTCTTCAGAAATGGCTGTTAGCCGACATTCGGTGTAACGCATGGCAGCAGCAGCATCTCCATCAACTGAGCCGAAGTTGCCTTGGCCGTCAACCAAAGGATAGCGCATAGAGAATTCTTGAGCCATTCTGACCAAAGCGTCATAGACGGGTACATCACCATGGGAGAACCTCCCCGACGACCGCCGCGCATTTTTGATAGCGGGCGTTATAGCGCATGCCTTGTTGATGCATGGCATAAATTATGCGGCGTTGAACAGGTTTCAGGCCATCTCTCACATCCGGGAGCGCCCTTGCTACAATCACCGACATGGCGTAGTCAAGGTAACTCCTTTGCATTTCGTTGGTTATTTCAACTGGTTGAACTTTACCAATATCGCTCATTGTCAAGAGTTAGACATCTAAAACCGCCATCTTGGCGTGGGTTTGGATGAATTTTTTTCGAGGCAAGACTTCGTCCCCCATTAGCATTGAAAACACCCTGTCAGCTTCTGCCGCGTCCTCAATTGTGACTTGTTTTATCACCCTATTGCTAGGGTTCATGGTCGTTTCCCATAACTGTTCTGGATTCATTTCACCTAAACCTTTGTACCTCTGTATGGATACGTTTTGGCTGTTGAGCTTCTCCTTAATAATTTGTTCTTTTTCCTCATCGGTATAGGCATAATAGACCTCTTGGCGAGATTGGATTTTGTATAAAGGCGGTTGGGCAATGTAGAGGTAGCCTTTTTCAATAATTTGGGGTAGGTATCGAAAAAAGAAAGTCAAAAGCAGGGTTCTAATATGCTCTCCATCGACATCAGCATCAGTCATAATCATAATGCGGTGATAGCGAGCCTTTTCAATATTGAAGGTATCACCAATACCAGTACCTAGGGCAATAATGAGAGCTTTAATTTCCTCAAATTCTAAAATTTTATCCAATCTGGCTCTTTCTGTGTTCAGGATTTTGCCGCGAAGCGGTAAAATAGCTTGAAATCTGCGGTCTCTTCCCTGCTTGGCTGAGCCTCCTGCGGAATCTCCCTCCACGATATAAAGCTCGGATTGGGCAGGATCTCGTTCCTGACAATCGGTTAGTTTACCTGGCAAAGTGACTCCTTCTAAGGCTCCTTTTCTTAAAACAGCCTCTTTGGCTGCTCTAGCAGCTAATCTGGCTTTGGCTGCCAGAATAACCTTTTCCATAATCTTTCTGGCATCATGGGGATTTTCTTCCAAGTAGATATCTAAGGCTTCTTTAACCACTTGATTGACTATAGGCTGCACTTCGGCATTGCCTAACTTACTTTTGGTTTGTCCTTCAAACTGCAGATTTTCAGAGTTCATTTTAATAGCCACTACCGTCGTTAAACCTTCCCGCATATCTTCGCCTGTGAGATTGTCATCGTTGTCTTTCAGATAACCTTGCTTTCTGGCATAGTCATTAATTGCCCTTGTTAAAGCAGTTCTAAAACCTGTCAGGTGGGTGCCACCTTCGTGGGTGTTAATGACGTTAGCAAAGCTTTCCACGGTTTCAGAAAAGCCGTCATTGTATTGGATGGCGCACTCCACTCCAATCCCATTCACATCCTTGCGCACATAAAAGGGTTTTTGATTAATCACATTTTTATTTTTGTTAAGGTGTCTGACCAACGATTCAACTCCCCCATCAAAAAAATAATGGAGTTGCTGCCCGGTTCTCTCATCTTTAAGGTGAAAGTACAGGCCAGCCACCAAATAAGCCCTTTCCTTAATTTGTTTGACAATAGTGGCAAAATCTGGAGAAATAGTTGAGAAGATTGTTTTGTCTGGTAAAAAGACGCTTTTGGTACCACTGGTCATTTTCTTTTTGACAAAGTCATTATCAAG
>CAZCAY010000057.1:0-4072 GCA_964496955.1 uncultured Gammaproteobacteria bacterium
GATTGATTTGATATTATAATAAAAAATCATCGGCTCGCCCGCGAAGCCCAGAAGGAGAAACTTCGTTTCCCTACGGGGCAGGCAGGCGAGCGGAAACGCTGGGCGGGTCAATCAGTAAAATCCTCTGGATTTTGCTCAAAGAAGGTTCTGACATCGTCCAACAAACACCACCAAGCGGGGTGTAGCTCAGCTAGTTAGAGCGCCGAGTTTGGGACTCGGAGGTCGCCAGGGCGGATCTGGCCACCCCGACTGGCCTTTTAAGCATAATCACCTCTAAATTTTTTGGGCAGACCTTCAGCTATTAGCCGCATGGTAAGACCAGCAATTTCGCTAACGTCATCTGATTTGTCTGGTCTAATTGGCTGACTGAACTTAACCATAAAACGGTCGTTTTCAGTATAAACACTCACAGGCAAGATTTGATATTCAACCCTTTTCCGTTGCAATTCTTTCAAGAGCAACCTAAAGGCTGGATGATAGGGCCTTAGCTGAAATGAGGCTGTGGGGTTTAATAAATTTTTGGGAGAAAATGGCGGATTTTGCTCAGGGTAAAATCCAAGGTTTACTCCTTCTTGGAGGGTGTTACTGCTCATTTTAAAAACTTTAAGGTTAACAGCAGGAATGTAATCATAACAAAAAGCCATAGCATTTTGGGCCTTGCGGTCCAATCTTGATATACCGAAGACTTTATCTGGTAGCCTTTTAATAACCCAGCGTGTTTCTCTGTCGGTTAAATTTTGAAGGGCTGATGTGACGACTGCTGTAGTTAGAAATGATTCCCCTGTTGTCGATGGACCACGTCGTTCAAAAAAAGATCTATAGTAGTGGTTGGGTGCAACGAGAATGGGTAGATTGGGCTCTGGTCTTTGGATAAATTCCCATGAATAATTAACCTTTCTGATTCTTAAATAGTCAGCAATGTCATTAGCAGCGCTACGCTTTTCAAGTTTATCAGCAGAGGCGATGATTCTTAAAAAAAGTTCTTTCTCGCTAGTAGGCGGGCTCTCAAATATGTAGGTTTGTTTTGTTGCTTCTAATCTTGAAAAAATTGGTTGTCTTTCTACGCCCATAGCTTACATCTTTGCTAATTCATTAGCAGCTGTCGTCCCAAAAGCAATGATTTGTTTTCTAGCCTGCGTTACTGAAATGGTGTGTTTATCAATTTCTTTGGCAAAATATATGGAGAGGTTATTAAGGGCAATTAAGGTGGACAGCATTGTCATTTGCTCACCTTGGTTAAAAATAATTCCTCCTAAATTTTGGGCGAAGTTCTTGGCTGATGCGTAAGTTTGCTGGATTTGGTGGGTATCTTTAGTCATGTAACCATCTTTGGTTAAGTAATTAGCTGCCATTTTGTTAATGGGAAATAGATTTTCAAAAGGCGTTCCATGGAGGAATTTAAACTTTTTGGCCTTGCTGAATTCTTCTATAAAATTTTGAGGGTCAGTCTTTAAATCTTGGTTAATAAAAGATGAAACAATTAAAGATAATTTACCCATTCTCAATGGAATTGGCTGGTTGTTTTGGTCTAGTTCTTGGACTACATCTCGCATATATTGCAATCTAGGATCGGCTTGGACCATCATTGACAGCTGTTCTTCAATCACATCATTACTTCTCTTTGATCTTGAGGGGAATATACCCAGCCTGCGTTCCCCCTCCAAGCTTCTTTTGATGGCCGCTTGGCTTAAATGGTGATGACGCAGCGGTGAACCGCTTTTGATGACTAGTTCTCTTTCTTCCTTAATACCCATAAAAAGGTTACAAAAAATAGCACAGCTTGTGCTAATTTGATAAAATATCATAAGAAATTAGGGTGAATTTTGCAAGCGCGGGATTAGTTGAGCGGTCCAACGTTCGCTTTCCAAGCGAAAAAGAGGGGTTCGACTCCCCTATCCCGCTCCAGACGAATTTTGATCTAATTGGCAAATTTTTAGCTTAAATTTTAGCTTCAAAAGGTTGTCAAATTTTGCCAAATCTTATCCTCTCGTCTTAATCCCCTAAAGGAGAACCAAACACCTTCAGCATTGAATTGCGTCACAACCAAGGATTGCCCCTCATTATCATATGTTACAATAATGTCTTTTTGGAGGCGTTTGAATAACTCATTCTCAAGGGTTGTTTAGAGGTTAGGAAATGAGCTATAATGCTTTTAGCAAGGTTCCTATTTGCCCCAGTAGCTCAATGGATAGAGCAGTCGCGTTCTAAGCGATCGGTTGGGGGTTCGAGTCCCTCCTGGGGCGCCCCTTTTGGTGGTTGTAGCTCAGCGGTAGAGCATCCGCTTGTGGAGCGGAGGGTCGCCGGTTCGAATCCGGTCAGCCACCCACTTCTGCCATCTTCTTTAATCTTTAAGGTAGTGATTGAAAAAAGCCATTGAACGCCTGATGGCTGTGTTGAAACTGTTTGTGAGGTTGTGGTCATCACCATCGTAAGAATAGAATTCAACTTCTTTGCCAGCAGATTGAAGAAGGTTATTAAGTTTTTCAGAAAAAGCATAAGGGACATGGGAGTCGTCTTTAGCGTGATGAAGTTGGATTGGGCCTGAAATATCGTTAAGGTAAGAGGTTGCAGAAATTGAATTCCAAAATTGGGGGTTTTCAGCAGGATCCCCATATTGGTTAATCAATCTTTGTCTCCAAGAAGTACTCCAGTGCGGTGGTGGGTTTTGAGGTAAATTTCTTCGTCTCCAGTTGTTAAGTAAGTCAGGATAAGATCCTACTACCCCTGCCCAAATCACTCCTGCCTTAACATCTTTTGAAATCACCATTGAGCGTAAAGTGATTGCTCCTCCCATGGAATGACCCCACATACCAATTTTTTGGGGATTTGCCTCTTTATATCTTTTAATAGATGATATTGCGTTTAAAACATCAATAGTGTAGGCTGGAGATCCGTAGCCTCCTTCTGCAACACCCTCGCTATTGCCATGACCTCTATAATCAGGCTTAAAGACAATGTAGCCTTCTTTCGCAAAAGCATGCACATATGCGGTATATCGTTCTGTAGTTCTGTATTGAGAGGGAGGAATATAACCATGATTAAAAATAATAACAGGCCAACCATTTTCAGGTTTGGGGGCTTTAGGCACTGTTAAAAGGGCAAAAATTTTTAGCCCATCTGACCTGTATGAAGCTATGTACTGGTGATAATTGCTTTGGGATGGCAACGTTTGCTCAATAACAATCTCGCTTCCCGGATATGATTGTTGCCTCATGGACTCTATTGATAGAGGATGAAGGTTCTCATCTGAACCGCCCTGATCTTCTGGTGTAAACGTTGGTGGGGTTGGTTGGTAAGGGTTTACTGGTAAGTTAAAGTGGGCAATTCCTATAATAGCTAGAATCACTAAAATGGTTTTGATTAAGATGTCAATCATTATCAGCTAAAAACTTGTAGTTTATATGATAACCCTTATCTTTTGTAATTGAAAGGCGTAGCTGGTATAATTTAGAAGCTGCGCCTGTAGCTCAATGGACAGAGCGCTGGTCTTCGGAACCAGTGGTTGGGGGTTCGAATCCCTCCAGGCGCGCATCAAGTTGAAGTTATTAACCAAGAGCCCGTGTAGCTCAGCGGTAGAGCAGTCGCCTCTTAAGCGATTGGCCGGGGGTTCGAATCCCTCCACGGGCACCAAGATTTGACTTTCTCTTTTCCCCGACAAGTTTGATAAACAGCGCTTCGCCAGTCATTAATGCTGTAGCTTACTGTAAAGTATGGTAACTTGCCAAGCCCAATTCAAGCCAAAGCTTCTTTTCAAGTCATAAAATTTGACAATGTACTTTGGGAGGACCTGGCTTTCTCAATTTTCAATTTCGTCTTATTAAAGAAACCACAAACCTATCCTGAGGAACAGAGACAGTGCATAAACACAATAAGATTTATGAAATTTGATCTCGCGCCTCTTTAAGCGCTCTTGCCCACCAGAGAAGTTCATTGAAGAATTTTTGAGAATGTCTTTCACTACGGTTTTTTCCTTTTTCTTCTGTACAACAATAAATAATATCTACAGTTGTTTCAGGAAGAATTGGTTTTAAATCATTGTAGGTCATTCTTGCATCTTCAATAAGATCATGTC
>CAZCAY010000058.1:0-4044 GCA_964496955.1 uncultured Gammaproteobacteria bacterium
ATTTTAATTACTTGGACGCCATTGGCAAATTTTTTGCCAGCTTTTGGTTCTTTGGCAATTAGCAATTTGGTTTCATCAGGTGACCAGATAATATTGGCTGGGTTATAGTTGATTTTGCCTAAAGTTGCAGCGATACTGGCTGTTTTTGGCTCTACTAAAGGAGCGCTTTCTGAAGCTAGGGGAGTCAATTCTGGAGGCAGTTTTTTAATTCTGGCTGCCTCTTCAAGATTAATCTGTAATTGCCAGCTTTCCAGAGTTGCTGCTAATGTTGCTGTAATGTCTGTTAAGTTGGTGTTGAGTTTGCCTTCATCCAGAAGGAAATTGCGGGTATAGGCATCACCTGGTTTTTGATTTTGCTGAACCTTGACCCAAATGAGTTTTGAATCTGGCGACCAGACAAATTGCCCTTTACTAAAAGCGAATTCTGGCGTGTCTTTGACAATTTGTCGGGGTTGTCTGCTTAAAATAACTAGTGGTTTTTCACTCATATCCAAAATCCAAAGACCCTTTTTATCACCTTCGGTAATAGCAAAAAGGATTTTCTGACTATCAGGAGAGATTACCGGATTAGCGGCTCCTGAGAAGGTTAATGGTTTTAGTTCTGGAATGGCTGGGAAAAGAGTAGCTTTAACTTCAGTTGTTAAATCGGCTTTGATTTCAATTTCTTTTTCCCAAGGAGTGTAGCCTTCTTTAGTGAGTTTGAGATGGTACTTTTTGGGGGTGAGAAAGCTAATAGTGGTGTCTGTTGCTGAAGTTAGCCGATCATCTAAATAAACAGAAGCCGCATTGGGGGTTGAATCAATAACCAAAATACCTGTTCTGGAAATACCTCCCCCTTTAGTTAATTTAAAGCCTCTGGCGTAGAAGTTAGCACCAAGGCCAACTACAATAATGACAGCAAAAATGATAATGGTCAAAAGCACCCTTTTATGCATAGGCTAGTTTTGGCTTTGCCAGTATAACAGCAGGTTGTGAATTTTGGCAAGAGATTAAAATGATTCTTTTTAATATATTTAGTTTATATTGTGATATCTTTTTGAAGACAGGCTTGAAATTATTAATTATTGGGTTTATGATTTGAAGCATGTTTAACTTTGGTAAAAGAGTTGCTATTGATTTGGGGACGGCTAACTCATTGGTTTGGTTGGCAGGTGAGGGTGTGGTTTTAAACGAGCCAACAGTGGTGGCTGTCTCAGTTGAAGATAATCAAGTGGTGGCTGTTGGCAATGAAGCTCGGGAAATGCTAGGGCGCACTCCTGGTAATATTTTAGCTTCAAGACCATTAAGAGATGGAGTTATTGCCGATTATGTGATTACTGAAGCTATGCTGCGCTACTTTTTGGATAAGGTTTGTGGGCGAGCTAGATTGTTTAAACCGGAAGTGATGGTTTGTGTGCCAGCTGGTGTCACCTCAGTAGAAAGGCGGGCAGTTTTGGATGCGACCTTATCTGCCGGGGCCAAGACTGCCTATTTGATTGAGGAGCCTTTGGCTGCTGCCATTGGCGCCAAAATTCCCATTGGTGCTCCTTCTGGCAATATGATTGTTGATATGGGCGGCGGCTCTACGGAAGCAGCGGTTATTTCCTTAGGTGGGGTTGTGGTCCATAATTCAGTGAGAGTGGGCGGTAATAAAATAGATGAGGCTATTATTTCTTACGTCAGGCGCAAATATAATTTGATCATTTCAGACAGAATGGCAGAGGAGGTCAAAATTAAAATTGGTTCAGCTTTACCGCTTGATCCTAAAGAAAAAATGGAGATTCGAGGTCGGGATAGCTTAGCAGGCCTTCCCAAAACCATTACGGTTAATTCTGATGAAATTTCAGAAGCCATTTCTCTCCCTATTTCCCAAATTGTCGGGGCGGTCAAGGGTGTTTTAGAACAAACCCCGCCAGAGCTAGCTTCTGATATTATTGATAAGGGGATTGTCATGTCAGGGGGCACATCCCAATTGCGCAATTTAGATAAACTCTTAACCCGCGAAACGGGGGTGCCTTGCCATGTAGCAGAAGAGCCATTGTTATGTGTGGTTTATGGCACTGGGATTGCCTTGGAGAATCTTGATTTATACAAAAGGTCAATTGTCAGAAAGTAATTTTAGCTTGCAATAATGACCATCGGTTTTGACGCTTCCCGCGCTTTTAGTAATAAGCCAACAGGTACTGAAAATTATTCCCGGTCTTTGCTTGAGGCTTTGGCAAGAATTGATGCTGTCAATCAATATAGGGTTTATGTGAGAGGCAATCCTCTTGTTAACAGCCAGTTGCCTACCAATTTCTCGCTAGTGGTGGTTAATTGGCCAAGGCTTTGGACGCAGGGTGGTTTGGCGTGGGAGTGCCTTAAAAACCCACCGGATTTATTGTTTATTCCAGCTCACACTTTGCCATTTTTGCGCAAAAATAGCCTCAAGACAGTTGTGACAATTCATGATATTGGAGCAGAGTTTTTACCTCAATACCATACATACCCATCTAAATTATATCTTAATGCATCAACGGTCTATGCTGTGAAGCATGCTACTAGGATTATTGCTGTTTCAAAGGCTACAAAGAACGATTTAGTTTTAAAACTTGGCGCTGATGCTACTAAAATAAGGGTTGTGTATGAGGGAGTGGACCATGAAAGGTTTAAGGTTGTCAAAGTTGCTAAAGCCTATTCTCAAAATTTACTAGCCAAATATCAGCTTGCTAAAAATTTCATTTTGTTTGTGGGTACTGTCCAGCCTCGCAAGAATTTGGAAAGATTAATTGAGGCTTTTAGTTTGGTTGTACGCAAGATAGAAAGCGACCACAACCAAGTAAAGTCAAAGGATAAAAAGCGGGCTAGTTTCCTAAAAGATGGCCCTTTCCAACTGGTGATTGTTGGCAAGAAAGGATGGCTAGCTGATCCTATTTACCAAGCGCCAGCCAAATTTGGTGTTAAGAATTTAGTTCGCTTTTTAGATTATGTTGATGATCCGGATTTGCCGCTTTTTTATAATTTAGCCAAGGTTTTTGTTTTGCCTTCGTTATTGGAAGGTTTTGGCCTGCCGGTTTTAGAGGCTGCTGCTTGCGGTTGTCCTGTGGTTGTGGCTAATCAATCGAGTTTGCCAGAAATTATGGGTAATGCCGCTTTCAAAGTTGACCCTTATAATCCAAAGCAAATGGCTGAAGCTATTTGGCAGGTGTTAACTGACGACGAATTGCGCCTTAAAATGGTTAATCTAGGCCTCAAGAGAGCGGCTCAATTTAGCTGGGATAAAACAGCAAAAGAAACCCTTAAAGTTTTTGAGGAGGTTTTTAAAAGAGGTTAATGGAAGGAAGAGGTTAATGGAAGGCTATTTTAGCTTATCAATAAAGCTAGATTACCTCCCTTGCCCTGCCAACAAAAAACTGCGATCGCCTGATTTTGTTGGTTTTTAGGTTGGTAGATAGAGGGGGTTGGGGATATTGATGGAGATGTTTGGGGTTAAAGTTGATAATGTAACTTTTAAAGAGGCTTTTCAAAAAGCAGTTGCCTTATTTGGTGAACCAGGCCGACACTACATTGTGACTCCTAATCCGGAAATAGTGGTAATGGCTCAGGCAGATAAGCAATTGCGAGAGATTATTAATGCTGCTGATTTGGCCATACCTGATGGGATAGGATTGGTTTGGGCTAGTCGGTTATTGGGAAAGGAAAGTTTGACAGAAAGGGTGAGTGGTGTTGATTTGGCAGATAAGCTCTTGGCTTATGCGGCAAAAAAGAATTTAAAGGTGGGATTTTTAGGCGGTGGAGATGGTGTGGCTTTGAAAGCTGCCCAATATCAACAGGCGCAGAAACCTGGCCTTAAAGTGGTTTTGACAATAGGTGGCAGTTCTCAAGAGGTGACAATGCGGATTAAACAGTTGTTTTCCCACCATCTTGATTTATTGCTGGTTGCTTATGGGGCTCCTAAGCAGGAAAAATGGATTGCTCAAAATTTGCCCAAAATTCCTGTGAAGGTAGTAATGGGGGTGGGAGGCGCTCTTGACTATTGGGCAGGTAAAGTAAGGAGAGCTCCCAAGTTTGTCCAGAGAGCAGGTT
>CAZCAY010000059.1:0-3997 GCA_964496955.1 uncultured Gammaproteobacteria bacterium
AGGTGAGGAAGATAGATGACAGATCTTGACACCCATATCAAACCAACATGGTGCCCAGGCTGTGGTGATTTTGGTATCTGGGCCGCTTTAAAGAATGCTTTTGGGAAAATGGGCTGGGGGAATGATGATGCATTGATTGTCTATGGGATTGGTTGCCACGGCCATATGGTTAATTTTCTAAAGGTTTACGGTTTTGAAGGTTTACACGGCAGACCAATTCCAGTAGCCGTGGGTGCCAAGTTGGCTAATCACAAATTAAATGTGTTGGTGGTAGCAGGAGATGGTGATACTTATGGAGAGGGCATTGTTCACTTAATAGCTGCTATTCGGGCCAATCACAACTTGACTTGTATTATTCATAACAATCAGGTTTATGGTTTGACCATTGGTCAAAAATCACCAACAGCGCCCCAAGGTTTTAAAACCAAGTCTACTCCCAGTGGGACTATTGAGATGCCTCTCAACCCCTTAGCATTAGCCTTGGCCCTCAATGGCACTTTTGTGGCAAGAGGTTTTGCTGGTGATATTAATCACTTGACCGATTTGATTGTAGCTGGCGTTGAGCATAATGGTTTTGCCTTAATTGACGTTCTCCAACCTTGCGTTACTTTTAACAAAATTCATACCTATGAATGGTATCGGGAACGAATTTATAAGCTGCCTCCAGATCAACCCAAGGATGACCAATTACAAGCGTTAAATTTAAGCATGCAAACAGAGAGATTGCCCATAGGCATTTTTTACCAAAATAAAGAGCGGTTAACCTATGAGCAGAATTTGCCACAACTCGCTGGTGAACCAATGGTGAAAAGAGATATTACCCATATTGATATTAACCATTTATTGTCTGAATTCGTCTAGACCCATTGGTAGCCATTAGGCGATGATTAAAATCAAAACCTTTTTGAGGAAAATTGGGCCTGGTATTGTAACAGGCGCTTCTGATGATGACCCTTCTGGGATTGCAACATATTCCCAAGCTGGAGCCCAGGTGGGTTTGGGGATGTTATGGACAGCACCCTTAACCTTCCCCTTAATGGCTGCTGTTCAAGAAATGTGTGCTAGAATTGGCCTTGTTACGGGACAAGGTTTGTCTGGGGTTGTCCGTAAACATTATTCGGCAACCTTAGTCTATGCTTTGGCTATTTTGGTGCTGATAGCTAATACCATCAATATTGGTGCTGACATTGCCGGGATGGCAGCAGCAGCCAGCTTATTGGTACCCATCCCCAGTTTTTTGTGGGCTCTCTTTTTCGCCATAGTTATTGTTTGCTTGCTTATTTTTGCTCCATATTATGTGATTGCCTCCTACCTAAAATGGCCCCATTCCGATCGCTTATACCCCATTTGGTGAATTGGCAGCAGGTTTTTTCCCATACCTTTATTCCTGCTGTTGGCGTCAACCACGAGACTGTCACTTTACTAGTAGCCATTTTAGGTACCACTATTTCACCTTACCTTTTCTTTTGGCAAGCCTCAATGGAGGTTGAAAATCAGTTTGACCAACTTAAAAGGAAAGCTATTAAGCAGTGGATTGTCACTAAACATGAGATTAGATTGATGGAGGAAGACGTGACATTAGGAATGTTCCTTTCCAACATTACCATGTGGTTTATTATTGTCACCACCGCCCTTACCTTACACGTTAACAATATCACAACTGTTGAGACTGCCCACGAGGCAGCTTCTGCTCTAAAACCTATTGCTGGCGATTTTGCGTTCTTGCTTTTTACCTTAGGCATTGTGGGAACAGGGTTTTTAGCGATTCCTGTATTGGCTGGTTCTTCTTCTTATGTTTTGGCAGAAGCTTTTGGTTGGGCAGAAGGTTTGAATAGACCGTTTCATAAAGCACGGAAGTTCTATCTGGTCATTATTGCTTCCACAGCCTTGGGCTTATTCATCAATTTATTTGGGTTTAACCCGTTTAGAATGTTGTTTTACACAGCTGTTATTTATGGTTTAGTTTCACCTCCTTTAATTGCCATTATCCTGCATATTGCGAATAACG
The DNA here is from genome assembly GCA_964496955.1 of uncultured Gammaproteobacteria bacterium. Taxonomy (GTDB): domain Bacteria; phylum Patescibacteriota; class Microgenomatia; order Curtissbacterales; family CAZCAY01; genus CAZCAY01. Next base: position 2,009 of record CAZCAY010000059.1, read on the forward strand.
AGAAGATTATGGGTAGTTGGAAAAATAGTTTTTGGTCTAATCTCTTAGGCGGAGTAACCTTTTTGATTATGAGCTTGGCAGCTGTCTTTTTCTTAATAACTGCTTTTGGGACAAGTTAATTGGTGTTTTAGTAATATTTTCTAATAACTCCCACCACTTTTCCCTGGATTTGAACATCAGTGGCGTAAATCGGTTTCATCGCTGAATTAGCAGGTTCAAGCCGGATCCTATTGGGCTCCTTGAAAAACCTCTTGAGGGTTACAATACCTCCTGAGAGCATCGCAACTACGATTTCACCATTTTTGACTTCATTTGTTTCTTCAACCACCACATAATCGCCATCAAGAATCCCATCATCTTTCATTGACTCGCCTTTAACCTGTAAGACATAGGAGCGTCGATTACCAGAGATAAGAAATGGCGCTACCTCTAAAGTGGCGTTGGGATCAGTGTAAGTTTCAATAGGCTGGCCTGCGGCAATATAGCCTAAAATGGGTAATTCGACACCTTTAAGCACAGTACCTGCTTTTTGGTCAAGAATTTCCACTCCTCGGACTACTCCTTCAAATTTTCTGATCACACCCTTTTTAACCAAGGTTTGAAGGTGTTCATGGACTGTGGCTAATGATTTGATACCTAAACCTTTGGCAATCTCAGCTAATGTTGGCGCATAGCCGTTATCGGCAATGTACTGCCTAATATATTCTAAAATTTCCTTTTGGCGGCGATATAAGGTAACTGGCATTGTTGTTTAAGGCTACCATAAAAAACCCGAAATTGTCAAGGTGGTAAATGGAGTGATGATATTACTGGCAAATTTGCTTGGAATTTAGTAAAATTTGGTTTTGTCCATGAAAACCGCCAAATTTAAGCTTGTGTCTGACTTTAAACCAAGAGGAGATCAACCTCAAGCTATTGCTAAATTAGTTACCGGCATTAAGCAGGGTTATAAACAACAGGTTTTATTAGGGGTAACTGGATCTGGCAAGACCTACACGCTAGCATCCGTGATTGAACAGGTGCAAAAACCCACACTGGTTATCTCACACAATAAGACGTTGGCTGCCCAATTGTATCAGGAATTTCGCGATTTTTTTCCTGAGAACTCTGTTAACTATTTTGTTTCATATTATGATTATTATCAGCCTGAGGCTTATATTCCCCAAACCGATACTTATATTGAGAAAGAAACTGAAATTAATGAGGAGATAGATAAACTGCGATTAGCCGCCACTACAGCTTTATCAACACGCAATGATGTGATTGTGGTTGCTTCTGTTTCTTGCATTTACAACATCGGTTCACCTGTGGAATACGCTAAGTTAACAGTGAACTTAAAGAAAGGTGCCTATTTTGAGCGCTATGAATTGTTGCGTCAGTTTGCAAAGCTATTTTATGACAGAAACGATTTCCAGCTAGGGCGAGGCAACTTTAGAGTTAGGGGGGAGAATATTGATATCTTTCCTGCTTATGAAGATGCTGTTGTTAGATTAATTTTTGGCGGGAACTTAATTGAGAAGATTTTAGTAATAGACCCTGTGAGTGGTGAGATTCTTAGAGAAACTGATCAAGTAGTCATTTATCCTGCAAAGCATTATGTAGCCTCTGATGAGCTGATTAAGACCGCCATTGCCCAAATTATAGATGATTTAAAAGAGAGGCAAGCCGAATTAAAAAAGGCGGGTAAAGAGCTCTTTGCCCACCGCTTGTACCAACGAACTATGTATGATATTGAGCAAATTGAAGAGCTTGGCTATTGTAAGGGTATTGAAAATTACTCTCGTTATTTTGATGGTCGCAAGCCGGGTGAACCCCCTTTCACTCTTTTAGATTATTTTCTTGATGACTTTCTTTTAATTATTGATGAATCCCATATGACTGTGCCCCAAATTAGAGGAATGTATAATCAGGACAAAGCCAGAAAGCAGACCTTAATTGAATTTGGTTTCCGTTTGCCTTCAGCTTTAGATAACAGGCCACTTACTTTTG
>CAZCAY010000060.1:0-3846 GCA_964496955.1 uncultured Gammaproteobacteria bacterium
TTATGACGCTTCTCATTAGAGTGAAGATGTTTTTAGTGCCGGTTTGCAAATCACCAATCAAACCAACGGCGCTTTCTGGACTATTAAATGCGAAGGATAAAAGACTGGCAATTACCCTTATTGAAACTTCTACCAAATCAATTACCAAACCAGCCAACGCGTAGCTGAAAGTAACCAAAATTAAAGCCAGAACAATTCGGGGGAGGGCTTCTGAAATGGTAACAATCGTGCGGGGGTCAATTCTTGACCTGAACATAATCATTAAGCCAGCAATGATGAAAATGATTACAAAGAGGATATAAGCAACATTGCGCGAGACTTGCCAAAGCGCTTGGATAGGCTCAAGAGTTTTAAAACCAAAGCCTTGCGCTTGGGTGGGTTTTTGTAAAAGGCCTGCGTTTTGACCCAAAGAAGCCAAATAGTGCACGCCTGATATAGGAGGGTTGGCGTAGATCATAAAATTCAGCCTGGCTAAAGTTCCAAACAGCCCGCCATCGGCCTTTGGAGCGGATGTGTCAGGAGCTAGGGCGACTGTGCCAGTAAAGGAACCATATTCTTCTGATGGTTTACTACAACCATCTTGGGGACATATAGCTACTTTGTAGCGTGTTCCGGAAGTTAACCCAGACAAGGTCAGACTCGTGATAGTGGAAGGCGCAAAACATTCTAAACCGGGAATAGCGGTGCAGCCATCTTTAAGGACCCAAATTTCCACAATAGTTTGGGGTAAGTAATTAAAGTTGGCGGTTAGAGTGCCATCGCTTGAAGCTTGGCCAGTAAAGGAACCATATTCTTCTGATGGTTTACTACAACCATCTTGGGGACATATAGCTACTTTGTAGCGTGTTCCGGAAGTTAACCCAGACAAGGTCAGACTCGTGATAGTGGAAGGCGCAAAACATTCTAAACCGGGAATAGCGGTGCAGCCATCTTTAAGGACCCAAATTTCCACAATAGTTTGGGGTGAGTAATTAAAGTTGGCGGTTAGAGTGCCAGTAGTAACGCTACCCCCTAGGGTTTGGGGCACGCCAATGAGCATTTTGGTTAAACCGCGGCTGGTGTATTCTAAATTAAAAAGGCTAAACTGTTGCAGATTAACGCCTGGTTCGGCCAAGGCTTGGGCATATTCTTCAAGGCTGCTTGAAGTTCCACCTTCGTTGGTTATATAAAGCGCATAGGCGTTATGCACAGCTAAGAAGAAGGCTAAAGAGAGGAAAAAAGCTAGCCAAAAAAAACGGTGGCTGACAAAGGTTTTCAATCTTACAAAGTAAGCTAGCAGTTTGCTCATTGTAGGGCGCTCAATTAATCTTAGGCAGAAAATTTAGCCATTGTCAACAATCCATTTGCTTGATTATTCTTCCTTAAATTCCCTATCTTGCTCCTTGGGGAAAAACTGATTTTTTAATGCTAGCAACCAAATTTCCCACACCTCCTAAAAACCTGGCATAAATGGGCAAATTTTCAGATGCTGAAATGGAAACTTGGGCATCTTGTTCAATTTTGGCAGGCACTAAGTCTTGTTTGGTGGCCAAGCCCGGCAGGGCTCCTGCGAAAACCTCTGGTCCGTAGCCGATTAATTTTTTCCAAATAGGCCACAATGTGGGGAATACGCCTGCGACTCTGGTCTTTTCGGAGCTTGGCGAGATGGTTACTTGATTGGCCACATTACCAGAAGCGTCATAAATTTTAAGAGGGCTACCTCCGGCCTGTTGATTGGCTGTTTGGTCAATATCAGGCAGATAAGTGCCTTGCCCCATTAGCTGTTGGGATACCAGCAGATTTTGGAGAATGGTTGAGAGATTATTCAGTCTGTGGACATCAGGCACGCCAATTCTCACCGAATCCTCAACTGGGCAGTTTTTATTGGCGCTAGGTACTACATCATTTTCCAAATTAGGGAACACGGGCTTATAAAAGGTAATACAGCCTTGGGATAGGGGATTGGTGCTAAGGGGGATTTTGGGCCAATAGCGTTGCCAGCTTTGCAACCATTTTATCCTGTCCCCACCTTGAGTGGGCGGTTGGGGCATGCCAAAGGCTAAAACCAAGTCTTTAACAGAGCGGGGGTTTTTGCCGCAGACATCGGCAAAATCAAAGGTGGCTTCTGCCAGTTTAGTATTATTGTTAGCATCAATGGCGGCCATAATTTCGCGGACGTAATTTACCCTTAGGATATCCTGCTGGGCTTGTGTCAAAAGCTCTACAGCCGGGCCATTGTAGGATTGAAACTGGACGGCTGTTAATTGGCGAAGGTCGGCTAAACGATGCTGTTCATCTTGGTAACTTCCTTCAAGCCAATCGGCAATATTTTTAGCAAAAGGGAAAACGCCACCACTAATGGTGACATTGCCACTCCCTTGCCAGTTTTTGCCTTTAGAGTCTCTGTTATCGTCTCGTTTTAAATCATCATATTTAGGCTCTGTAAAGTTAGGGTTGGGCCCATCAGGAGGTGAAGGCAGACTAGCCACACTTTGACAGTAGCTGGTGAAATTTTGAGCTTGGGCAAAAGCGGGCAAGGGGTTCATTATCCCCATTAGCAAGCAGCTTAAGAGGATAGTTAACGCTTTGATGGTGAAAGTTGTGATTTTAGTCATTGTTCCCAAAGCCTAATTCCATTCTGAACAAAGAGGTTGGTCAATGTCAAACTTGTGCTTATGAGCAAGATTTTGGCAATGAAGTTGTAAGGGCTAAATTAGCCAAAGGGGCAGATGTTGAAAATGCGCAGGTCAGGCACGCCTCCACCGCGCAAAGATTGGACAAAGATGATAATAATCCACGCCAAAAACATGAGAATTAAGCCAATCACCGCAAACGTAATCACATTTCTGGCTTCAGCTGTGGTTTTAGGGTTGCCGCCTGACATGAGGTAGCGGTAACCGCCGACTAAAATCATAATGAAAAAAGCAAAACCGGCAATGAGGGTTAAAATCTGGACAATACTGCGAAAGATATCATTTAAACTGCAAAGCGTAGCTGGTGGTTTGCCTAGCGAGATGGGAGGCGGAGTTACGATAGTTGGCGCGGCTGTGGGTGCAGGTGTTGGCGTGGGTCCAGGTGTTGATGTGGGTCTAGGTGTTGGCGCGGGCGTAGGGGTGGGCTGAGAACACTTTGGTGTGTAAAATATTTCTGCGTTTTCCTTCGTATGAAGTGTATTACTACGATTTGTGCCATACACGTCAGGGAAACCCCACCATACTCTATAATCACTGGATCCTGGTGGAGGCACTCCACCATTGTCCGCGTCTACTCTCCTATGGATATTGATTCGCCACCAGCCATTTTGTCCTGAACGTAAACCATTACCCCGAACGGTAACAACAACTTCCTCATACTCAGCCTTTATGCTGCCGTCTGGATTTTTTTCAACTATTTGTGAAGTCGCCACTGCCACACCAAGAGGTAGTTTATAGATTGGTTGTTCAGTATCTTTAAGGGGATAGCCCCACCAATTAGTGCCCGGATCGGGGGTGCTTGTCCAATCAAAATGGGTGCCGCCGGTTTGATAAGAAACGTCAAGCCACATTTCGTTAGCATCTTCTACGTACCAATCTTTTGCTAAGCGCCACTGAAATTTCACTATTGGTTGGCCGTCGGCGGTACAGCCCTTTTCCTGAAAACTAAATTCAGAAGCGGCTAAAACATTATGGTTTGTTAAATTTATGAATAAGAATAAGAAGAGGGCTAATAAACTGATGATTATTCTAAAAGCTTGGCGTGGTGTCATTTAATCTCAATATAACAGGAACAGGATTGAATAAACAATAATTTTGAAAATGAGAAATGTGGCCAGCTCACGGCCCCAACTGTTGGGCATTGGGTAGTTCGAAACTGCCGCTTCTGATGATA
>CAZCAY010000061.1:0-1214 GCA_964496955.1 uncultured Gammaproteobacteria bacterium
CAGCTTGGGTAGCTAAAACAATCATTGGGGCTATCAGGTCGGTGGGAAAGCCAGGCCACACATCTGTAACCACTTTATCCACAGCCTTTAACCGGCTACCTGCTACAACCAATTTACCAGACTCAAGAGTGAACTTAACCCCAAATTTGCCTAAGGTTAAAAGAATCATATCCAAATCCTGCTTAATCACTGGATAAATCTCCAGCTTCTCGCTAGCCATGGCTGCTAAGATGGCAAAGGTGCCAACCTCTATATGATCAGGCCTAATCTCATGGCTAGCGCCTGCTAATCTCTCCTGACCTTTAATCACTAACACATTAGTACCAATACCTGTAATCTCCACACCCATCTTTACTAACATCTGGCATAAATCAACCACATGGGGTTCAGAAGCTGCTCTTTTAATCGTTGTCACGCCTTTGGCTAAGGAAGCAGCCATAATAGCATTCTCAGTAGCGGTAACTGAAGCTTCTTGCAGAAAAATTTCCCTCCCTACTAATTGCTTAGCCACAGCTTCAATATGATCATTATGGACTATAATTTTTGCCCCCAAAGCCTCAAGAGCTTGAATGTGGGTGTCCAAAGGTCTTCGCCCAATCACATCACCTCCAGGATAACCCATCTTAACCCGTCCTACCTTGGCCAAAAGCGGGCCTAAGAGGAGAATAGAAGCTCTCAACTGCTGGGTTAAGTCTCGGGGCAATTCGACAAAATTCACTTCATTACAAACTAAATTTAAGCTATTGCCTTGAGGAGCGGTAACCTTACAACCAAGCAAGGTCATGAGCTGACTCATCACAGCCACATCAGTAATTCGGGGAACATTCGTCAAATGGCAAGGGTCACTGGTCAGCAAACTGGCCGCCATAATTGGCAAAACAGCGTTTTTATTCCCCGCCACTCTAATTTTCCCAGACAATTTTTGGCCACCTTTAACTTCAAATTTAGCCAATTAAGCCTCCTTTAAGCTGCTTGAACCGAAATCACCTACCAGAAAAACCTCAGGTTGCAAGTCAACATTAAACTTTTGCTTAACCTGATGTTTGACCAATTCCATCAACTTTACCACATCATTGGCTGTGGCACCACCTAAATTCAAAAAATAGTTAGCATGGAGCTCAGAAATTTTAACCTGGCCTATTTGGACTCCTTTTAAGCCAGCCTTCTCAATCAAATAACCAGCCGATGTGGTTAGATTAGGAGTACCAAGTCTC
>CAZCAY010000061.1:1224-1753 GCA_964496955.1 uncultured Gammaproteobacteria bacterium
TTCTTCTTTAGGAATATTACGGAAAATACATCCTGATGATGAATGACCTAAAGGCTGAGTTTGGTTGCGATAACTAATATCCTCAGAGGCTTGGGCCCAAAGTTCTTCTTTGTTAGTTACTTTTTTAAGCTCAAAGATAGCAGAGACTACAATCTCTTCGGTTATCTGCAAAATACTCCAATCATAACCAAACTCAAAATAGTCCCGGTCCACCACCTTCGTTTCACCAGCTTTATCTATTAACACCGCTTGATAAAGGCAATTGCCAATAAATTGATTTTTCTCAGGATGAAAATGGGCATTAATTTTCAAACCACCTCCCACCGTACCTGGCACAGAAATTAAGAAATGGAGACCACTCAACCCGTCATCAATGGTGTAACGCGCTAGCCTTGACATGGCGGTACCAGCTGTGGCTTGCACATAAACTGCAGAAGGTTGAGGAGTTAACTTAGCAACAGTCCCTTTAATAGCCACAGTTTTAATTTCCTCAACACGATTTTTAATCACTACCCCTCTAAAGCCGCTA
>CAZCAY010000061.1:1763-3710 GCA_964496955.1 uncultured Gammaproteobacteria bacterium
GTGTTAGCCCCCCCACCTAAAACTATAAAAGGTATTTGTTTTTTAAGACACACAGTTACTGCTTGCACAAACTCATCATTGTTAACAGGCTCAAAATAAAGGTCGGCAGGTCCACCCACCTTAAAGTAGGTATGGTTGGCCATTATTTCATTCTTTTTAACCCGCATTGGCCCAAAGAGGTCAATAAAGTCCTGATACTTGCTTTCTGCCATACTCTTATTTTACTCCTCTGAATTTTCTGTCAGCAAAGCATTAACCAGTTGATAGGCGTTACCAGCACCCATGACTACTACTACCATCGGTTGGGTCCTATTCCTCAATTTGTTTTTGATAAAGGACGCCACCTGCTCAAAAGGAACATAAACTGCCCCTTTCACTCTCTTTACCAAATCATCTGGGGTAACCTTTCCTTCTCTTTCTCTCGCTGCAAAAACGTCAGTGACAATTAGCTCTACCCCAAATGCTGAGAAAACTTCCCCAAAATCATTCAGGAAAAATGCCAATCTAGAAAAGGTATGGGGTTCAAAAACAGCCAAAATAGGCCAATTCCGATATTGTTGTTTAAGGGTTGCCAAAACCATTTTCACTTCTGTGGGATGGACAGCATAATCAGAATAAACAGGCGCCTTATTAAGGCGACCTTTTTCCTCCAACCTTTGAGCTACCCCTTTAAATTGCTCTAAGCTACTCCTAATAACCCTCTCATTAATACCCAATTGTTGGGCAAGACAAGCTGCTAAACTGGCATTCTGGAGATTATGGCCACCTAAAACCTGAAGCTTATAATCACGCTGCTGGCAATTGACCACATGAACCCTTTGAGGTACCAATTTTAAAAATCCCTCAATACCCGCAGCTTGGGGGTTGACAATTAAGTTAGCCGGTTGCTGTAAATTGCCAATAAATTTGGCAAAAGCAGCTAATATCTCCTCCTGACTATGATAAAAATCAGGATGGTCAAGCTCAATATTAGTAACCACCGCCCAGTTCGGCTGATAATGCCAAAAATTATGATAATATTCATCAGCTTCACAAACAAAAAACTCACCGCTACCTACCCTAAAATTACTTTGCCATCCCAAATCGACTGCTCCGATTAATACCAAGGGATCTAAATGAGCATCCTCAAGGATGTGACCAATCATCGCGGTAGTAGTGGATTTGCCATGGCTACCAGCAACAGCAACGACCAGTTTACCCTCATGTAAGTATCGACCCACAAACTGCTGCCAAGTCAAAACTGGCACAGCCCTTTGGCGAGCTGCAGCTAATTCGCTGTTATCAGGGTCAAATTTTAAAATAGCTGGAGATACCACTAACAGGTCTATATTATCCTGAATGTGCGAGGGATGATGTTGAGGAAAAATTTTAATGCGGGATGGCAATGAGCGCGTATACTGACTATCAGTTTTCAAATCGCATCCTGAAACCTCAATACCCAAGCCTGCAGCAACAGCCGCAGCCGCCGAAGCTCCGCTACCAGCAATGCCCATGACATGAACCTGATGCGGTCTAACCACTACACCTTCCCCTCACTATCTACCTGAGACAAGATAACTCTTTTCTTTGGTGTCAAAACAGGCTCTACCTTATACTTCACAAATTGGTCACTGGGGATAAAACCTTTTATAAAAAGGTTAGGGTAAACCCACACATGCTGGCCAATAAGCGTACCTGGAGCCAATGTACAGTGGGCGCCAATTCTAGTGTAATCGCCAATCACAGAACCAAATTTGTCGCGGTTTGTTTGAAAAGCGGTGGTCTTCAATTTAACCATCACCATTTTTTGGTCAAAACGCCGATTGGCACAAATGACCCCAGAGGCAATTCTCACCGCCTCACCAATCACACTATCACCCACAAAGCTAAAAGATTCAATTTTCGCCAAATCTAAAACCAGCGAGTTTTTAACCTCTGCCGCATGCCCAATAACCACCTCATTACCAA
>CAZCAY010000062.1:0-3648 GCA_964496955.1 uncultured Gammaproteobacteria bacterium
TATTGTCCTAATTGCCACGAGCCCATAGTCCCTCACCAGGCGTGTCCTCATTGTGGTCAATACCGAGGCAAACAAGTCATTAAAATTAAAGAAGAAGCTATTGTGCGCAAGGTAACACCAGAGACGCAGTGAAGACCAAAAGAGACCCAAGACACCTGGCTAGAATCAAAATTGTTCAGGAGTTGTTTGAGGATATCTTTAGAACAAATAGCAAGCTCACTCCGAAAGTGAACTACGCCCCGCAAACTACCCAAATCCTCAAACACCAAAAGGCAATCAATCAAATTATTAGCCGTCATGCTCCGGCGTGGCCAATTGAGCAAATCGCCCCCATTGATCTGGCTATTTTAAAACTGGCCATCTGGGAATTGCTTTATGAGCGCAAAAACCCGGTTAAAGTGGTCATTGACGAAGCTGTCGAAATTGCCAAAAGCTACGGCAGTGATACATCCAGCGCTTTCATTAACGGCGTTTTAGGCTCAATAGTCACAGAAAAGAAATTGCAATGAGTGATTTTGCTAAATTACAATCTAAACTTAACATCAAATTCCGCAATCCAAAGCTTGTCTTTCAAGCTTTCACTCATCGCTCATATCTAAATGAAGCCAAAGATAAGCAACTAATTAGTAATGAGCGTTTGGAATTTTTGGGTGACTCAATCCTTTCATTTCTAGCAGCCAAATACTTCTATAACCACCTCAAGTCCGCCAGTGAAGGAACTCTTACCACCATTAGAGCTAAAATTGTCCAAACCAAAACCCTAGCCACAGCCGCCAAAGAACTCAAACTAGGAGATTATCTTCTCCTTTCCAAAGGGGAAGAACGCTCCGGAGGAAGGGAAAATGAAACCCTCTTGGCCAACACCTTTGAAGCTCTCATTGGCGCCATTTTCCTAGATCAAGGATTAGCCAAAACTGAGCAATTCGTCATTGCCAATCTCTTAAGCAAATACCAACGCCTGGCTAATTTAGAAGCAATCCGCGACTATAAAAGCCTACTCCAACAACTGACCCAAAATAAATTTCATGTCTCCCCAGTGTACAAACTAGTCTCCGAATCTGGTCTTGACCATGCCAAAACATTTAAGGTGGCTGTTTTTGTCAACGGCCAATTTCTAGGAGAAGGCGTGGGTAAAAGCAAACAGCAAGCCCAACAACAAGCGGCCAAAGTTGCCCTTGAAAGGCAGGCTGGAAAGTGATAAGATTTCAACACTCATGGCAGTAGCTATTAGACTAACCAGAACAGGCGCCAAGGATCAGCCAAGTTATCGGATAGTGGTAGCTGAAAAAGCGTCCAAACGCGACGGCAAGTACTTGGAAATGCTTGGCTATTTCAACCCCCGAGCCAACCCTAAAGTCGTCATTAAAATGGAGCGCTATGAACATTGGTTGAAGGTTGGCGCTCAACCCACAGAAGCCGTTAGAAGGTTGGTTAATGAAGTCGCTGCTTGAATATCTTATTACCAGTTTGGCCACCTTTAAGGATAAAGTCGCCATCTTCGAGGATAAACGTGGCCATACCACTACTTTTACGGTGACAGTTGACCCTCAAGATATTGGCAAAATTATTGGCAAAAACGGCAAAACTATTAAAGCCATCCGCACCGTTTTGAGGATAGCGGCGGCTGCTTCTGGATCAAAAGTGTACGTGGTGTTAAATGAACCAAATAAGGCCCATTAACCCCAAATGACTATTTCCATCTTAACCCTTTTTCCTGAAACTTTTGGATCGGTTTTTAGCCAATCGATTATCAAGAGGGCTATTGATAAAGGCAAAGTAAAAATCAATTTAGTCAACATCCGAGATTTTGCCACAGACAGGCATAAAACCTGCGACGATAAACCTTACGGCGGTGGGGTGGGGATGGTCTTGCGCATTGACGTCCTAGTGAGGGCTTTAGAATCAGTAGCTAAAAAGGGTGCCAAAAATCAAAAGATTATTCTTCTTTCCCCTCAAGGTCAGCTTTTCAACCAAACTAAAGCGGCCCAACTGGCCCAATTATCCCACTTGGTGCTAATTTGCGGTCATTATGAAGGAGTAGATGCGCGCATTAGCCATTTTATTGACGAGGAATTATCAATTGGCAATTACATTCTTACAGGCGGTGAAATTGCTGCCATGGTTATTGTAGACAGTGTTACCAGACTAATTCCAGGCGTGCTCTCAAAAAGAGAATCAGTAGAAAGTGACAGTTTGAGCCAAGGTCTTCTTAAATACGATCAATACACCAGACCGCCAGTCTTTAGAGGGTTAAAAGTACCAGATGTCCTTCTCTCTGGCAACCACGCCCAAATTGCCAAATTTAGAAAAGAACAAGCTAAGATTAAAACCGCCCAAAAAAGACCTGATTTGATGAATCAATCCTCCAATTAAGGAGCAGCCGATTGGGTAGCTTGGGGCGTAGCTGACTGAGTAGCTGGAGGTGGTTGAGGTAGAGACTCGATAGGAGAATTAGCTGGGCCGCTTGTGGGAATGAGAACATCACTCACTGACCTAAATTCAGACAATTTGATTAAAAGTTGCTCCTCCTCATTGGTAATTACAGGCAAGGGTTTAGTGAGATTCTCTCCTGCAGACTTAGGAACAGGTGCAAAATAGGTTAGAATAGTAAAACCGGCACTGACATCAGGATCAGTTAAACTAGTTTCTGTTAATACTTTGACCTTCAAATTCCTAATGCTAAAGAGGCGTAATGACTTATTGATATTCTTAATAAAATTTATAAGTTGGGAATAGGTACCCATAACATCAAGACTAATCTCTAATTTACCAAACTCGGCAGCTTCAGTGGCTACCTCACCAGGTGATAAACTGATACTATTAATCGACAACCCCGCTTCCCCAAGTAATCTTTCCAAACCAATTACCGCTCCTGGAACGTCTTTATCCACAGGAATAGCCCTATTAAGCAGTTTGGCTTTAGCTTCCAAATCCCTAACATCGAGTTTTTCCAATTCATCAACCTTAGCTGCTAATAATTCCACCTCTTTCTCTTTTTCCCTAACCTGAGCTCTTAATTGGAAAATCTCACCAACCTTTGGCTTGACCACAAATAACAAAATCCCAGCCGATAGAAGGGCAGCTATAACAGGCACTATAAATAACTTCAACTTTTCCTGAAAATCGATTGGAACCGCCAACGAGGGAGGATTGATTTTAACATTGCGTAAGTTAAAATTAAAATTAGTTAATTTCATTGAGTAGCCTCTTGTTTCGGTTGAATACCTTTAACGTTTAAGGTAATAGTAAAGCTGTAAGCACCACTTTTATCGCCAGACAAGCTAACCACTACTATATTGGTAAAATATTCTCCTCCTTTTTTAGGGTCAATCAAATTATTCAAGGTAGCAGCCAAACCCACTGAAGAATCACCAGTGCCAGAAAGGGTAATTCTACCTTCCTCATCCAAAGACATATCCGTTAAAACCACCCCTCCGACCACCATTTCCTGCAAGTGATTTAAAACCTCGCTAAAATCAACCCTACTACCCAAAACCTCATTCAAATGGCCAATTTTGGCTTTAACCATCCGGTGGTAAACTTCAGTTTCAGCCTTAGCTATGATCCGATTGGCATTAGTTGAATAATCATTTTTCAAATTAGAGACTCTAACAGAAAGAGTGCCTAAATAGGAAAGCAGAGCTATCA
>CAZCAY010000063.1:0-257 GCA_964496955.1 uncultured Gammaproteobacteria bacterium
GGTGGGAGAGGTTGTTAAGGTTAATACTGAATTAGGCGAGTATGTTGAGCGGGCTAAGAGTTCCTAGAATAATTTGGCAAGCAGTGGGCCGATGGGCGAGGTCTTGAAGGTTATTATGACCATTGCCACTATTGCTCCTTGAATAGCCAAGCCCCACGGTAGATCCCAACGGTGATGAATTAAGTCCTGGAGTTTTTGCGCCCAAGTGAAAGGGGGGACTTTAATATCAAAATACCAAGCTGGAGCTTCAAGCCAGT
>CAZCAY010000063.1:267-3621 GCA_964496955.1 uncultured Gammaproteobacteria bacterium
CCATGCCAATAATGATTATGTGACCAATGAATGGGCTGCTAAGACCATTGGCCATAAGTAGGCAGAAGGGACCAATGGGCTAAAAAGGAAATAGACTATTAAAATGCCAGCAATCACATCGAGGACAGATTCGCTCACTAATCTCAATTTACTTTTCCTTTGCCAATTGGTACCAAAATCCCAATGAGGGATGGTGTCAAGTATAAAATGACTCAAGAAAGCAAGGGGCAGACCAATAAATGGATTAGAAATTTTAGTAGCAATAACCGCGCCTGCTAGCGCATGAGCCGTGGCTGTCATCTTCTAACCTTTAAAAATGCAAGCTGAAAGCTTGCCGCGACCTTTTAGCAAGGTCACCTTCTAGTATACAATTGTTTGTCAATGAGGTAAAATTTGAACTTCACTTGCAATTTATTGCTGAATTTCTTAAAGTGACTAGGGGTTTTTGTGGTGGCTTTCGATTCGCTAAAGGTTTTTTTACCGCCAGTAGGGGTAGCAGCAGCTGTCTTCTGGGGGACTTTTCTGGCTTGGCGTGAGGCCAAAGAGGAAGATTACGATCTGGAGAAGTTTTTTGACTGCTTTTTGGCGGCAACTTTTTTTGCGGTAGTTATTGGGCGGCTGGTGGTGCTTTTAGGGAAGGTTAATAGTTTTGCGCCCTTGGGGCTGGCCTTTTTTGATTTTCACAAATACCCCGAATTTAGCATTGAAAGCGCTTTGGTAGGAGGGGTGGCCACTTTAGCTGTTTTTTGCAGGTTCCTCAAACTAAATTTTTGGCAGATGACTGATTTATTAGTTGTTGGTTTGGCGACAATCCAGTTTTTGGTCGTTGCCAGTTTATTTCTTTCTCAAGCACCAAAGTTTTCATTGAGTCTTAGTTATCATGTAATTGGCGCTTTGGCAATTATGTTAATAGCCATAAGGGTTAGGAAAAGAATTCATTTTGCCGGCTTTGCCAGTCTGTGGTTGATAAGTTTGCAGGCCCTAATGGTCTTAACTCTTGCTGGTTTGGGTAGTGATAGTGTATATTTTAATCTTAAAGCTGGTAGGGCTTTTTGGTTGGCGGTCTTGATTTTAAGTACCGTCTTGCTTTATAAGAAGGCCAAACGCCGCTTGGGTGAAGATTGGCAAAACACAGTTAAGTTTGGTCTTGAAACGGCAGCGAATCTTGTTTATTTTATTCAAAGTAGGAGAGGTCGAAGGAGATTGGGCGTTAAGTTGATGAATTGGGTTCAAGCTCGACGGCTGGCGTTTTCAACCTATTGGCAAACTCGAATTAGGATAGTCAAAGGAGTGTTAGATGGCAAAAGATTTAAAAAAGCTTGATGAAAGTTTTATCGCTAAAATTAAGGCCAAATTAAGCAGGCAAAAGGAAGTCTTGGAGAAGGAGATTTCCAAACTATCCAAAGAAGACCCCTTTTTACAGGAAGATAGGCCGATGGTAACCAGTGAGCCGGGTAAAGCTGCTATGGAATATGAAGGTCATGAAAGGATTGAGATTGTCAGAAGCGATTTAAAAAAAGCTCTTAATCAAGTCAAAAAAGCGTTGGCCGCCATTGTTCAAAGAAGATATGGCAAGTGTGAGCGCTGCGGCAAACCTATCGATGTGGCTAGGTTAAAGGTTATGCCAGAAGCCACTTTATGTTTGGCTTGTGAAAGAGACACAGAGAAGTTTCGCCAAGGCTGATTTTGGGGTTTGGAAAGGCTTGTTTATAAAATCAGTTCAATTGACCCAAATTGTTCTGCTGTTGGTGGTAGTTGATCAATTGGGAAAGGTTATTATTGGCAAGATAGCTCCTGAGGCGGTTTCACCAAATAGGGGTGTGGCTTTTGGGCTTTTAGCGGATAGAGGTTTGGAGTTCAATCTTTTAGCGTTGGCTATATTGGGTGTTTATTGGTTAAAGTTTTGGTTGTCTTTGAGTAAGAAGCAGCTTTGGGGAGTAGGTTTGTGTGTGGGTGGGGGTGTGGCTAATTTAGTGGATAGGATAAGGTTTGGCTTTGTGGTGGATTGGACATTTTTACCCCCAATCATGCCAGCAGCCAATTTGGCAGATTGGGCAATAGTGGCAGGGGTGATTATTCTGTTGAGCCATCATCTAAATCTAAAAATAAAAAAACCTAAGATTTAATGACCGATCTCAATTTTGCCAATTATTTGACAGAGACCAAATCGCTGATTGAGGCAAGATTAACTACTTTCTTTGAAAAGCAGCAGGCAGATCTTTTTCTACCTTGGCCAATTGTTGAGAATCTGATTCATCGCTTGGCTGCAATGCATCAAGGTGGGAAAAAGGTGAGGGCTGTTTTGGTTAGGTTGGGTTATGAGTTGGCAGGTGGAGATAATTTGGATGCTATTGTCTCATTAGCAGCATCATATGAGATTTTGCACAGTTTTTTACTTATCCATGATGATGTTATTGACCAAGCCCCTTTAAGACGAGGAATGCCCACTTTGCATGTTCAGTTTAAAAAACTCCATCAGTTGAACCACTTAAGGGGTGATGCAGCGCATTATGGGGAGGCTCTGGCTATTACTTTGGGCGATATTGATGCCTTTTTGGCTCTTAAGCTCCTTTTGGAAAGTGACATTGCGCCTGAAAATAAACAGGCCGTTTTAAATTTTCTGGTTGACGTTTTGATTAAGACGGGTTTTGGGCAAGTTTTAGATATTGATTTGAGTTTGAGAGCCCAAAAGTTGGAAAGTGATATTATTACTATCCACACTTTAAAGACTGCCCAGTACACAGTAGTTGGCCCTATGCTTGCTGGTGCTATTGCGGCTGGGGCTGATGTGAATTTGCAAAACCTTTTAAAGGAAGCGGTACTACCTTTGGGGATTGCATTCCAAATCCAAGATGATATTTTGGGCGTTTTTGGTGATGAGAAAGTAACTGGCAAGAGCTCAAAATCAGATATTGCTGAGGGCAAAAATACGCTGTTAATAGCTTATGCTTTAAAGCATGCCAGCAAAGCCGATGTTGATAAATTGAATCAAATCTATGGCAAAAGACCGGTTTCTGACAGCAATTTAAAAACTGTCCAAGCAATTTTTAAGCGTTGTGGATCTTTAGAGTATTCCCAAAAACAATTGCAAGATCTTTTGGCCAAATCTTTAAACCTCATTGAGAGGTTGCCAATTGATCAGTCTTACAGGCAGCTGCTGACGCAAATGGCTAATCTTTTAACCAATCGCGAGCAATGAGTAAGGAGCAAGTTTTAATCTTAGTAGATGAAAATGATAATTGTTTAGGCTATGCCCCAAGAGGGGAGTGTCATGTTGGTTCTGGTAAGCGGCATCGGGCTTTTGTAACCTTACTTTTGGACAGTCACGGGCAGGTAATTTTACAAAAACGCAAG
>CAZCAY010000064.1:0-3502 GCA_964496955.1 uncultured Gammaproteobacteria bacterium
GGGGGGGTTGATTCTTGGGTCTGTTTTTCTTGAGGAGTCTTCTTACTGAGTTTGGCGATTTCCTCAGGTGAAAGGCCGTGTTCTGCCCTCTTGCGGGAGGTTTTGATTTGTTCATCACCTGCTGATAGATCAATAATTTTAATGCGTGAAGTACCCATTAATCTTTAACCTTCTATTTGAATACCCATTGAGCGGGCTGTTCCCTCAACGATTTTCATAGCAGCTTCCAAATTGGTGGTGTTAAGATCTTCAAGTTTCTCTTGGGCAATTTTTTTAATTTGTTCTTTGCTGATTTTGCCCACAATCTCCCGTCCGGGCTTGCTGCTGGCTTTCTCTAAACCAAGCGCCTTTTTAATACTGGCAGAAACCGGTGGCTTTTTGACTACAAACGAAAATGTTCTATCGTCATAAACAGTAATGACTACCGGCAAGATATTACCTTTAAGAGAAGCCGTTTTTTCGTTAAAGGCCTTGACAAAATCCATAATGGGCAAGCCATGTTGACCAAGAGCAGGCCCCACTGGTGGGGCTGCTGTAGCTTCCCCTGCTGGGATTTGAAGTTTAATAAGAGTTTTGACTTTTTTGGCCATATTTTTGCGAATCTAAAACATTATATCAGTAACTGAGCCAAAATCAAGTTGGTTAGCGAGGTTTATTGGCCATTGTCGCCTTAATCACATCTAGGAGAAGGTTGGTGCTTTGACTGACCAGGGCGGCTGATGATTCTGCCAAATGGGTTGCTTGGATACGAATAACTCGGCTGACCGTTTCTATATCTTTGGCCAATGACGCGCTTCCAACTTGGTTACACTCTGCCCGGTTTTTAACATGAGCAATGAGGACTTCACGGGTCCATCGGATAGCGTCGTTAATGGTTGGTGGTCTTTCTTTACTCATAATTTGGTTACTTGCAAAAAGTCGAGTTCAACTGGTGTTTCTCGCCCGAAGATGGATACAAGGACTTTGATTTTGCCTTTTTCTTCATCAATTTCAGAAACTGTGCCTAAAAATTCTGCAAAAGGTCCATCAATAATCTTAACCGCTTCTCCAGGGCTGAAGCTTGTTTTAAATTTAGGCGCTTCCATTTCCATGAAGCGCTGGATGGTTTGGACCTCCTCATCAGGGATTGGCGTTGGCTTGTTACCGATGCCCACAAATGAAGTCACTCCTGAAGTGGAGCGCACAGCTAGCCAGGAGGTATCATCTAAAATCATTCTAATAAGAATGTAACCTGGGAAAATTTTCTCTTTGACTGTTTCTTTTTTACCTTCTCTAATCTCTATTTTGTCTTGAGTTGGTACTAAGATTTCTAAGATTTTGTCTTGAAGGCCAAGGGAAACTATCCTTTGCTTTAAGGCAGCTGCTACCTTTGATTCATGGCCAGAGTAAGTGTGGATAACATACCAACGCGGTTGTTTATTGTTATGAGTTGTGGGGGGTGACCCCTCTTTTAATTGATGGTCATTTTGTTGGTTTTGATTTAAAGTTGTTTTTTTAGTTTGTTTACTCATTGGACTATCTTTTAATGAGAAATTCAGTGATTTTTGTAAAAACAAAGTCTAAGCCTCCCAAGAAACTGCCTACCAAAGCTGAAACTACAATGACTACAATAGTCATTTTAATAGTTTGCCTTTTGGTTGGCCAGATGACTTTTCTGAGTTCATCTTGAACTTCTGCTAGGTAGCTTACTAATTTGAATTGGCTTAAGCGTTTTGTAATCATGCGCGCCTAATCTTAACACACTCTGAAAATACCTGTCAAAATACCTAAAATCAGGCTTTATTGGGGGTTTTGCCAGTTTGCCTCGCCTATTATTTCCCAACAAAATCTAGCGATCGCCAGATTTTGTTGGGTAGAAACGACTGCTAGAAGCGGCTCTCTTGCAAATTAGAAAGCGGTGGGGATATAATAAATAACACCAAAAGGAAGCCTTTCGGCTTTTTTTATGGAGTGAAACCGTTTTTATTTTCAAGGAGAAGTTAAAAATGGCCCAAAAAGTTCGCAAAGCCGTGATTCCTGCTGCCGGTTTTGGGACCAGATTTTTGCCTGCTACCAAAGCCCAACCCAAGGAAATGCTGCCAATAGTTGATAAGCCTATTATTCAGTATGTTGTTGAAGAGGCGGTAGCTTCTGGGATTGAGCAGATAGTTATTGTTACTGGTTGGCACAAAAGGGCCATTGAAGACCATTTTGATAGGCATTTTGAGCTTGAGGCAAGACTGGAAGCTGCTGGTAAAAAAGAGGAGTTGGCAGAAATCCGCCGCATTTCTGATTTGGCAGATTTTGTATATGTTCGCCAAAAGGAGCCATTAGGCAATGGCCATGCGGTATTAGTGGCCAAGGATGTTATTGGTAATGAGCCTTTTGCTGTCATGTGGGGCGATGAGTTTATTTATGCCAAACCCCCAGCCCTTAAACAGTTAATTGATGTTTATGAACAAACAGGTCATCCAGTAATTGCCGGTGTCCGATTACCTCATGAAGAGTTGGGCAAGTACGGTATTGCTGATATTGAGTCTGCTAGTAACGGGCTAATGCGCTTAAAGGGTATTGTGGAAAAACCAGCGGCTGGAGAAGCGCCTTCTAATTTAGCTGTCCATTGCAATTACATTTTACCGCCTCAAATTTTTGAAATTTTAGGCAGTTTAAAGCCTTCAAAATCGGGGGAAATTTGGTTAACCGATGCCATTGCGGAGCTAATGAAAATCATGCCTGTTAACGCTTTGGAGATTAAAAACGGTCGGTACTTTGATTGTGGTTCCAAATTGGGTTATTTAAAAGCCGTTATCTACTTTGGTTTGGAGCATTCAGGGATTAATGGTGAGCTTAAAGATTACCTGAAAGGGCTTAGATTAGATTAAGGTGCGAGTTATAGCTTTTTTGCTAAAAACTTTTATTTTTGCTAAAAACTTTTATTTTTGCCCAAAACTTTATACCCTTTTTGACAATGACTCAACATTTGGCCATTTTTAGGGGAGATTCGGTAGAGAGAATTTTGAGAGGAGAGAAGAAGGTTGATTTGCGGTTAAGCAGGATAAGAATTGCCCCTTTTGGTTTAGTTAAAGCTGGCGATGTGGTTTTAATGAGAAAAGCAGGCCGGCAGATTGGGGGCAGTTTTACAGTAGAAAGAGTTATCTATTTTGACCATCCCACCAAGACTGATCTTGAGAAGCTAATTGATGACTACCATTTGGAAGGTGAGATGAGTGGGGTTGATTTGGCAGCTGTTAAATTTGCCACCGTTATTTTCATAACCGCCGCCAACCGTTTTTTAATCCCTCCACAAATTGTCAAAAAAGACCGGCGGCCTTGGTTAATTTTGAGTTAAACAGCCAATTGTCTGGCATTAATGAGCAGTTTGGCAGCCGGCTTGGGTTTCTGATAGGCCCTGAATAAGGCTAGGTTTAAGAAGATTAAAATTTCCTCTTTTATGAGACGCCAAAATCCCTGCCAGTTAAGCTGCCAGCTTAAGTCTTTATTGGTTTTTATAGGGGCGGTGGTC
>CAZCAY010000065.1:0-3422 GCA_964496955.1 uncultured Gammaproteobacteria bacterium
GGAAAATGGATTAAACACTCTCGGTGGTGGCCTGATTACAATGTGCGCTTTTTTCAAAAAGGGAAAGTCAGGTGGCAGGAGAGAATTCATAGCCAACCCCAAACTGAGGGTGAGGGCTTTATGCTTCCTGCTATGGAAGAAATGGCCATTCTTCATCACCACTATAGAAATGTTGAAGAATTCGTCACAAAACTCAATCGCTATACTACAGTTGAAGCAAAACAGATTTTGGCCAGCGGCTATCAATTTAGGTGGCAGGATTTGATTAAGAAACCAACTCAAGAATTTATTGGCAGATTCTTTTCAGACCATGGTTTTTTAGATGGAGTCCATGGATTGGGGTTGGCATTGCTTCAGGCTTTTTCTTTTTTGGTGGTGTACTTGAAGGTTTGGGAGATGCAAGGCGCGAAGGCTGAGCAAATCAGTTTAACCACTTTTAGTAAGATTGTTAGGGAGAGT
The DNA here is from genome assembly GCA_964496955.1 of uncultured Gammaproteobacteria bacterium. Taxonomy (GTDB): domain Bacteria; phylum Patescibacteriota; class Microgenomatia; order Curtissbacterales; family CAZCAY01; genus CAZCAY01. Next base: position 460 of record CAZCAY010000065.1, read on the forward strand.
GGTGATGAATTTGAGCATTGGTTGGTTAACAGTCTGTTGGCTGATAGAAAAGGTTTGGGCAGGTTTTGGAGAAAGGTTCTTTACAAATTTTTTAAAAAATTCATATGAAGATTACCGTTAGTATTGTCAGCTACAATTCGGCTGTTCATTTAGGTGAGTGTTTAAAGTCGCTGGAGCTGTTGGAGCTTAACGGTCATAGTTTAAGGATTTTGGTGGTTGATAATGCTTCTTCAGATAAGTCGGTGGCTGTTGCTGAAAGTTTTGACAAGGTGACGGTTATGGCTAGCAATAAGAATCTGGGTTTTGCCGGTGGTCATAATTTGGCTATTAAAAAAGCTCTTGCAGATAAAAGCGATTGGATTTTGATCCTTAATCCTGATGCTAAGGTTGATAGGAATCTAATTGTAGAATTATTGGCAGCGTCGCGATTACCGGCAGTGGGGATTTTGTCACCTAAAATCTATTTTTGGCCAGGCTTTGAGTTTCGCAAAAATCGATATTTAAAGAACGAATTAGGCAAGGTTATATGGTATGCCGGTGGTAAGATTGATTGGGATAATGTTTTGGTTGTCCACAGGGGTGTGGACGAGGTTGATAAAGGACAGTATGATTTGATTAGCGAAACTGATTTTGCCACAGGCGCTGCCATGTTTGTGAAGGCTCAAGTCTTTGACCAAATTGGTTTACTTAACGAGCGATATTTTTTGTATTTTGAGGATGTTGAGTTTTGCCAACGGGCAAAATTAGCAGGCTTTAAAGTGGTTTACGTTCCCAAAGCTATTGTTTGGCATAAGTGGGCTCAAAGTACCAAAGGCGGTTCAGAATTGCAAGACTATTTTATAACCAGAAACCGCCTGCTTTTTGGTTTTAGGCATGCTCGAGCAAGGGTTAAGTTGGCTCTTTTAAAGCAGGCAATGATTTTTTTATTTAAAGATCCCCCTAAACGGTGGGGTGTAATTGATTTTTTGAGATGTCGATTTGGCGAAGGCAGCTCATTAAGATTTAAAAAAAATAGGAGACTTAGATGATATCAGTACTAATTTTGGCAAAAAATGAGGAGGAAATGATTAAGGTTTGTTTAGAATCAGCCAAGCAGATAGCTGATGAAATTGTTTTTTTGGATACAGGTTCTGCCGATCGGACTATTAGTATTGCCCAAAAATACACGAGCCGGATTTTTACCAAGGTCTTTGATAGCTATGCTGCTGCGAGAAACTTTTTAAAGGATCAGGCGCGAGGCGATTGGCTTTTTTACCTGGATGCTGATGAAAGAATAAGCAGCAATTTGGCCAAAGAGATAAAGAGGGTTGAAAGTGATAATAGCAAGTATCAAGCATACGCTGTGCCTAGAAAGAATATCCTTCTTGGAAAATGGCAAAAACACGGCGGTTGGTGGCCTGATTACCAAATTAGGTTTTTTAAAAAGTCTGTTTTGAGAGGTTGGCAAGGACAACTTCACGAGCAGCCTATTTTTACTGGTAGTTTGGGTTATTTTAAAAACTCTCTTTTTCATTTGACTCATCGTGATGTCTCATCAATGCTTCAGAAAACTGATCGCTGGTCGGTAATTGAAGCTAAGTTGAGATTGGATGCTGGCCATCCTCCTATGTCTGGCTGGCGTTTTTTTAGGATAGTGTTTACAAAACTTATTGCTGATTTTTTCAAATTTGGCTGGCGCGATGGGGTGGAGGGTGTCATTGAGTATTTTTACCAGACCTTTAGCTTGTTTATTACTTATGTTAAATTATGGGAAATGCAACGCCAGGAGAAATTAGCAGAATTTTATCAAAAATTTGATCAAGACCTCTTAAAGAGCCAATTTAAGCAGTAGTTTATGAGGGCCATTTTATATTCCCCTTATCTGGATACTTTTGGTGGTGGTGAAAGGTATATGGCAACTGTAGCTGAATGTTTGGTAAATAAGGGCTATCAGGTTTTTATCGCTTGGGATAACCCCCAAATTGTCCTTCAATTAGCAAGACGCTTTAATCTTAATTTAAAAGGTGTGGTTACTTGTCCCAATATTTTTAAGGGTGTAAGCTTGTGGCAGAGATTCTGGTTTTTAAAAGGATATGATTTGGCTTTTTACTTATCCGATGGCAGTATTCCAGCTCCTTTAGCTGGCCGCAATGTTCTCCACTTTCAAGTGCCCTTTAGGGCAAATCCCAATATTGTTTTAAACACTCTTAAGTTGTTGAGATATCACGCGGTTGTAGTCAACTCAAAATTTACCAAATCATTTATTGACAAAACTTACAAGGTTAATTCACAGGTTGTTTATCCGCCAGTTGATGTAGATTTTTTTGCTTCTTCTGCTCCTAAAGAAAAGTTGATCTTGTCAGTTGGTAGGTTTAGCACTGTTTTTGGAGGTAAAAAACAGGAGGTTTTAATTAAGGTCTTTGGTCAATTTTGGTCAAAATATTCCGATTTCAAATTGGTCTTAGCAGGGGGAGGTCAAGATTTGGAATTGGTTAAAAGGTTGAAAGACTTAGCGGGGAAGTGGCCTGTCCGAATCGTTACTGATATTTCAGTTGAGAAACTGCGTGGTTTGTATCAGCAAGCTTTAATCTATTGGCATGCAGCAGGTTTTGGTGAGGATTTGCTGCATTTTCCCCAAAGAGCTGAACATTTTGGTATAGCAGTAGTGGAAGCAATGGCTGCCGGTTGTGTGCCGGTGGCCTTTGGTGGTGGGGGTCTTTTGGAAATTATTGACCATGGCCAAGACGGTTTTCTTTGGAAAACTGAGGATGAACTCATGAATTTCACTACCAAGCTTGTTGGGAATCAAACACTTTTGAGCAAAATGGCTAAAGCTGCCAGGATTAAAGCTCAGCAATTCTCAAAAGAAAATTTTGTCCAAAATTTGATGAGGTTGATTTAGATGGCTCCAGTTGTTCTATCAGTGGTAATACCCAGTTACAATGAGGAGGAAAATTTCAAGAGCGGGGCCTTATTAGAAGTAG
>CAZCAY010000066.1:0-3386 GCA_964496955.1 uncultured Gammaproteobacteria bacterium
TTGGGAGTGAGGCATTTAGAGTATGCGTATCAAGAAAAAGAAGGGGGCATTGCCCAAGCCTTAGCCTTGTGTGAGGATTTTGCTGATGGTGGACCGTTGGCTGTAATTTTAGGTGATAACACCACTGATGCTGATATTTCTGAAGCTGTGAGGGGTTTCCAGGATGGAGCTGTTTTATTCTTAAAAAAGGTAAATGATCCCCAGCGCTTTGGTGTACCTGTCTTTGATAAAAATGGTCAAATTTTGCGGATTGAGGAAAAACCTAGTCAACCTGCATCTAATTATGCTGTGACCGGTTTGTATCTTTATGACAAGAGCGTTTTTGCCAAAATTAGGAAAATTAAGCCCTCTCAAAGAGGAGAGTTGGAAATTACTGATGTTAACAATCTTTACCTCCAGGAAGGCAAACTGCGTTGGCGGGAGTTAGCAGGCTTTTGGTCTGATGCTGGTACCTTTGAGACGCTTTTTGTGGTTAATGCCTATTGGGCCAGAAAATACAAGGGCCAAAAATATTGGGAGACTCTTATGAGCAATTCCCAATCTTAATCTGTATGCTTAATCCTTATTGAGAGGAGTTTATAAAACCTTGAGTAGAATTCTTGTTACAGGTGGAGCTGGTTTTATTGGTAGTAATTTTATTCTTTATTGGCTAAAACACCACCCAGATGACCAAATCGTTAATTTGGATAAGTTAACCTACGCTGGCAATTTGGATAACTTAAAGTCAGTATCTTCTCACCCAAACTATAGTTTTATTAAGGGGGATATTGCTAACGTTGAGGATGTCGAAAGGGCAATGGAAGGGGTTGAGATTGTGGTTAATTTCGCTGCCGAGTCGCATGTTGATAAGTCCATTTTAGATCCAGCTCCCTTTATTACTACCAATGTCTTAGGCACGGAAGTTTTGCTTGACGCTGCCCTTAGACACAAAGTAAGCCGTTTTCATCACATTTCCACTGATGAAGTATTTGGGTCATTGGCTTTAGATTCTGACAAGAAATTTAATGAGGATAGCAAGTATGATCCCCATAGCCCTTATGCTGCAAGTAAGGCAGCTTCCGATCATTTGGTTAGAGCTTATTATGCTACCTATGGTTTGCCGATAACAATTTCTAACTGTTCCAATAACTTTGGTCCCTATCAGTATCCTGAGAAGCTAATCCCTTTGGCTATAACTAACCTATTAGAAGGTAAAAAAGTGCCAGTTTATGGGGATGGACTTTATGTGCGGGATTGGCTTTATGTGGAGGACCATTGCCGTGGTATAGAAGCGATTTTGGAAAAGGGTAAAGTGGGGCAAACTTACTGCATTGGTGCTGGGAATGAATTGCCTAATATTGAGGTGGTGCGCCGAATTTTGCGAATTTTAAATTTTGGCGAGGAGATGATTGATTACGTTGCTGATAGGCCAGCTCATGATAGAAGATATGCTATTGACGCCAGCAAAATTGCCCAAGAATTAGGTTTTAAACCTCTTGCTGATTTTGATCAATCTTTACAGGACACGGTTAATTGGTATTGTCAAAACAAGGAATGGTGGCAGAAGCTTAAGGGCAAGAATTTTGAGGAATATTATCAAAAGCAATACCACAAGGTTCAAAATCCATGAGTTATAGATATTTAACCCTTGCTAATATGACTGATTTAATAGAAGGCATTGTGGTACGTAAATTGATTGTGCATAAGGATGAGAGTGGTACTCTTTTTGAGACTCTAAGAAGCGATTGGAGTGATGTCTATAATTCAGCGGATTTAAAATTTGCCATGCAATACATGTCTGTCACTCCATCTGGGATGGTTAGAGATGAACACGAATGGCATGTTCATCAATTTCAAAAAGATCGTTTTATTTGCGCAGCTGGTAGAATTGTGGTGGCTGTTTTTGATCCTCGAAATGATTCAAAAACCTTTGGCAAACTTAATCTCTTTCTAATGGGGCCCGCTATTGAAGAGGAAATGTATTTATTGGTTATTCCAGAAAAAACTTATCATGGTTTTGCAGTTATCTCCTCTGATCCGGCTTATTTACTCAATTTTCCTACTAATCTTTATGATGGGAGTGATGAGGGCAGGGTTATCAATCGGGAGCTTAACTGGCAGGACGTTAAGAATGATTTCAGCAGATAAAAATAGTTCTTTAAAGATTGCCGTTATTGGGGCTGGATCAATGATAGGTTCTAGGTTTTGCGAGTTGACAAAACAGGATTTTGAACTTATTGAAGCTGATTTATCGGTTGGAGTGAAAATTGACATTACCAATTTTTCATCAGTGGAGCGTTTTTTTAAGGTTTATGATTTTGATTGGCTGATTTTGTTTTCAGCCTTTACGGATGTTGATGGCGCAGAAGAACAAAGACAGAGATTTGATGGCCCTTGTTGGTTGATTAATGTTGAAGGAACAACCAACGTTGCCAAGTTATGTGATAAATTTAAGCGCAAATTGATTTACTTTTCCACAGATTTTATTTTTAAAGGCGATAGCGGTCCTTATTCTGAAACAAGCCAGCCAGCCGAATCAGCGGATGAGATTTCTTGGTATGGTTGGACCAAATTAGAAGGCGAACGAAGGATTTTTTCAACAAATTGTCAGTTTTTAATAGCTCGCATTTCCTATCCATTTAGGGCCAATTTTGCTCCTAAAACTGATTTTGTAAGGAATATTCTAAGTAGATTAACTGCTGACAGTTTATATCCGATGTATACTGACCAGTTTTTAACGCCGACCTTTATTGATGACATTGTTTTGGCTTTAACAACGTTAATTAAGGCCAATCAAGAGGGAATTTTTAACGTTGTGGATTGCACTACCTTATCTGCTTATGAAGCAGCTTGCGAAATCGCTAAAGTCTTCAATTTAGCTCCCAATCAAATTAAAAAGGGCAGTTTGCAAGAATCCTTAAAACTTAATCCCCATTTGCCCAAAAGGCCCTTAAAAGGCGGTTTATTAAACGCTAAGATTCAAGATTTTCTTGCACCTTACGGGATGACTATGTTAGATTTTCAGGAAGCCTTATTTAGGATGAAAGAACAAATGGGGGAAAACAGATTATGAATATAGCAGTGGTAGGGGCAGGTTATGTTGGCTTGGTGACAGCTGCAGTCTTTGCGGATTTCGGTCATAATGTGAGAGTTGTTGATATTGATAGTTCTAAAATTGCAAAATTGGCCAAGGGTTTAATACCATTCTTTGAACCCGGATTAGCTGATTTGGTCAAGAAAGGTTTGGCTGGTAGACGTTTGAAATTTACCACCGATTATGCTAAAGCCGTTCCTTTAGCCAAGGTGGTTTTTATTTGTGTAGGTACTCCTCCCAAGAATGATGGGGCTGTTGATTTAAGTCAGTTATTGAGTGCTGTTCAAAGTACAGCTAAGCATCTTAGAAATCA
>CAZCAY010000067.1:0-3355 GCA_964496955.1 uncultured Gammaproteobacteria bacterium
ATAATAACCTTGGCAAAATAATAAGGTTGGTTGTGAAATAATTGAAAAGTAAAACTTGATGATGGGGTTTCATCCTCGGCTGCTAGTTGTTCAACTTGAGCTTGGGGCCTGGGATAAGAAAAAACAGAAAAAACAACCAACCTGCTGCCTTGTTTGGTGAAAACCGATCCCCAGTAGATAGGAGCAGCCAGTAGCAAAAACACTAGAATTACTAACCAATATTTTCGAGATAAAGCTACCGCTTGTCTAAACCAAAAAATCATCAAACCGAGAATTAAAAGAGGAACGATTAGCTTAGACGCTTGATATGTATAAAGAGAGATTAGAAACGAAAAAGCAAAAATTAAAAACTGCATTAAGTTGTGGCGTTGAGTACTTTTTAGGAAAAAGAAAAGACCTAAAAGGTTAAAAAATAAGGCAACATTGGCTTCAAAAGCTGGCCTGGATAAGATTATATGCCAAGGAGAAACGGCCAAAAACAAAGCAGCTAAAAGTCCAACCTTTCGGCTCTCAAATAGCTCTTTTACCAAAAAGTATAAAAGTCCAACAGTGAAAACGCCAAACAGTGCCGATGGCGCTCTCACCGCAAACTCTGTTAAACCAAAAATTGCTACCAATGGGGTTGTTAAATAAACATAAATGCCTGGCTTATAATCACCAAATGATTGAAAAATAAGCGGTAAAAAATGGCCATATTCATCCCTAGCTGTTTTTAAAATTGAATAAGCATTATAACCCAAAGCTGCCTCATCCCAATTCAAACTCGGGGGTATTGTAGTAATCTGGTAAAACCTTAAAACGGCTGCCAAAATAATAATCCCCGCTAAAACCCAATAATCAACAGTAAGTTTTTTCAACTTATTCTGAAAACTCATAGATTTCAAATGCGGCTTCACCGTTTAAAAAATTAATAGTCTGCAATTTTCGCCAACCGTCAGGATAATTACCTGGAGAGGTAACCAATAGCGTTTTAGCCTTAGGAATAACGAGACCACTTTCTGTTAGCCAATGCCAGTTAAGATCTTTGGGAATTTGCCAGTCGTTCACAAAATAAAACTTATCAAATCTATCCACCCAATACCAGTTAGACTGATAAAACCGAACTAATTGAGGATCACGATAATACTTTTCAGGCGGCCATTTTAAATAGAAAAGTAAAAACTCATGGGGTTCACCATATTTCTTAGTAATAATAATCTGCTGGTAATTATGGTAATTCTTACCAATAAAAGCTGTCATCTCTTTATAACCATACTGCCAAGCAAATGAGTAGTTCAATCTGTAGTTACCAAAATAAGCAATCATAAAACTAATAAGCGACCACCCAAAAATTAGCGCTATTCCTCCTAGATAAAAACGGCGGTAGACTTTAGGCAAGAGCCCACCTGCATATATTAATCCCCCTGCGGTTATAACCTGCAATGGAGGTAATAAGAAAATCGCTCTCAGTAAATGAGGCGACTCCCTAGTCATTGCGCTAGGGATAGGTGCTAATACCAACCAAATCAAAATCAATTTCGCGGATTTATTCCTCAACCGCCACAACCAAATAACGCCAGCAATTAAAAACGGTAAGCTGGTAAAATACATCACTCCTCTACCTGGAATTGAATATTGATAATGAGTACCACCTTTGATGAAAAGGAAATAAGGGTTGAAATGATAAAGCCAGTTACTGACAAAATGAGTGAGGAAAAATATTGGTTTATTATAAAGCACGCGACTTAAAATAGGTGGCAAACTTGAATTGATTCTCAATTCTCCAATGCGATTAATTGCTCCTTGGTCCAAAATAGTGGACCAGTAAAAGCGGGCCTGACCTTCAGGCGTTGGAAAGATGAGTAAATGGGGAAAAAATAGCAAAAAAAACACACTAATGGACAGCACTGTTAGCTTAATTTGATTTATTAACTTTTTCCTGTATAAAATAAGGAGTGCTAAAATTAATAAAGGGGCAAAGATTTTAGCGCTGTTATAGGTGTAAGTAGACAATCCCAAGATCAAAAAGGAAACCGGCAGTAAAAACTTCTCATTATCAAGCCCTTTTACAAACAAATACAAAGCCAAAATCCCTAAATACAAAGCCAAATTGGCTTCAAAAGCTGCTCTTGAAAGGGCTATGTGCCAAGGAGATATAGCTAACAAAAGGGCAGCAGTCAAAGCTAAATAAGAACTCTTAAACAACCGGTTCACTAGGAGAAAAATAAAAACTACACTACCCACACCAGCCAAGGCAGAAGGCAACCTGACAGCTTGTTCTGATAAACCTAAAACGGCCACAAAAGGGACTGTTGTGTAAATGTAAAGAGGCAATTTATAATCACCATAGGCACGGAAAGAAGTTAATGGGAATTTTTGACCCCACTCGTCCCTACCAGTTGTTAAAATAGCATAAGCATTGTAGCCATGAGAGACCTCATCCCAATTAAGGCTAGGAGGGTTAGAACCTAACTGCCAAAGCCTTAATATGGCTGCTAAAAAAATAACTGCAATTAAAATTGCCTTGTTCACAAACTGAAAAGAATTGTAACAAAGCACTCGCCAAATGTCACCTGGAAGCAAACACTTTAGAATTGCGGAGATTTTTACTTAAGAGGCGTTGAGGAAATATAAACCGCCAGCTGATTAAAATAACCAATGACCCTAGGCTCAACAAATTACCTATTGTCCTAACAAGTGTATTGGTAAATCTCAATTCAATTTGGCTATAACCTGCCGGGGCCTCAACTGTGCTTAAACCAAAATCACCAGTGGGGACAACTGCAACTTTCCTACCATTCACAAAGCCTATCCAACCTGGAAAATAGACCGAAGCAAACTGAATTCTAGTTTTGCTAGGTACCAAAATTTCAGCATACAAACCATGGCTCTTTCGTTTAAAAGAAAGCACTTGGCCATCTCCATCTAAAAAGGCAACCTCGCTTTGGGCAGGAGCTGTGGGTATTTTTTTAGCAAAAACAGGCCAAAAATCGCCAGCAGCTGATGCTATCTGGAAATTCCACCATTTACCTGAAAACTGTTCCCTATCAGAAATTTTATACCATTGGTCTTCTCGAAAATAGTTAAAGTTAAAGGTCATAACCAATATAACCAAAATTCCCATTATCAAAAAACGCAGCCACCCAGATTTTAAAAGCATTAATCCCCCTCCTGCCGCTAAAGAGAAAAAAAATGTAGCCATTGCCAAAAATCGCCAAGGAAATTGAACATATGCCAACACAGCAAAAACTTTCCATATTAAAAGCGAACGACCATGAGTCAAAAAAAGCGCCAACCATCCCAGAAGAATAAAAAGAAAAATAGTCCTGTATTTTTTGATTCTTCTAGTTGTTAAGATTGACCACAAAACTACCAA
>CAZCAY010000068.1:0-3186 GCA_964496955.1 uncultured Gammaproteobacteria bacterium
GATTGCTTATTGGAAAGCTTTCTTTGTGAATAAAGCTGATTTTAAGGCGCGTGCTAGTAAACGTTAGGGTGAACTCTAAAATTCAACCCCAACCCACTCTATTATTCTAGTGTAATAGAGTGGGTTTGACTTTGTGATGGTTTGCCTTTAAGATTGGAGTGCTTTTCATGGTTAGGGTAGGGAAAATTTTGGTTATAGTTTTGAGCATTTTATTTTTGGCCTATTTGCTATTGCCGCCACCTAGTAATCTGCCGCCTTTGCCTGATTCTGTTAAGTCGAGTGAACCTGGTGACACTATTCAAGTTCCCAACGTGGTTGCTTATTACAGTAATTGGTCAAGAAAGGAAGTAACGGATTTTTATTATCGGCATTATTCTAGGAGCTCGCTTTTACAGATTCCGTTGCCGACTATTAGGTTGAATCATCCTCCAGAAATGGCTAGGTTAGTTATTCGCGATCAGATTTTGACCTCTTATCTTGAAGAATTTGTCCATCCTTTTCATGGGTCGCTTTATGTTAGCGGTTGGGAACCTGATGTCTATTTTGCTGAAAATCAGCCTCAACGTAACAAGCATCAAATCTTTCTCGGTGAGACCAAATATTTTTCTAAAACAACCCTTAGGACATTTCAATCTAGTTTGGTTGCGAGAGTAGGGATGTTTTTGGTAACTGGCCTTTTGGTTTTTCTGTGGTGGAAGATGTTTCAGAAATTAAACAAGCAGTCAAGTCAGGTGTGAGGTGTGGATAGGACCAGATGAGGGGAATTATGGCTAATGTTAATATTTTCCGTGTGGGCTTGTTTACCATCTTAATTGTTGTGCCGCTTCTGCCTAAATTTCCTCTTCAATCGGTGACAGGTACTTATGTGGCAGTGAGAGCTGAAGATTTTTTGATTGCCTTTTTTGGTATTTTTTGGCTGTTGCGCTTATTCAAAATGGATAACCTAAGGTCCTTTTTTTCAGACAATCTCAATTTAGCCATCTTTTTCTATTTACTAGTGGGTCTTGCTTCATTTGTCTCAAGTTTGGTGATTACATTCTCGGTTACACCTCATGTAGCACTTTTGCATTATTTGCGCCGTATTGAGTATTTTCTGCCGCTTTTTATTGCCTCGTTGGCAGTAAGAGACCGCAAAGATATGATAAGTGTTTATGGTGTGATTTTGGGGGTGGCGGTTTTAGTTTTATTTTACGCGTTGGGGCAAATCTATTTTGGTTTACCAGTTATTTCCACTACTAATGAGGAATATGCCAAAGGATTATTGTTGCCATTTTCAGCCGGAGCGCGGGTCAATTCCACTTTTGGTGGTCACTATGATTTAGCTGCTTATTTGGCAATAGTGTTAACGTTGGCAGCAGCTTTCTTACTGAGTAGGAGTTGGCGGGGCCAATCTTTAAGGGTTAATGGGCTGGTTTTGGCCATTTCAATAGCGCTTTATTGGTTATTGGTAGCCACCGAATCAAGGGTCTCATTTGTTGCTTTAATAGGAGGAGTGGTGGCAGTTTTGGTGGTCTTAAAGCGGTTTAAGTTAATAGTTCCAGTTATTGGTGCATTGATCATTTTGGGGGGAATCCTCTCGCCGAATTTAGCCAAGAGGTTGATCTTAACGGCTGAGTTTACTATTAACTTCGTTGAGCAGAAGCTACAATCCGATCTATTACCTATTTTCCTTTCACCAACCTTTGCTCAAATGACTAAACCAGTTCTTATTCCTCAAGATGCGCCGATAGCCACACCAACCGCGCCTCAAGAGCCAGTGACGGCTGAAACAGAAAAACCAGCTCCGGGAGAACCCGCTAACCTTTTTGAAAGGATTGTTTATAGGTCAAGTGGGATTAGATTTAATGTTGAGTGGCCAAGGGCTATTAGGGCTTTTTTAAAAAATCCAATTTATGGTACTGGCTTTGCTTCAATTACCCTTGCCACGGATAATGATTATTTGAGGGCTTTAGGGGAAACAGGGCTTTTAGGAGTAGCAGGTTGGTTTTTAATTTTTTGGGCATTGTTCAAACAGCTCAGATTGTTTCTCAAAAAGGCCCATTGGTTTTTACATTATGCTTTTGGGGTTGGTATGGTTGGGGTGGTGGTCGTAATGCTTATTAATGCTGTGTTTATTGATGTCTTTGAGGCTTCTAAAGTAGCCATGTTTTTTTGGACTTTGGTTGGTATTTTGACAGCGGTGGCTAAGTTTGAGGTGAAAAAGGGTTGATGATCTTGGTCTATAAGTTAAGCCGTTCAAGCTATTTTTGGTTGGGTTTGATTCTGATATTGGCTTTATTGGCAAGGACTTACGCTCTTGGCAGGCCGATTGCGGACTGGCATTCATGGCGTCAAGCTGACACGGCGGCAGTGGCTAGAAATTTTGTAAAAGAGGGATTTCATTTGTTGACTCCACGCTATGATGATTTATCTCCTGTTTCTGAGGATTCTCTACCTAATCCTGAAGGCTATCGTTATGTGGAATTCCCCCTTTATTCAGCGTTAGTGGGATTGGTCTGGTTGATATATCCATTTCAAGAATGGGCAGCTCGGATGGTCTCTATTATTCTTTCATTAGGATCAATTGTTTTACTCTTTTTAATTGTTAGGCGTTTTTTGGATTTAACCACCGCTTTAGTAGTCACCTTTATTTTTGCTTTTCTGCCATATAACATTTTCTATTCAACGGTTATATTACCTGAACCGTTGCTGGTTTTTGCTATTTTGGCAAGCTTATTGTTTGCCAGTTTATGGTTTGGGGGGTCAGTGGAACTATGGCAAGAATGGCTGTGGGGTAGTTTGGCTATTGGTTTTTGGGCGGTGGCCCTTTTGACCAAACCTGTAGCGGTTTTTTTATTATTACCTATTGCCTACTTGGCTTATTATTATTTGGGCGCGGCTTTCTATAGGTCAATTAAGTTTTGGCTGCTAGTGAGTTTACCAATCCTGCCATTTTTGGCTTGGCGACTAATTGCTATTACTCACCCAGAAGGCATTCCAAGGTTTTGGTGGCTGTTGAATGGAGACCAAATTCGCTTTACAGGTGCCTTTTTCTATTGGTTGATCCAAGATAGGCTTAATCGTTTGATGCTGAGTACGACTGGTTTTGCTTTATTGGTTATGGGGTTGTTGTTCTTTAGTCAAGGGGAGCGCCTTTTTTTCCTCAGTTGGCTTGTGAGTATGATCGCTTATTTAGTTGTCTTTGCG
>CAZCAY010000069.1:0-212 GCA_964496955.1 uncultured Gammaproteobacteria bacterium
TAAAGCTTGCCAATAATGTTAAATAATTGTCGTCTTTCCATTGTTTGTAAGAATAAATTATAATTATAAACGGAATGGGCGATTTGTCAAATAGGGGAACGGATTTACTCAAGGATGTGGCTGATAAGCTACTTGATGAGACTAAAGAATTGGGTAAAACAGCCGTTGCCCAAATTAAAGGTCAATCTAGGCAACAAGACGACCAAAAGCAG
>CAZCAY010000069.1:267-3074 GCA_964496955.1 uncultured Gammaproteobacteria bacterium
AATTGCTGGCTTTAAAGAACGGGCCAGCTGTGCCAAGTAGCCAAGTGACCTTATCCTCAGAAACAATACCTCAAATTAAAAGGTTAAAGTTAACTTCTCCTGGCAAGCTTAATTGGCCAGAGGTCGTGGGCAATAAAGGCAAGGGCTAGTAATTTATTTAGAGCGCTTTAATTGGCTAGCAAATTCTTTAATCCAGTTAGCCGCTTCTTCTTGAGGTAATTTGAGGGAGATAATATGAGATGCTGTCTCTTTAATGTCAGTCCCTTTGGGGATTTTGACCATGCTGCTAATTTCTTGAAATGACGGTTTATAGTGAGTGGCGGTTAAAGCCTTGCTTGATTCTTTAAATTGATTAAGTTTGGTCTCGTCAATGTTATTATGATGAGCCTGCCAAGCCAGATCTAAAAATTGTCTGAAGTTGGCCAAATAGGTAGCGCGTTGGGAGATGGGGGGTAAGGTCCAAAGACAGCTTTGAGGCAAAAAGTGGGATGGAAAGCGTTGGTCGTAGTTTTGGAAAACACCTTCCTCATTGAAGTTAGCGAAATTGACAGCTACCAAACCTAGAAGAGCAGCTCCTTTGTCTTCAGTAAGAAGCGGCAGATGAAAGAAAGGACCATCCTCTGCTATTAATTCCCAAGGAATATTGGCTTCAATATCAGCCTTCCTTCTAGATTGGAATTTACCTCCCTTTGCTGAATCAACTGCTAAAATTGGTACCACTTGGTGATTGAGCACAGAAAAAGCGCTAATAATATCATGAGCCGCTCTGCCTGAAATGACAGTATCAATGATAATAATTTGACTGTTTTCAGATTTAGGATACGATTTGATGGACTCTGAAATCGCTGATGGCTTCAGGTGAGCTTCGTCTTGGGGGGTGGAATTCAGTTTTTGCATTAAGAATTGATACCAAGCCAAGTCATAGCTTTTAAAATCTGTGCCCATGACTATTTCTAAAATTGATCGAGTGCATGATTCGCGTAAGCGCTTGGCCAACTTTTCGTCTCTTTTGGAATGTTCGGCTGAAACATCAGCGGTGAAGGGATAAAGAATAACGTCAATGGCGGTTTTGTCTTCAGGCGGTGGCGGCTGAATAGCTTGACCTTCCAAATAATTAAAGATACTGTGGGGATAGTAGCGCACATTAGTCTCACTCAAGTATGATTTTTCCTCATCAAGTTCATTGAGAATCTTTCTAGCCAAGATGAAGATGGGCACAGCTCCTCTAGAAGGAATGAGAATTACCGGCCGCTTGCCCGTTTCTATAACATTTTTAATGGTAGTGTGGAGGCAGAGAGCTATGTCCCCACAGCCTCGAACGTAGGCTTCAAGGTTGGAGCGATTTATTTCCTTATTCTCAGCTTGGGAATTGATTTCATTTTCAATTCCCTTGGTGATGTTTGAAGGGATTGTCTCAACACTCATGGTAACTATCATCATACCAGAAAGAAGCCAAAGAGTCAAAACTATAAGATATTTTTGGAGATTTGATACAATAGGAATAATGGTTAAGCTTTACAATTTTTTATCAAGACAAATTGAAGAATTCAGACCTCAAGGCGAAGTTGTAAGTTTATATACTTGTGGCCCCACCGTTTATGATTTTGCCCATATTGGCAATTGGCGAACTTATATTTTTGAGGATGTTTTAAAACGCACCTTAAAGTTAGCTGGTTATCAGGTCAAGCATGTAATGAACATTACTGATATTGACGACAAAATTATTACCAGAAGCAATCAGGAAGGTGTGGAGTATAAGCAATTGGCTAGAAAATTTGAGGAGATTTTTTTTGAGGATTTAGTAAGACTTAATATTGCAAAAGCCCAATTTTACCCTCGGGCCAGCGAGCATATTGAGGAGATGATTGCAATGGTTACAAAACTGCTTGCCAGGGGGATAGCGTACAAAGCGGATGATGGCATTTATTTTGATATTTCTCAATTTCCTTCTTACGGCAAGCTTTCTGATTTGAAAAGACGCCAGGTTAAAATTGGTGCGAGGATTGCTGCTGATTTGTATGACAAGGATAACCCTGCTGACTTTGCCTTGTGGAAATTTGCCAAACCAGGTGAACCCTCATGGCCTGCGCCCTTTGGGGCAGGCAGGCCTGGTTGGCATATTGAGTGTTCTGCCATGAGTATGAAGTATTTAGGTGAGACTATTGATATCCATGCCGGGGCTGTGGATTTGCTTTTTCCCCATCACGAAAATGAAATTGCCCAAAGTGAGGCAATAACCGGCCATCAGTTTGTCAGATTTTGGGTTGAAGGGGAGCACTTGTTGGTTAATGGGCAGAAAATGGCTAAGTCTTTGGGTAATTTTATTGTTCTTAGGGATTTAATCGCTAAGGGTTTTGAACCTTTGGCTTTTAGGTATTTGGTTTTAACTTCTCACTACCGTTCCAAATTGAACTTCATGTGGTCTGCTCTTGAGGCTGCCCAAAACGCTTTGACCAATATTTATTCTCAATTATCTTTAATGCCACCAGCCCAAATAGGTTGTGCCCAGTTTGAAGCAGATTTTCTGGCAGCTTTAGCCAATGATTTGGACACTCCTCAGGCTATAGCTGTGATGTGGCGGTTATTAAAGAGTAATTACCCCCCTCAAGCCAAAAAGCGCAGCCTTCTTTTAATGGATAAGGTTTTAGGTTTAGGCTTTGAGAGAGTGTCCCCCTTAGCTTTACCTGAACACGTTGCCCAGTTGGTCGCTAAGCGAGAGGAAGCCAGAGCGCAGAAGGACTGGTCTCAAGCTGATAAATTGAGAATGGAGATTGAGAAAGCGGGTTTTAGAATTGAGGACACCCCGC
>CAZCAY010000070.1:0-3064 GCA_964496955.1 uncultured Gammaproteobacteria bacterium
TTTGCAATCCAAGACTTTAACCACAACATTAGCACTAACCCCAGCTTCCCATTTTGGTCCGCCCTTCCCAATTTTCTCCAGAACGCCGTCAGTAACCTGTGATAATTCCCCATTAGCCAATTCCGCCTCCCAAACCTCACCGCCATTTATCACCCAAAGTTTAGTTGCCTCTATCCCAAAAAGCCCTAACATTCTCTCCTAGCGCCTTAACCCTAATAACAGCAATTAACAGACTTCCATCTGATAATGACATTGATGGTATCAAATCCCGCCACAAGTACGCTTCTAACCCATATTCACTGCCGCCTATTTCAATTTCTTCTGGGGCTGTTTGTAAAGCCTGGAGAAACGCAACTGATGGCGCTAAAGAAGTGTTAGGCATCTTCTTTAGAAAGATAAAATAGCCAGCAAGAACAATGAGGATTAGAAAGAGGCTGATGACCAAAATTTTTACCACCACTTTTCGGTTCATTTTGTCTTTAGGCGCTTATTAGGCGTCACTGCTCACTGACAGTAACTACCAGCTGAACCATACAAGAGCGCAGCTTCAACAGTTAACAACCTAACCTTTAACATAAGAGGACTGCTCAGCTATCTTCCCATCTCGCACGCGGAAAACATTTCCTCCTTAAGTAGGTCCACGTTTGCCATCGTTATCAACCCACCGATAGAGCCAACGCGCCAAGTAGTGTGCCTCAAACGCAAAGATTGCCTTGGTTTTAAAAGTCGCATGGGGCGAAGAGATGAAAAAACTTTCTCCAAAAGCCCGGAACGGCTGCTTGTCCTTAATAACAGTCGCCACCGAATCACTAAAAAGAAACGCCCAACAGCTAGGAGCGCCTTCCCAAAATACTTTTCCACCTTGGTCTAAAAATTTACCGAGCTCTCCCAAATAAGAAAAATCACTTTTGAACTCAAATCAGCTGGGTAGTCCTTAGCTGTCAGTAAACCAGCTCAACACTCCCACCTGGCGGAGGGGGTGGGATTCGAACCCACGATACCCTTTCGGGTATACAGCTTCTCCAGAGCCGCGCACTAGACCACTATGCGACCCCTCCAAAAACTAATTTAACTTAATCAACTAGTCTTCCCTATTGCTCTTAAGCGTTTTGCCACCTGTTGCCACATCTTCTTATCATCATCAAACGTTAATCTTCTGGCCACCTGATTTATGGGTAACCATTCCTTATTCTCAATCTCCCAGGCATGGGTTGGCTCCACATTTTCCACAAAACGCATTAGAAAATAAACAACGGTCTTAAAAAATTTGCGACCTTCCATCACATAAAAATAAGTGGTAGTCCCAGCCTTCTCAAGAATTTCACCCCTCACTCCTGCTTCCTCTTCCACTTCTCGGTGAGCAGTAAAGGCTGGTGTTTCACCTTCTTCAACATGGCCCTTGGGGAAACCCCACCCATGATGGCCAGAATGTTGAACTAATAACACCTCTATATCACCTTTTTTCTTGTTCTTCCTAAAAACGACTCCACCTGCTGATAAAACCCGCTCTACTTTCTCAGTCATTAAATTAGGCCATTTAAGCTATTTACCGCAAACTGCCAAAATATCCAGGCGTCCCTGAGAGGATTCGAACCTCCGACCCTCAGTTCCGGAAACTGATGCTCTATCCGCTGAGCTACAGGGACTTAAATTCTACCCCAATCCAAGCGAATTTTACCATAAATGGCTTAACTGAGGCTAATCTAGGTAAGATGGGAAGTGTCATTAAAAAGGGTCAATCTAAAAAATCTACCTCTATCTTCATACTCCAAAATGGAAAGGGAAGCGTTATTCACCCGCAACCTCACCACCGTTTCTACTCCCGCTTCCAAAGCGGCTGCAATAATGCCCCTAATCATATTGCCATGAGTGACCACAGCCACAGTTTCATTCTCATGTCTTTCAGCTAACCGCTCTAAAAACTTTGCCGCTCTCTTTTGGGCTTCGGCCAAAAGCTTTAATTCCTCATGGTACTCAACTGGGGACAATTTAGGCGAGTGGAGTTGAGTGGGCGAAGTCCAAACGCCAATCTCATTCAAATTCTCAGTTTCTCTCACCTCTGCATGATGGGGATTGGCAATAATTTCAGCAGTTTGCCTGGCCCTCTTATAAAAACTAGAATAGACAATTTCTAGTTCATATTCTTGGGCAATTCTTTTGGCTAATTTCTCTGCCTGTTCTCGACCAGTTTTGGACAAAGAGGTTTCAGGTTTTTGACGAGATTCAGGCACACCAGTATAAGCATGGCGGATTAAAAGAATGCTCGTTACCATTTTATTTTTAGTTTACACTAATCTTTTTGCAAAATGCTAATTAATCTTTTAAACACTTGAGTGTAGAAGACCTCTTGACCGCCGCTCTGGGCAGTTTTCAAGCACCAAGCAAATTGGGCAAATAACCAAAAACGCACCAATATTGGTAAAACTAATATTTGGTCATTGTTTAAGGCCAATTTCTTACAATAACCAGCTTTAACCTTTTGAGTAATTTGCTCAAGCCGATAACTACCTCCAGCTTCAATATTCTGCATAGTCAAATTGGCAATACAAATGGCCAAATCTAAAATGGTTGGCCCGTGCATTAAAGAATCGAAATCAAAAACCCCCACCACTTTATTGCCCACAAATTTAACATTGGCCGCATGAAAGTCGCCGTGAATAATATGAACCGACCTTAAGACTTTCTTAAATTGCTTTGCTGCTTCGGTAAATTGAGCTACCTCCCTTTCAGCTAAGGCTAGAAATTGGGGCAAAGGGCAAAAACTATCAAAGCGCCAAGGCTTACCAACAGCCCTTTTGGTCACTCTCCTCTTAATCCGGCTAATTTCTGACCTAAAATGCCAATATTTGCGCACATGTTTGGATTTAAAATCTGCTAAAGCCAAATGGATTTCGGCCAAAGTTTGGCCCAAGGCTTGAAGTTGGTAGTGATTAAGAACCAAAGACTGCTCGCCCTCCACATAATCAAACACCACATAATAAATCTTCTTATCAGCCAAAGTAGTTGGGATAATGCGTTCATTGTGAATGTTTGCCAAAGGAGGGGTCACTGGCAAACCATAGGC
>CAZCAY010000071.1:0-2899 GCA_964496955.1 uncultured Gammaproteobacteria bacterium
GGCTTTGAGGATATCTTCTGCTAGCAGTTTTTCGTATTGAGAGCGCTTAAGGCCAGTTTCGGCCTTCATTTTTACAAAGTTCCAACGAGCAGCCCTAATCCCCAGTTTGGGGGCAATCTCATCAACAACTGGTGAAACTTTTTTGTGGGTGTAGACTTGGGTGATTTGAAAAGCTGAATCTGGTTTTTGGCTGGCCTCATACAATGGCATAAAACGCGAACCAGCACCTGTTAGAATAGTTACGTGGACCTTTTCTGCCATATGGAGATTTTAACACAAAATGGCATTAACAGTTCCAGTTTAAACTTTTAGTGAGCAGACTGGAGTTTTTTAAGTTCGTCAATAGCCTTTTGATAGTCAGGTTTGAGTTCTATTAGCTTTTGGAGGGTAGCGGCTGCTGAAGCTTCAAAACCTGCTAGCCTTTGGGTAAAAGCCAACTGAAAATTAGTTTCAGGATCAGTGGGTGCTAGGTTGGCAGCAATTTGAGCGGCTTGAAGGGCCGACTGGAGATAATCGCTGTTGGTTAGGCTTAGTTTGAGATAGATTTCAGAAGCTGTTGCCCAATAGTGGACATTGACCTGGTTTAAAGTGAGAGCAATTTGGGTTGCTGTCACAGCTAGCTGGCTATAGTCTGCTGAAAATTGGGGGTCTTGACTAGTTGCAGCTAAATCAGCAGCAGCATTGGCTAATTTAATGTAATAAAGAGGTTGGGGAACAGGTGATAGGTTAACAGCTTGGCGGTATTTTGCTAAAGAGGTTTGCGGGTCAGTAGTAAGAGTGGCATTTTCACCGGCAGCAAAGGCCACATCCGCTAACCAATAATTGGCTAATTTATTCAGGAAAAATCCAGCCAAGAGAATAAAAGCGATAATTGAACCTATTTTAACTTGCTGCTTTTGCCAGAGAGCTACTTTAATGAGAACTGGCTTGGTTTTGTGACTGCTTCCTATAATAATGGCCGGGTATAAGAAGCTGAAAAGAGAAGTGGTGACTACTGAAAAACCAAAGAAGTTGAGGATGAGGTTGGCCAAAAAACCGCTACTTAAACCTAAAACTAACAACTTCCAGTCTAAATTGGGAGCTAATTTAAAGCTCTTAAAGGCAGCCCAGAAAATGGCGGCGATTAATAGCAGATAACTGCCTAGACCTAAAATACCAGTGTTGGCCAAGTAGTTGAGATACTCATTGTGGGCTTTGTTATAAAGAAAATTCCATTCAGTAGTTAAATTGTGGGCTGCTGGTCTGAACTGGTAGTAGGTGTAGCCGAAGGTTTCTACCCCTGATCCTAAGATTGGGTAGTGTTTGAAAATGTCAATAGCCCCTTGCCAAACAATAAAGCGGATTTTGCCTGATTCGGTGCCGCCTGATAGGGGATTGGTTGTTGCTGGGGTTTGGGTTGTTGATTGACTAATAACACTCGTGGCTAGTTTAACGCGGCCAATTAAGGATTGGCCAAAGATTGCCCCAATAATGACTAGCCCTAAGAGGGTAGCCCCCCCCAAAACTAAATTGGTTTTTTGGCCAAGGTATTGGAAGGACTCCTTTTTTTTGAAAATTATAATGCTCAGCACTAGGAAGGCTGTAAGAAGGGCCAAACCCAAACCTAAAGCAGCGGCTCTTGAGTTGGTAAAGATAAATGCTAAGAATAAAAGTAAGCTGGTGAGCAAATAATAAATTTTGGGAAGAAGCTTTGCTGAGGCTATTCCTAGAAATAAGGCTGCTGGGATTAACATTGCCAAAAAAGCAGCCAACCAGTTAGGTTGGCCTAAAGTAGCAAAGATACGCAAGGTGGGCTGAAATTCCACAGACCAACAGCTTGCCGACCAATGGCCTGTGATGAGCTTGCAGCTTAAATCAAATCCAAAATGCGAAGGAATACCCCAAAGGGCCACCACTAGACCTGTTAAAATGGCCAGATTTGCCAGTTGCCAAAGTTTGTCTCTCGACAGATTGGCGAGAGCTAAGTAGAACAAGATAAGGTAGCAGATGGTGGATAACAAGCCGCCGTTGAATCTGGAGTAGTAGCCGAAGATAGAAGTTAGAAGATTAACTGAAAAAATGGTTGAGAGCAATTGGGAGATGAAAAAGAGAAAGATGGGCCAATCAAGGGGGCTGCGTTTTAAAGAAATTGCCCCCAAGGCCACTGATTTAATCAGCCAGCTGATGGTAATGATTGCGGTGAGGGAATAGACAATGACTATTTTAGGAAATTCAAAGAGTTCTGAATTAACGGCAGTGAAAGCTAAGGGTACTAAAACTACCAATGAATAGAAGCCGAATTCGATAACCGTGGAGCTAATTTTGGCTATTTGTTTCACGAGGAGAGTATAGCCCATTTTCCTTTTGCCAGCAATAGATTTAAGTGTTATACTACTTCATGCTTTTGGCAAGTTTTAGCTGTCTTAGCGTCCAAGCTTGGTGGCTTTAATAACGCATGATTAATTGGTTTTTTGGCCTTTTTTCAGAGGACATTGGTATTGATTTGGGCACAGCCAATACTTTGGTGTTGGTCAAAGGCAAAGGGATTGTGATTCGTGAGCCATCGGTGGTAGCTCAACATAAAAAGACTAAGGATATTTTGGCCATTGGCACAGAAGCTAAAAAAATGATTGGTCGTACCCCTTCAACAATTGTAGCTGTTAGACCCTTAAAAGACGGAGTCATTTCCGATTTTGATGCCACCGAAGCGATGCTTGCCCATTATATTGCCAAAGTCCATCACTCCAATCAGGGTTTATTACCCCTTTTGCCAAGGCCGAGGGTGGTCATTGGCATCCCTTCTGGAGTGACGGAGGTTGAACGACGGGCTGTGGCTGAAGCGGCTGTTTCTGCAGGTGCCAGACAAGCGTTTTTAATTGAGGAACCAATGGCTGCTGCTATCGGGGCTGGTTTGCCGGTT
>CAZCAY010000072.1:0-2893 GCA_964496955.1 uncultured Gammaproteobacteria bacterium
GTCCTTTCAAAAAGGCGCTCATCTAAAACGATTTCACCCAAATTAACCAAGGCCAATCTGTCAGCCAAATCCTGCAATTCCGGCTCTAATTTAGCCACAAATTTGTTTAAATTAAAGGATTTATCATCAAGTGAGTCGGCAAAAATTATATACTCTTTATAAAGTTTTTTCAAAGCCTCATTACCCAAATCAGCCACTTCTGGCAGGCTCTTTAAATCAACGCTGAAAGTTTGTCTTTGCAATAAAAGCGCCAAAAGCATTTCGGCTAACCTTTCGCGCCTGTTAACAGTGTTGCCTTCATCCCGGTTAAGTTCACTGGGCATATTGACTGGAATTGCTGCCAATGTTTGCTTGGCTATGGCTTGATACAAAACATCTTCAGGCACATCAATGCGCAAACTTAATTGTTTAAGATAATGGGAACGAACCAAATCATCACTAATTCTGGCCAAAATTGGCAACAATTCCCGTCCAATTTGGCGCTTGCCAAAAGCGGTAGAAGCATCATAACGACGCAAAGCTGAATCAATCAAAAAATCATAAACACCAATTGCTTCTTTGATTTTTTGGTGCCAAATTGCAGGATCTTGGCTAATCAAATCAGCAGGATCCTTGCTTTCGCCAAGATGAATAACTTTAGTATTCAAATTGGCTTTATCAGTCAATTCCACAGACCTTCTTGCAGCAGCATCACCAGCCAAATCAGCATCAAAACACAAAACTACTGTATCACAAAATCTTTTAATTAATTCAACCTGTCTTTCTGTTAAACTAGTCCCCTTAACCCCAACTACATTTTTAACACCCGCCTGATGGGAAGCTAAAACATCAAATTCACCTTCCACCATAATAGCTTGACCCGTTTTTTGGATAGCGTCTTTGGCCCTATCTAAACCAAAAAGGATGCTGCCTTTGGAAAAGACTTTGGTTTCTGGCGAATTAATGTATTTGGCAGCCGATTGCTGACTCTCATCCAAAAGCCTGCCCGCAAAGCCAACTACCCTGCCTGATAAATCCTTAAGGGGGAAAATCAGTCTGGAATGAAAGCGATCGTAAAAATCCCCCTTAGGAGAACTGACAATTAAACCAACCGCTGCTTGCATTTGCCAACTGATACCCTTTTTTAATAAAAATTTAGAGAGCAATTGCCAAGAGTCAGGGGCGTATCCTAAAGCAAATTCCTCTGCTGTTTGGCGACTAATCCCTCTGTTTTTCAAATAATTTCTGGCCACCAACCCTATTTTTTGATGCCAAAGCAAATAGGTGTAGAATTTGGCAGCTAAATCTAAAATCTCTAATAACTGCTCTTTTGGGGTCTTATCCTTACCCCTTCGAGGCTTCAGCTCAACACCAGCTTTTTTGGCTAAATACTCTAAAGCCTCCACAAACTCCAGGCCTTCTTTTTCTTGCAAGAAAGTGAAAATATCCCCGCTTTTGCCACAGCCAAAACATCGCCAAACCTGGCGTTCTGGAGACACCATCAGCGAAGGCGTTTTTTCAGAATGGAAAGGGCATAAAGCTGCAAAATTGCGACCGGCTTTCTTAAGAGGTAAATATTCGGAGATTAAATCAACAATATCAATTTTCTGCTTAATAGCTTCTACCTCATCCACAAATCCCACCTCCTGCCAAGCGAATTGATAATAGACCTGGGTATAAGATAAGTCAAGCCTGATTAGCAGCTAGCGTTTTGGCTTCTGAACCTAAAAGGGTGGCCAAGTCCTTGGCCTCTTTTAGCGAATAACGACCAATCTTTAACCTTTTAATCTCCTCAACCACTGCCCCCACTCCTAACTGCTGGCCAAGATCATGAATAAAACTGCGCACATAAAAACCCGAAGAAACTGTCATCTGCAGCTTGAAGCGCGGATAATCATATGCCAAAAGTTTTAATGAATACACCTGAACCGCCTGGGGTGCTAATTCAACCTTTTCTCCTTTTCTTGCCATCTGATAAGCTCTCACCCCCTTAATTTTCTTAGCCGAGAACGGAGGAGGTAGTTGAGTGGTTTGGGAGGCTATTGATTTTAAGGCTTTTTTGAGGGCTGCTTTAGTAACACGGCCATTATTAGTGCTTACTACTTTACCTTCCATGTCATAAGTATTAGTGGCAATGCCTAAACGGCCGCTAACTTCATAGACCTTGGGCAACCCCAAAAATTTAGCCGCCTCCTTAGTTTTATCCCCCAGTAAAACAATTAACAAACCAGTAGCTAAAGGATCTAAAGTGCCAGCGTGACCTGCTTTTTGATCAAAGCGCTTTCTAATTAACGCAACTACCTTTGCTGAGCTAATGCCTTTTGGCTTATTAACTAATAAAACAGCACCTTTCATTAGGCAGTTGCCTATCTTCCCCCCTCAAGGTAGGCGCGAGGATCCAAATGGGGAGCAATTTTGGCCAACTTCTCAATAATCTTTTTTTTCTCCTCCCAGGAATTGGCTGCCAAATACTTTAACTTAAGCCTTTGCATTTTCAAACTACGTCCCCTTTTCCTTTTAAGGACGAATTGCCTTTTTTTATCAGAAATTCTACTCATATTTAGACCATCAAACCAATTGAATTTTAGGCAAAAACGCCGAAAATATTATACAAAGCCCTAAAAGAAGGAGCAAATTGGATCTTTCTAAAAACCCAAAAAGTAAACTTTAAATTTGGCCCTCCCTAACAAGAATCTTGACTATGATAAGCGCGCCAGTGATTATGGTCATCCACTAAAAAATGGAAGTTGGTGATAGAAAAGGAAATTGAGGATATTTGAAGAAAAGCTTTGAGAAATAGAGGCAAAAGGTCCATTTTAGGTTTCTTTGAGCAACATTGATTCACTTGAAATTGAATTAACTAATCTGCTTTAATTGGGCGCTTTTAACAAATAATCTTTGCCGCTTTGCAATC
>CAZCAY010000073.1:0-2823 GCA_964496955.1 uncultured Gammaproteobacteria bacterium
AACCGTCACTCCTAGTGAAAATTCCGTCTTTTTCGATTGGGAACCAGAGCATTGCACAGCCATTATGCTTTTTGTCTGGCGCGGTGGCAGATCTCAAGATGGCACAATCTGTCAAGGATATCTAAACGGCGATCCCAATGTCTTTGCCCAATACCGGGATGTAGGCCAAACATCTGATGCTACCTGGATTAGCGATGTTTGGCAAAATGCTTTCCCAGGTGACAAATTCTGCGCCCAACTGTTTGTCTGGACGGCACCAGCTTCAGGACCTGCTCAATAAGAACAATGAGGAAAGTAAAGGCAATCTTAATACTAGCAAGCATAGCTTTGACTTTGAGCTTGTCATTGGCCACCAATCAAGTAGTAGCCCAAACCAATAACCAACCACAAGGTAGCGAGAGTGTAGTCTTTGAGAAAGAAGGTTCAGCCCTGCTGGGTTTGGCCTGTCAAAAAGAAGGCTGGAGCATTGTTTGTATTGTTAACACCATTATCACCTTAACTTTATCGGTAGTGGGTGGTTTGGCATTTCTCCTTTTAATTTTAGGGGCTTACCGGGTACTGACTTCTGCAGGCAACCCCGAAGGCCTTAATGAGGGCCGAGATATTATTATTGCTGCTATTACTGGCTTGGTGTTTGTGGTGTTTTCAGTAACCATTTTGCGCATTATTGGCAAGGACATCTTTAGAATTTTTTAAAAATGAACCAACTGGCTCAAAATCTAGACATTCCAGGTGTGGGTGTAGTCAACAATCCCGTCACCTCCCCCCAAGTCCAAACCCCAGGCGGGTTCATCTCTACCCTTATTCCCTACGCCTACACAGTGGCTGGCATTCTTGTTTTTATCTACCTTTTAATAGGCGGTTTTCGTTTCCTAACTTCAGGCGGCGACCCTAAAGCGGTTGCCGAAGCCAGAGAACATATTTACGCTGCTTTAATTGGCTTCGCTATTGTTTTTGGCTCATATTTTCTCCTTCAACTCGCCGAAGTTATTTTCGGTTTTAAAGTTACCGGTTTTCTCCCTGTAGTTTATGCCCAAAGCCCAGTTGATATTGGCCAAACCTTTAATTTAGGTTCAACGCCCATTGGCAGTATTTTTAGCAGTCTCACTGATACCAGCAAGCTCACTTCGCTCATTGTTCGCCTCTTCTTTGTGGGGGCTGCTGTCACTTTCATTTTTGTGCTAATTATTGGCAGCTTGCGCTACATTTTTTCAGGAGGCGACCCCCAAAACACAGCAGGTGCTAGATCCCAATTGCTTTATGCTACCATTGGCTTATTGGTAGTTATTTTCGCCTATGTTATAGTTAAATTGTTACAGGAGCTAACCGGTGTCCAGATTGTTTAGCAAAAAAAATATATCAAACCACCTAATTAAGGAGTCAAGAAAATTGATTCTCTATCTCCTAATTCTCTTACCTCCAGAGAGTGGTGGTAGTGGTGGTTTGACTGGCAGTGGCAATCTGGGGCGTGTTCAAGCGCCGCCAATTGGTAATATTGCCTCCTTTACCGGCGCTGCTGGGGTGGGTGCTATTTTGAGAGTTATCATCCAACTGATGTTTATTATTGGTTTTATTGGCGCTTTTTTGTGCATTCTCATTGGCACTATCCGCTGGATTACTTCCGGAGGTGAACCTAAAGGCGTCCAAGCCGCCAGAAGCCAAATCACAGCTTGTATTATTGGCCTAATTATTCTCCTTTCTATTTTTGCAATTATTAACGTGATTGAAAACGTTTTTGGGGTAAAGATTATTTCTGGAGGCATTACCATTCCGAGTTTGTAAACTGATTTAAACAAAGCCCTTGACATTAACCTAGCCCCATCTGTAATAATGGAATTACCAAGAGGAAAGGTAAATAAATGAGAAAAGGAGGTGAAAAAATGCAAGGCTTTTTCTCACGCCACAAAAGATTGGCTGAAATTGCAACCACAGCCTCGTTAATTGCCTCAGCCGCTCTCAGCACGCCCCAATTGGTCTTTGGGCAGCAAGGCGATGAAGAGCTTAATGTTTTGCCCCCCAACAACTTATTGCCAAGGGTCACCCCTGGTAATTTACTGCAGGGGGTTATTAGATTAATTCTAATTGCGGCCTTTGTGGTGGCTTTCATTATCCTGCTTGTCGGTGGGGTAAGATGGATTTTGGCCGGTGGTGACAAAACTGGTGTTGAATCGGCCAGAAATATGGTCACGGGGGCTTTAATCGGATTGGTTGTGGTTTTGGCCGCTTTTGCCATTATCAGGTTGGTGGAGATTTTCTTTGGTATCCAAATTATTACTGGACCAACCTTGGTCATTCCAAACGTCCAAAACCTCCAGTAAATAAAGGGAGGGACGCTATCCAAACCCACTGTCCGAAGATACCTTCGGCGTTGTGGGTTTGATAGTAAAAACCTAACATAAAATGTTTCGCAAACGCTCTAGTTTGTTGCCGAAAGTAATAATGGCAACAGTCATTATCGCTGTGGTAGCTGCTTTCCTAAACGCTGTTTATGCCCAAACCACCATCAACATCCTCCCTCCTTCCAATATCCTACCCAGAGTAACACCTGGGGGTATTATTCAGGCTTTCATCCGGTTAATTTTAATTGTGGCTTTCGTGGTGGCTTTCATTGTTCTTCTCATTGGCGGGGTTAGGTGGATATTAGCCGGTGGTGACAAAGCAGCTATGGAGTCGGCAAGGGGTATGGTAACAGGGGCCGTCATTGGTCTTTTCTTGGTGTTATCAGTCTGGGCCATTATCGTTCTCATTGAGACCTTCTTTGGAGTTAATATCATCAGAAGCGGCAGTTTCGAACTACCCAATGCCCAACAGTTGGGGCCGTGA
>CAZCAY010000074.1:0-2771 GCA_964496955.1 uncultured Gammaproteobacteria bacterium
GGGTCTTAGCGTTCACCAGCGCCTTGAGGTTGGGGTCGGAGTCGGCGCTGGAGCATTGCCTACTGCTGAATCAACAGAGAACCTAATCTCTGCCTTGCAAAAAGTAATATCACAACCTGTCATATCACCCAAAACCACTCCTGAATTGGAGGTAATCCCATCTGCCCATAGACTATTGATAAATTCTCTTCGGCCATCATTATTCACATCCCAAGTAACTCTAGTTGAACCTGGCACATAACTTAAAATCGCACCCCCTGCGGTGGTGACATTGAGGCTAACTCGGACTTGAGTTGTTGTACCATCTGTGGCAAAAACGATTAAAGTGGCTGGAGCTCCTGTAAATGCTCCTTGAGGCAAATCAACCTTCAACCTTGTTTCTGGAGCTATCGTTGCCAACTGGCTGTTGCGTAACAAAATCCTAAAGGTCAACCTATGACCAGCTGGAAAGGAAACAGTATCCGTAAAAAGGCCCCGCTCTGTCTCATCTCTAACCACAAAAAGCACATCAAACTTGGGGGGAGCAGCTTTTACAGGTTCGGCCAACCCAAAAGCAGCCAATAACTGGACCGCAATTAACCAAACCGCTAAACTCCAAATTCCAACAGTTCTTAGTAAAAGTTTTTTCATTGTCAGCAATGGATAGGACAAGCTTTTGCTTAATTTCATAAAAACCACCTCAAAAAATAGTAAAATTTTAACTGTCAATTTTGCCTATAGAATAGGCCAAAACACTAAAGGTCTTGACAAAATTTACTCTTTAATGTACCTTAAAAAAAGGAAAGCAACTTAGCTGCCCTAAGTCGCTTCCCTTAAACACCCTACAAGAGCATTGCTATTCGAGTTCCAGTCTGCGGTAGTAATGCTCTTTTTTTTGACCTGCTACTTGAAAACTTCTGTCCTCAAGTACCAGCCTGCAATGTTAAGGTAGCACACTTATAACACATTTGTCAATACTTGTCAAGCCTATAGGAAAATAGAGACAACCTAAACAAATGACCTATAGCATCACAATTGTGACAAATATGATTCACTTAGACTATTACAACAACCCAAAAGGTAAAGCCAATTAAAGATAATCTAGGAGAAAAGCCCTTGTGGAAAACTTGGGAAAAGTCCATCTCTTGCCACCAACGGCTCTAGTGATATATACTAACTCAAGCTGTGGGACAGATTAAATTCTTCAAAAAATCAAACCAAAAAGAAGGGGTTACTTTAGTAGAACTGTTGGTGGTAGTCGCTGTTGTGATTACTATTGCCACCTTTTCCGTTACTACTTTCCCTGCTGTTTTAGCCAAAAGCAGGGATAATAGACGCATTGCTGATTTAAAAATAATTGCTTCTGCCCTAGAACAGTTCTACTCTGATAATCACTACTACCCGCCAAATGCCACCAATCTACCAGCTAACCTCACCAGCAATTCTTTTTTAAACCCTTGGATTGAAAATTTATCAGAAAGCTACATCAAATCGATTCCTAAAGACCCCAATAATCCCCAAAATTATTACCAATACTCCACCCCAGCAGGCCATCAAACCTATGTCCTGTGGGCTAGTTTAGAACGTTCTGACAATCCAGAAAGGGTTGCTAATCCTAATGCCGCTTGCCAAATTAACCACCCCATTTTCCCCCCAGCTAACACCTTTTGTATCCAATCCCCTTAAATTAAATTGGTTTGACAAAGACCATCCGACCAGCAACCGTTTGTAAGATTCTAGCCACTTTCACAGAGACGGTTTTACCCACCAAAGCTGCCCCTTGTTCGACAACAATCATGGTGCCATCTGGCAAATAGCCAATACCTTGATCTTTTTCTTTGCCTTTATGGATAATCTTAACCTTCATCTCCTCACCAGGTAAGGCTACTGTTTTCACAGCATTGGCCAACTCATTAACATTTAAGACCTTCACACCGGAAACAGCAGCCACTTTATTCAAGTTAAAATCGGTGGTAATAATTTTGGCTTTGAAAACCTTGGCTATTTTGAGGAGTTTATCATCAACATCTTTACCATCAGGCTCCGTTTTTAAAACCTCAACTTTAACATTCTTGCTCTTGCGCAACTTCTCCAAAATCTCCAAACCACGCCTGCCTCTGGCTCTCTTGAGGGTATCAGCTGAATCAGCAATATAGCGCAATTCCGCCAAAACCGCAGGAGTCAAAAGTAAGGTGCCAGTTAAAAAGCCTGTTTCCACAATTTCAGCCAAGCGACCGTCGATAATAGCACTGGTATCTAAAATTAAGGGATTGGAGAATTTGCTTGCCAACTTCGCTTGATTTTTGGACCTCACAGGGAGAGGTAAACGAGACTGGGTAATATTAGGTAAAGATGGTAGTTGCGAAAGAAGGCGCTCAGCAATATCTTCTGCCAAGCGAGCAACACCCATCCTAGCTACCACAGTTATTAAATCAGGCAAGAAAAAACCAATAATAGCAGAAACAAAAGTCGCAATAATGCCGGTATACTCTGGTAACTGAATTGGGGCATTGGGCGGCACATTACTTCTGGCCAAAACATTACCAATTGAAGCTAAAATAATAGCCAAAACCAAACGGATAATAATTTTAACAAGCATTTTAATTAAATTAAAACAACTCCTTCACAATATCACCAACCGCCTTAAATTTTTCAGACGTTAACAAGTGGTTAAAGCCCATTTTCTTAGCTTCAGCTATCCGCTGATCTTGCAAGGGTACTGGCCTGATTTCACCTAGTAAACCGACTTCACCAACCGCAATTGTTTTATTATCAACTGGCTTATTCTTCAC
>CAZCAY010000075.1:0-2637 GCA_964496955.1 uncultured Gammaproteobacteria bacterium
TAATCTCTTTAGGGTTTGTCTAACTTTCCACCGCTCATAGCCTTTGAAGATTTGTTTATATTTTTGCCAAGCTAGACCTAGGCCAGGAAAAAGGAGAGCAGCACTAAGAACAGTACCAGTCGCCAGAGTTGCTAAAATGATTTCAGTAATTTCACCTTTAGAAGCGCTTTTGGTGCTCATTTTTCTGATTATACCACATCAACAAAACCCTGCGATCGCATAATCTTGTTGGAAAGTGAGGTAAAGAGAATAATTTTTAATTGCCCATTAACCTAGAATAGGTAACCATTTTTAATAGTTTGAGGAGGAGGTGGTATCTGAGGTGTTAGAATTCTTTTGGGTTATTCCCAAAAGCCACAAAACAGCTTCCTTTTTGTAGCGACGATCACCGCGTGAGTTAATTCTAATAGCAGGTAATTTACCTCGTTTACCCCAGCGTTTAATTGTGAGGGGAGAAACCCTTAAGATTTGTGCTACTTCTTTAACAGTGAGCAAATCTGGCCAGTCGTCACCAAGTGCCATTTTGGTTAATCCTGTCATAAGATATCATAAGGTAAAAATTTATGTCAATATTTAGCCTTGTTTGATTGAAGGTTCAGACTGCGAGGTGGTTTGCTATCCAACAAAATCTGGCGATCGCATGGTTTTGTTGGTTTTTATGAGGGAAGAAGTTGACATAAGGTGGTAAGAAAGACCCTTGCATTTTGGCCAAATGCATCTTTGGGGATATACAAAAAGCAACCCCAGCCACCTGAGTGGTATTAACAAGCTAACAGACTGTTAAATGGGTGAGTTTGGCTGGTTATTTTAATTCAACAGTGGCCCCAGCTGCGGTTAGCTTTTGTTTGGCCTCTTCAGCTGTGGCTTTATTGACACCAGTCATTACCTCTTTCGGTGCTCCATCGACCAAATCCTTAGCCTCTTTTAAGCCTAAAGTAGGTACCAGCTCACGAATGGCTTTAATGACAGCAATTTTGTTGGCCCCTGCATTAGCCAAGATTACATTGAAAGTGGTTTGCTCTTCAGCTGGTCCTTCAGCAGCTGTTTCGGTTGGGGCAGCAGTTGGGGTTGCTGCTACTGCCATTGGAGCTGTTGCTGTAACCCCAAAACGTTCTTCTAATGCTTTGACTAATTCAGAAAGCTCCAAAGCTGAAAGTTCTTCAATAGCTTTTATGATTTTTTCCAGGTGAGCTGGCACTTTAGCGTTTTGAGATTGTTCTGATTGAGATTGTTCTGGTTGGTTATTATCTGCCATTTTAATCACCTCCTTCAGTTTTTTGAGCTACATTTTTGAGAATGCTTACTAGTTTAATCATGTTAGCTTGAAGAGTGAAGACTAATCCGGTGAGAGGGTAGGAAAGAGTATTGAGAGTTTGGGTAAGAAGCACGTCTCTTGGGGGTAGTTTGGCTAGTTTGTTAATGTCATCAGCTGACAAAAAGCGTTTGCCCAAAAAACCAGCTTTAATTTTGGGTAAATCATTGAGTTGGATGAAGTTATTGAGTTCCTTGACTGCTGCCACTTCGTCTTCAAAGGCAACTAAACTGGCAGTTGGCCCTGTAAAGAGTTGGGGGTCTTCTTGTTTGGGATAGCCTGCTTGTTTGAGAGCTAATTGCAAGAGAGTATTTTTAATAACGTGGAATTCAGCGCCCACTTTGCTAATGCGGTGTCGCAGCTGGCTCATTTGGGCTACATTAAGACCCCGGTAATCGGTAAAGATAACCGATTTGGCATAAGCTAGCTTTTGGGCAATCTTGGCCACTAGTTGGATCTTTTTCTCTCTGTTTTTGCTCATAAAAAAACCTCGTTGCCGAGGAATAACCAATTTAACCCCACGCTTTTTAAAAGTTTGGGTTTAGCGATTTGTTCCTCGGTAGGAAATTTAATTCAACTGCTTTAATCAGTTGAATCCTACTGTCTTTGGATGAAAATAGTTTAGCGATTTTGAGGAATAGTGTCAAGGATGGCTTTTGTAATTCAATTCAAAGTGATTCTAATTGATGGGCCCATTGTGGAGGTGAGGTAAGCTTTATTAATTCTTTGAGGGCCAATGGTTCCAATGATGGTTTTGAGATTTTCTTCAAGAGCCTTATTGTTTTGAGAGACCTTACCAACTGCCAGATGTAAAACAGGCGCCTTATTTTCTGTTTTGTAGGTTATTTGGCCAGCTGCTATGGTTTTTAGGGCTTTATTGACATCAGTGATAATAGTGCCCGTTTTAGGATTGGGCATTAAACCTTTAGGGCCTAAGGTTTTGGCAATAGTGGCTAATTTAGGCATAAATTCTGGGGTGGCATAAACTGCTTGGAAATCGCGGCCAGGTACAAGTTTGCCATTTCTAATTTCCTCAATCGTTTTTTCAGAACATACTATAATGCTTTCAGAAGCTGGAAAATTGTTAGCAAAGACCAGGACCTTTTTTTGATGGCCAAACGGATGGGGGAGGGTGATATTGCCTTGGACTGGGTTGTTTAAGATAAAGTGCGCTTCAACTGTTGAATCAAATTTGGTTTGGCTGGTTTTTTTGACCAGATTGATAGCTTCGGTCAAAGAATAATTTTGATTGCGATTAACAAGGTTTGCCAGTTTAAGATAACGTTTGCTCCTTTTTTTGGCTTTTGATTTGGATGTTTTTAAAG
>CAZCAY010000076.1:0-2569 GCA_964496955.1 uncultured Gammaproteobacteria bacterium
GATGGATAACTGGTTAATATCCAAACCATCAGCTACCGTTTCAGCTAGGATGACGTTTCTGGGTACCTTAAAATGCATTTTTTTAAGTTCTTCAGGCAACTTACCGCCTACTAAAACATAATCAGCTTTGGCGGCTAAACCCTCCAGAGCTGCTATTTTTGTCTCTGCTTTAGCCCCACCTACAATGATCACATAAGGTCTTTGGGGTTGGTAGTAAATGGTAGACAGGAAAGTTACCTCCTTGACCAAATGAACCCCTGCCGCTGAAGGTAAGAGCTTAGGGATGGTTACAATGGAAGCATGATAACGGTGGCAATTGGCAAAAGCATCATTGACAAAAACCTCTCCCAATTTAGCAATAGCTTTGGCAAAATGGGGATCATTACTCTCCTCACCAGGATAAAAACGCAAATTCTCCAATAAAAAGACGTCACCAGGCTTCATTTCAGTAACCGCTTGGGTAACTTCAGTCCCAATCGCCACAGAGAAATGGCTCACAGTGCGGCTTAGCATATTTGAAAGAGGTTGGGCTAAAACTTGAGTCGTAAGAGCAGAAACAAAACGGCCATTAGGTCTCCCTAAATGGCCAATGATGATAATTTTAGCCCCGGCTTTTAACAATTCCTGAATTGTTGGCTTGGCTTGCTCAATGCGACTAACATCCTCAACCACCCCGTCCTTTACAGGCACATCTAAATCTAGTCTAAGCAAAACCCGTTTTGCAAAAAGTGGTAAATCAGAAAGCGTTTTCAATGTATCTCCTCAAAAAAAGTATATCATTCTTCGATCACGCCAGTAGACTGGAAAGTAATGAGGAGATCTTAACAAAAAGAGTGGGGCCTCTAGAAATTAAACCACTAGCCTTTACATTTTATATTCCTCTTCACTCTGTGAAGAGTAATATTTAGGGAAAAAGAGGTGGGCGGTATAGGATTCGAACCTATGACCTCGACATTATCAGTGTCGCGCTCTTACCAACTGAGCTAACCGCCCATTCAAACCCTATTTTTCGGCTAATATTATAATAATATTATAACAACGCTCTGCCGCTAAGCCCATGGGCCTTTATAAACTTCACCTTCTGTACCATACGCCTTATGCCCTAATGTCTCCAGACCACCTACTAATTTCTTGGCAAACTCTATTTCCCCCTCAACCCAGTCCAAACCAGGCAAATCATTAACGTGGACCCATTTTACAGCTTTATAAACATCAGGGTCAATGGTGGCTTTTTTAGTTAACCTTCGGCATTCATAAAACAAAATCTGGTGGGAAGGCCTACCCATTTGCCTATAGTCCACTTCCACCACATCCAAAAGCCTCCCTACAGCCACCTGTAAATTGATTTCTTCTGCCACTTCGCGCTTCAAGGCTTCTTCAGGTGATTCGCCCAATTCCACCTTGCCACCAATAAACTCCCACTTGAGAGGATAACTTTGTTTTAAAGAGCGTTGGCCAACTAACACCTTATCACCTGCCTCATTTAAAATAACCGCACTCACCACCTGGACCAACTCATAATTTGTTTCTTTCTGCTCTTTGCTGGCCACTTGGAGGCCTCGACCGGATTCGCACCGGTGTAAGCGGTTTTGCAGACCGCTACCTAACTACTCGGTCACGAGGCCAATCTCAGCTCTCAAATATAGCACACAAGGCAAAAACTGACAATGTGCTAAAATTTTTTCAAATGGCCAAAAAAGCGCTGTTGATCATTGCCCATGCTGCCAACAGCCAAGAAAAATTAACCAAAGATTTAAAATGGGCCAATCTCGCAGAAGTAGATGTTGCCCAACCAATTTTAGGGCAGAACCTGATTGTCCAACATAATGGGTTGCTGGGTAAACTTGGTATTGGCCAATCCTTAGCCTCAATGCTCAAATCCTCTCCGGGTAATAAAATTCTTTTTGACCTGAAACATCCTTTACCTATCACGCAATTTGCCAAAAAATTCCTTCATATCTTGCAAGAGGCTAACGTCCAAACCTGTCAAGTAACTTCTAATAACTGGCGCATCTTAGCCCAATTAGCCGCCATTGCCCCCTGTCAAACTTTCTATTATTTAAAGAGTGAAAAGGATAAACAACGCCTATTCACTTTACTGCCCCACATGGGGCATCTGACTGGCGTGGTTATCCCGGCTAAGAATTTTAGCAAGAGCTGGTTAAAAAAAATTGCCAAACATAACCTGAAGATTATAGTAGCTAACTGCCAAAACGAGGCTGAAGTGGAACACTTGGCTAATCTAGGAGTTTATGCTGTTATCCTCAATCAACCCCCAATTAGCAACTGAAAAGCGGTAGGAAAGGGATTCCGGTTTGATTTAGCTGTGAGGACAGCAGGGCTCAAACTGGAAAGCCTCAAATTGAGACTCCAGACCGTGGGCTGAAGTCTTCAAAACTCCTTAGAAAGGAGGTGATCCATCCGCAGCTTCGGCTACGGATACCTTGTTACGACTTAGTGCTCATCGCCAGTTTTGCCTTCGACCACGTTAAACGCGGGCTTCGGGCACCCCTGACTTTGCTCGCTTGACGGGCGGTGTGTACAAGGCCCGAGAACGTATTCACCGCGG
>CAZCAY010000077.1:0-2492 GCA_964496955.1 uncultured Gammaproteobacteria bacterium
CCATTAGGCCTATTGACGAATTTTTCTACCTCCTGCACAACATCTTTGGGCAAAAGTTTAGCTTTTAGGAGAAATGCTTGACAACCGATTTTGAAAGCCTCGTTAATAATGGCTTCTTGACCAAGATTGGTGAGTAAGAAAACGGGGTTATTAGCACCTAAACTTTGGGATGCTCTTAATTCTCTCAGTACATCAATACCCGTTTTTTTAGGCAGCATAATATCCAAAAGGATAAGGTCATATTTTTCGTTTTGGGCTAGCTTCAGACCAGTTTCCCCGTCAGCGGCTGTCACTACTTGAAAGTTGGCCTTCTCCAAATACCTTTTGTAAAGGTCTCTGACGAATTCGTCGTCTTCAATGATTAAAATTTTTTTTCCTTCGCTCATGAGTAGGTGGTTGTTTTATAGTTTCTTTGAATGCCTTTACCAATAATTAAAGGACTCTTATAACCAAGGGTGGCGGTTTCCTCTTTGGCTACGGGGATTGAGAAATAAAACTGTGAGCCTTTACCCAGTTCAGACTCCGCCCAGATTTTGCCTCTGTGCATTTCCACAATCGCTTTGGAAATATAAAGGCCCAGACCTGTGCCTTTAGATCCTTGTTCCAAAACACCAGACACTCTAAAGAATTTGGTAAACAATCTTTTCATGGCTTCTTTGGGAATACCTTGCCCTGTGTCTGAAATCTTGGTAATGATGAAATCGCCTTCTTGCCAACAGGTGACATCAACCTTGCCTCCAGGTTGGGTATAAGTAATGGCGTTGGCGAGTAAGTTCTTCAATTCTAAAGGAATCAACCAAAGCTGGAGGCAGGGGTTTTTCAGGCTTAGTGAAGGTTAATTTGATGTTTTTTTGGACCGCCCTGTCAGAAAAACTGTTAACTATCGTCTCAACAATTTTTTCCCATTTGGCAGGTTCAATTTGGATAGTTAAGGCACCCCGTTCAATTTTGGAAACATTGAGCAGATTTTCCACAAGGGCTGTGAGTTGGTCTGCTGAGACTTGGGCTCTTTCCAAAAAATTTAGTTGCTCTTCAGTAATTTTCCCTGGTAGCTCTTCTTTAAGAAGGGCCAAATACCCCCGCATAGAAGTAAGAGGAGTTCGCAATTCA
This sequence comes from uncultured Gammaproteobacteria bacterium, assembly GCA_964496955.1. Taxonomy (GTDB): domain Bacteria; phylum Patescibacteriota; class Microgenomatia; order Curtissbacterales; family CAZCAY01; genus CAZCAY01. The sequence continues at coordinate 1,111 of CAZCAY010000077.1, forward strand.
TGGGCGGCAATAGACACAAAGTCTAGTTGCATTTCTTCAAGTTCTTTTTCAGCTGACCGGTCATGGATGGTAAGCAGACAGCCAAAATTGGTCACTTTGGCTTCTTTTATCCCGTAGGAAGTAACATTGACAGGCCAGCTTTGACCTTTATGATTAACCAATTTTAAGTCTTTTTTGCTAAAAACCATTTTATCTTTGACTAAATTAACATGGGGACAAAACTCTTCGCAATCAATTTCATCATTATCCTCATAGAGCTTAAAAAGGTCACTTACATGGCGGCCAATGGCTTTGATCTTGCTAACGCCTAACATTCTTTCGGCTGCCTCGTTGATTAAAATCACCCTTCTATTTTGATCAAGAGCGACGATTGCTTCAGCAATGCTGGCTAGCGCCACGGCTAGCTTATTTCTTTCAGCACTGAGAATAGTTTGGGTTTCTTGGAGTTTGGTAGTTAAACGTTTCATTTCCTCAACCTCTAACCTTCTATTGAGTAGCTCTTGGGCATAGCGATAGTCTCGGTAGGCATAGATAATGAAGCTAGCTGATAACCAAATAATTAACCAAAATTTTTGGAGGATGTTGTATTGGGGTTGGAGGATAAAATAACCGGTAATAGCAGCCGCATTAAGAAAGGCCACAAAGGGGAGTCTTTTAATGCCGAAAGTAAGGGCATAAGCAGTGTTCAGCTCAAAGAAGATAAACATCATAAAAGGAGCCACTGACGGGATAATAAACATCACACCAGCCACAGAAAAGGGGAAGAATAAATATGGAATCATGTAAAGCTTGGGGTTTTTAGCCAGAGGGGTGAAGTAATACAAATAGCCAAAGATGGTAAAACCAACAGCTGCGGTGTAAATTAAAAAGCGGAATTGCTCAATGTCAGGGAAAAAATGGATGGTTATTAAAATGGTTGCTGTTTCTAGGAAAGTGGTAATGCCAGAAATTGTTTGGATGACATTTAGGTTTTTAATAAGAGGTTCTGGCTGTTCGGATTTATGGACCATACACTATTTATCATAGTGATGGTGGAAAGATGCTGTCAAACGATAACTTGTTGGAGCTTAGCTAGTCTTGAGATGGTGATGGTGACGGCGTTTGACCTTGAGTTGAGCCAAGGATCGTTCTAGAGAGGCAACAGTGGCTGCAAATTCTTCATCTGACAGTCTATGCCTTTCTTTGAGAGCTTCTTCAGCCCGTTTTTTCGCTTCGGCTACTTTCTCTTCATCAATTTCTGCAGGTGTTGTGGCCATATCAGTGGCAATGAGAACGCTAGTACCAGAGATGTGGGCAAAGCCAGCGCCAGTGGCAAAGATTATCTCTTCATCATCTTCCTTTTTAATGCGCAATTCGCCAGGGGAAAGGGCAGTAATGAGATT
>CAZCAY010000078.1:0-2452 GCA_964496955.1 uncultured Gammaproteobacteria bacterium
TAGTTTTTGCAGATGGGAAGCCTGCCAAAGATTGGTACCGGCGCTTTAAGATTCAAAGCAAAGAAACCCCAGATGACGTGGCTATGATTAGGGAGGTGTTAACCAGAAGGTTAGCCAATGAATGGCCTCTTCCTGATTTAATAGTGGTGGATGGGGGTAAAGGCCAATTGTCTGCAGTCTCAAGGGTTTTATCTAAACACCATCTAACTATTCCTCATATAGCCTTAGCCAAAAAATTTGAGGATATTTATTTCCCCACCCAGAAATTACCTGTCAAATTACCCAAAGACTCACCAGCCCTTCAGTTAATCCAGTCATTAAGAGATGAAGCCCATCGCTTTGCTTTAGCCTATCATCGCCGATTAAGGCAAACGATCACCTTTGACTTGATTAAAAAGCGTGTGCTAACCTAAAAATAACCGCCAAAGATGAAAACTTACTCTAGGTCATTTTTAATTTCAGCATTTGCTTTTTGGACAGCTCTTAAGTTTGTTGATGGCTTGACTTTAACTGGCAATTGGCAGAACTTTGTTTTAATTACCGCTTTTTTGTTTGTAAGCTCGTTTATTATTAAACCAATCATCAAGTTGATCTTTTTACCGGTTAATCTTTTAACCTTCAACGCTGTTTCTATACTGGTTACAGCTGCCACTCTGTTTGCTGCCAGTTTCCTTATCCCCGAATTTAAAATTACCCCCTTCACCTTTAGAGGATTTGTTTACAATGGCTTGATACTTCCCTCAGTTGAGCTAAACTACCTTTTGACGTTGTTAGCAGCTGCTATAATTATTACGCTAGTCATCACTATCTTGAACTGGTTTGTGAATTAGGTAACCTTAATGCTTGGCAAATTACTTTCTTTTGTTGCTCACGGCTATTTAGAGCTGCCTGCTGAAAAACCCAAGATTGTCTGTATTGGCGGTGGCACTGGTTTGTCGATTCTTCTTTCAGGGCTTAAATTTTACACACCTAATCTGAAAGCTATTGTTACCATGTGTGATGAAGGTGGTTCTACTGGTAAGTTAAGGCGAACTCTAGGCGTGCCTGCTATGGGTGATATTAGGGATTGCTTGGCCGCCCTTTCTGATGCTGAGCCTGTAATGAAAAAATTGCTCAATTATCGTTTTGTTAATAGCAATAACAACCCTCTAGCTGGCCATAATTTAGGTAACCTGATCCTGGTGGCTTTGGCAGATATTAGCGGCGATTTCAACAAAGGCTTACAGGAGGCTTCAAACTTGTTAAAGATTTCTGGCGCTGTCTTGCCATCTACCACAGCTGATGCTCACATTTGGGCTGAAACCACAGAAGGCAAAAAGGTTTATGGGGAGGATAAGATTGATTTGGGCCAGTACGATGGTAAGCGGGAAATTAGAAAAGTACACTTAGAACCATCTAGTGCTAAGGGATTCCGACCAGCCATTGAGGCAATCAAGACCGCAGATGTTATCACTGCAGGCCCTGGCGATTTATACACAAGCATTATGCCCAATCTTTTAATCAGAGATATCAGGAGGGCAATTAGCAAATCACCATCTCGGAAAATTTTAATTGTTAACATCGCTAATAAACCTTTTGAAACACCTAAATACACCGTTGACGATTATATTGATGCTATTTTTAGGCATTGTGGGGAGTATTTGTTTGATACTGTGTTGGCGAATAATAACTATACCTACAGGATACCCAAAAACCTTAAGTATCAATATGTGTTACCTGGTAGTGGTAAGGTTCAGCAAAAAAATAGGGGCCATTATCCTAAAATCATTTTGAGGGATTTAGTAGATCCTCATTATCCAATTCACCATGATCCAGCCAAAATTGCCAAAGCGATTATAGAAATGCTATAATCGCCTCGTTTTGAGATGAAAAACATAACCCTCATTATCCAAATCATAGTAGCTGTTTTCCTAATTATTAGCATTTTGTTGCAAGCCAAAGGCGTGGGGTTATCTGCTACTTTTGGGGGAGAAGGCGGCTTTTATCGAAGCAAAAGAGGGGTTGAGAAGTTGCTCATTTACCTTACTTCTATCCTAGCATTTCTCTTTATGGTTACCTCGTTGGTAAGTATAATCTTCTAAGATCGAATGCTTATTAAGCGCTTAATTAGAAGAACAAGATTTTTACTGTGGCTTGTCTTAGCCATCATCAAGCGTCATTCGATTCTCATAGGCGGTGCGATTGGTATTGTGCTTGTTCTTCTCTGGTTAACTGCCAAGTTAGCACCTAACTTTAAACCGACCTATACTGAGGGAATTGTTGGAAGTTATACAATTGGCCAAATTCCTCCTCGCGTTCTTAACCTAGTTTCTAGCGGACTGGTGAGCTTTGACAACACCGGTAGGGTTCAGCCCAATTTGGCAGAGAAATGGGAAGTTGAGGATGAAGGTAAAAAGTATATTTTTCACCTCAAATCAAATTTAGCTTGGCAGGACGGTCAAGAACTTAAAAG
>CAZCAY010000079.1:0-2434 GCA_964496955.1 uncultured Gammaproteobacteria bacterium
TTTGGCAAAGGTTAGATTTCTCATGAACTGGGGGGGGTAAGAATTTGGCTGTTGGTGAGAGTCGGGGCAGGCTGTGGGTATTGATTTTTCAACCCAATTGGTAGCTGCTTCCGTTTCCTTCATTTATCTGAACCAAGATCTCGGCAGTTTGGTCAAATTATACATGAAGCTATTAATAAAATGAAGTCCAAAGAAAGTCAACACTTTAAAAGAGTAGGCGTTATTGATATTCTAAAATTGATGGCTCAGGATGGGTTATTGCCAAAAAAGGTGGTGATTGTAGGAGGCGGCTTTGGCGGAGTGACTGTTGCTTTGCATTTGGGGCGGTTGGCGTGGTCACAGTTGAAGGTCCAGCTCATTTCTGACAAACCCCATTTTGAATATTCGCCGGCCCTTTATAGGGTAGTTACCGGCAGATCGCCTCTTGAAGTTTGTCTTCCTTTGAGAGAAATTTTTGAAGGGATAGCAGTGGATATTTTAGAGGATAGAATTGTAAGGGTGGATTTGGCCAATAAAGTCCTTGTTGGTGGTTCTGGTTTGAAGTACCATTATGATTTTCTCGTTTTGGCTTTGGGTTCCCAAACGGCTTATTTTGATATTCCGGGCCTTCAAAAATATGCCTTCGGATTTAAATCAATCACTGAAGCTCTTAGATTAAAAAAACACCTCCATCAAATTTTTGCCGATTGTAAAGATAGGGTTGCTACCGAAAGGACACCTTTAATTCATATTATTGTTGTAGGGGCTGGTGCTTCCGGAGTTGAGTTATCAGCAGAACTTGCCCAATACACTAAACTTTTAGCCAAGAACCATGGTATTGATCAGTCTTTAGTAACGGTCGATTTGATTGAGGCTGCCCCAAGAATTTTGCCCTCTTTACCTGAAGATTTTGCCCGTAGGATTGAAGCCAGATTAAGGGATTTGGGAATTAATATTTTTGTTAATAGGCGAGTTCTAAAAAACGAAATTGAAGAAGTTCATTTGAAAGATATGGAGATTAAAACCAAGACTTTAATCTGGACTGCAGGAGTTAAACCGGCAGATGTTTACAAACAAATTCAGGGTTTGGCTTTTGATACTAAAGGTCGGGTGATTGTTGACCGATTTTTGCAGGCTGAAGGCCACCAAGGTGTGTTTGTGATTGGGGATGCGGCAGCCGCACCTTATGCAGGAATGGCTCAGACAGCCATTAATGAGGCTAAAGTGGTTGCTGAAAATATCAAAAGGTTATTGCGTTCTGAGCAACTTTTAGAAAACAAACCCATAAAACCTGTAGTAGCTATTCCTGTCGGTAGAGGATGGGCAGCGGTTATGGATGGGTTTAGAATTTATGGTGCTTTAGGCTGGTTTTTAAGGAGATTAGCTGACTTACGTTTTTTCTTGTCAATTTTACCCTTGAAAAAAGCCATTGTGGCTTTTCAGAGTGGTAAAACGCTTTGTGAGACCTGTCAAATTTGTTCTCCATCTGAAGCTAGTTAGTTACTTTTTGAAAGTGGTTTGTTAAACTTAAAAAGTAATGACCCAAACCTTAGTAGTTGAAGTAGAACGGGTTGAGCAATTAACCCACAATGTGAAGGGTTTTATCCTCAACCTTTTGGGAGAGAAGTTTGATTATTTACCTGGTCAATTCCTTCAACTGATTTTACCTATTGAGAAGGATGCTTGTGATAATAGATGTAATGTGAGACCATATTCAATTGCTTCTTCTCCTACTGAAACGGCCAAAACAGGCCAATTAATGGTGGCAACTAAATTTACTACTACCAACCCGTCAGTTTTCAAACAATATCTTGACCGGGTAAAAGTTGGAGACCGCTTGCAAATCACAGGGCCTTTTGGTCGGTTTACTTTAGGAGATGATTACTCCAAGGATATATTACTAATAGCAGGCGGTATTGGTATTACTCCATTTAGGAGTATGATTAAATTTGCCCAAGATAAGAACTTGCCTCTTAATATGTGCTTGCTTTATTCGAATAAAACCATTGAGGATATTGTCTGGAGGAAGGAATTTGAAAACATTGCCCTTCTTTATCCTCGCTTTAAATTGGTCAATACGCTTACTGACCAAACAGACAATTTAGATGACTGGCAGGGAGAGATAGGACTGGTTTCAGAGAGAATGATTAAACGCTATGTTAATAATTTGGCCAACACTGTTTTTTACCTTTGCGGTCCTCAAGCCATGATTTTGGAAATGGGCGTGGGGTTGGACCAGATTAAGACAGAGTTATTTTCAGGTTACTAGCTTTTATGATGGTTTACCCATTTTACCCATTAGTTGATAGAGAATTCTAATAATAATGAGAGCGATAATAATGCCAGCACTTTTGGCAATGGAGAGTTTAAACAACGTGTTACCAATAGCGTAAACTAAAAGTGTGGCAATGATAAAAACAATAACGTATTCGGCTAACGTTTGAAGTTTTTGATA
>CAZCAY010000080.1:0-2321 GCA_964496955.1 uncultured Gammaproteobacteria bacterium
GTGGGTTGGCCTAATACTGTGATTTGAGTGCTGCCGCTTTTAATAGCGCACTGAAAATTTCTGGTTGTGTTAAAAGCAGCCACTAGGTAATTGGTATCTTGGGTGGGGGTGGGGGCGGTTAGGGAGATGGTACCCGAACCAGTTCGGGTTCCTGAAGTTACTTCAGAACCACTCATTGTAGCAATTGCTGCTTTGTACTTATCGCCAGAAACAAGAGTGGTGTTGTCTGTGATATTGACGGTAATGGTAGTACCCCCATTCATGGTGCCAGTAGGCGAATAGGTATAAATGCAGGTGGGAATGGTGAATTTTAGGACATTAGACATGCGCACTTCCCCAAAAGCGCCGGTGTACATGGCAGCGGCCCAATTGCCTGCCTTTAAATAGCCGAGATCCACAGAACCATCTGCAGTATTAATCGACTTCGACTGAACATCACTGCCTGAGGCCGGTTCGCTCAAGTTCTCTTGGCTGTAAAACAGCACACCAGGTGTATCTTGGTTTGGTGTCCATTTGAGGGTGACTGGGTTAAGAACAGGAGTTGAGGTGGTGTGCAGGTCATTGACCACGATATTAATAAGTAATGCTTCAACTGGGGTGTTGTTGGCAATTTGAGTGGAAATGATAGCTAAAGTGAGCAAGGTGAGAGGAAAGGCTAAAAGCGCTTTTATTAATTGTTTAAAATCGGCGCCTATTTTAGGGATAGTCCTTTTTGGGGGCGACGCACAACCACTCATCTTCTTTATTGCTATAATAATAACACACTGGCCAGTTGATGCTACCTATTATGATTATGAAACCAATCTGGCGTCTTTTGCAAGCCCTTTTTTTGATTGTTTTAATCACTCAAGTCGTTCTTGGCCCTTTTTGGTTGGTTTATGCGGACGAGGTTGAGGAAATTCAAAAGCAAATTGACGACCTCAAAAAGCAGCGTGAGCTGTCAGAAGCAGCGACTGTTCCTTTAGCTGCCCAATTGGATGATTTGGAAAGGCGCATTGCCGAAATTAATGGACGCATTAGCAAACTTGCCCAATCTATTGCCCAAAAAGCCAATGAGCTGACTCGTTTGGAGACTAGTCTTAATCAGAAAGAAGCTGATTTGGAATTTCAAAAGACGATTTTTGATGAGACAGTTCGCTCTTTTTATATAAGGCATAAAGTGGTGACCCCTATTGCAATGATTATCGGTGGGGGTGATATTGAAAAAACGCTTAGGGGAATTGGTTATTATACAGCCATTTCTGAAGCTGATAGAAAAATTATTGTATCCATTGCTTCTGAGATTAAGGATTTGGCCAAATTAAGACAACAGACCGCAGAGTTGAAAGCTGAATTGGAAAACCAAAAGACTTCATTGGCTAATTTAAGGTTGCAAATTGACAGGGAGGCTGAATTTTACCGTCAGGAGGTAGCCAAAGCGCGGGCTTTTCAACAACAATTAACCATTGAAATTGCCAAATTAACTGCCAGACAGCAGGAGATTTTAGCAGCCAGAAGCGGGAGTTTTATTGCCAGTGTGGGAGATATTGAATTAGCCGATGACTATTTTGCTTCCATTAGAGGCTTTAGAGAATCAGCTCCTGCTGGGTCTTTTGCGGTTTTTTCTTTTGGGGCTTATACTCATCGCAAGGGAATGAGCCAATATGGCGCCAGAGGCAGGGCGATTGCTGGCCAGAATTATCGGCAAATTTTGCGGGAATATTATGGTAAGGAGCCAGTGCGAAGGGATACAGCTGGTCCTATTAACGTTTCAGGATATGGCTCTATGGATTTTGAAACCTATTTATATGGTATTGCTGAAATGCCTTCAAATTGGCCTCCAGAAGCCTTAAAGGCCCAGGCGGTAGCTGCTAGGACTTACGCTTACCGCTATAAACAAACAGGTCAAACAATTTGCCCCACAGAATCCTGCCAAGTTTTTTTAAAGTCTAAATCAGATAACCCTCCAGTTGCATGGAAAGAGGCAGTTGATGCCACCAGAGGAGAGGTTCTTGAGGATGTAGTGACTTTTTACTCTTCCACAGCTGGCGGTTTTTTGACGACTTATGGTTGGGATACGGTTGATCGGGCGGGGGGCGCTAATTTTTTGGAGCGGGCTTATGAGAAAACGGGTGGTTCACCTTGGTTGTATAAGGCGTGGTACACCAAAGGTTATTCGCCGTCTTCTGATAAGTGTGGCCGGTCCAATCCTTGGTTAAGCTCTGAGGAGCTGGCTGATATTGTCAATGCGGCTTTGGTGTTAACCGCAGGTACTGATGAAGAAAAGGCCAGAATCACTCCTGTGACAACCGCTTGTTGGGGTGGCAATCCTTATAGTATAG
>CAZCAY010000081.1:0-2295 GCA_964496955.1 uncultured Gammaproteobacteria bacterium
TTCCCAAAAAGGGATCAATTTCCTTTAGAAAAGTGGGCACTCTTAAAACCCTAAGCGTTGGGGTAGGCACATTATGGAGAATGATAATACCCACAACAAAGCTTGCAAAAACCCCCAAATGCACCCATTGGAGAATGCTAATAATGACTGGTTTGGCAAGCTTTCCCATCTCGCAATTTTTAGCCTATTTTAGGCTTAAAGCAAAATATCTTCTCAAGTAAAGATAATGCTATAATTTATTTAATTAAGCTTGCTTTTTGAAGTCTTCGCAAGGCCTTATCTCTCTCCAGAATGTTAATTTGAGCCTTTCTCACCACGTCTGTTAAGACATCAATCACTTCATCATAGGTTGTCTTATCTACAGGATAAGGTGTAGCATCCTTGCCTCCATGGGCAAAACTATAGCGGGCAGGGTCTTCATAAGAAGGTGTGGCACCATAAATTACTTCTGAGACCAAAGCCAAGGCGCGAATAGTTTTGGGCCCAACACCTTCTTTGGCCAGCAACTCTTCATAGCTTTGAGGCTTTTCACTGCAGAGCTTGGAGAGAATTTTCATCAAATATCGGCTATTGAAAAAACTTTCCCACTCCACAGGATGATGCTTAAACTCTTTATTTGCCAGCTGTAAAAGGGTTAACTTGCTTCTGCTGGTTTTTAGAGAAACCATTTGGGACAGGGAGGAAGCATGCTTTTGCAAAATCTGAATATCGCAGAGTAATGATTTATACCCGCCTAGCACTAACTTTGTACTTAAAGTGCGCACTTGATCACTAGCTTTAGCTGTCAAATTAAGGGTTGGTGTTTTAAACATTTGGGAAGCAATACCCACGTGCGGCTCGCAAACCAAATCAGAAACTTTTCCCGATTGCCAATGATAGCGCCTGGCTGTCTGGTTTTGGATATTCATTCCCTGCTGAACCACTGCCCAACTGCCAGATTTGGTAAAGAAAAAAGTGTGATGGTAGATTTGAAAGCCGTCTTGAACCAGACTACTGTCCACCTTAGCTGTCATTTTGGAATTGTAAACTAAGCTTGCCACCTGGGATTGGTCCAAACCTATCTTCTCCCCCAAATAACCAATTTCATCTGGCGTTTGCCGAGAAACTCTTCCCTTACCACCACAAATAACCACGCCTAAATCTTTTTCTTGGCCGGAAATGGCCTCTTTTAAAGCGGCTGTTAAAACAGTAGTCAAACCAGACGCATTCCAGTCAAAAGCCAAAACCGTACCCAATGACTGAAACCAAACCGGATGCGCAATTCTTCTCACAAACTCATCAGGACCAAAATCTTCAATTAAAACTAAGGTGATAGCCCTACCCAACTTGACCATGCGCTCAAACAACCAGCGCGGGCAACGGCCATAATCTAAGGTAAAAGTGGCAATACCTCTTTGCATCACAACCCCATTATACCATCAATACCGAAAAAAATCCGAAAACTAATGGCTAACCATTGTAGCCAAAGTGCGAGCATTTTTAACTGCATAACCTAAAGCGTCGTTATTAAAATAAGCATATACATCAAGGCCATCAGCCAACCACCTTTTAATTTTGCTGGCCCAAACTGCCAATTGATCATCATCATAGTTTGATGAATAAAGGTGTTCGCCATGAAATCTTAAATAGGTGTAACTGGCAGTAATCATTTCCTCAAATGGCCAAACACCAGAATGGGCCAAGCATAAAGCAAAGTTGTATTTTTTTAAAATGGCTTGAGCGGATGGAGCAAACCAACTAGGATGACGGAACTCAAAAGCTTGCCGCACCTCCTTTGACAATCTGTTTTTTGCCAGCCAATTACAAAACTGCTCAAGATTTGACAAATTCAAGGGTAAATTTGCAGGCAGCTGCCAAAGGACAACTGCTAATTTATCAGCCAAACCAGAGACATTTTCAAAAAACAATTCCAAACTCTCTTGACAATTGGAAAGCTTTTTAAGATGGGTTATGAAGCGGCTTCCTTTAACCGCAAAAACAAAATCGGCAGGCGTTTGGCTAGACCAATTGGTCAAATCCTCTTTTTTGGGCAAGTGGTAAAAGGTGGCGTTAATCTCCACACTTGAAAAATAGTTACTGTAAAACTTGAGCCAAGAAGAGGTTGGTAAATTATGGGGGTAAAAAACACCGCGCCAATGGTGATAACTAAAACCAGAAGTCCCAATAAACGCCTTTGCCATCTTAAAATCGCCACCAAAGCAACATCTTCAAATACGCTCTCACTAACATTGATGGTTTCCAAAGATAAGCTTTAAGGCTAACCCGCCCATTCACCACCACCACCCCTTCTTCTCT
>CAZCAY010000082.1:0-2233 GCA_964496955.1 uncultured Gammaproteobacteria bacterium
TTTGGGCTTTAGCCAAAGACGGGGCTTTAGAGGGAGCACCAAACATTTGGACAACTAAAGTTGTTTCCCTTCCATCTAATACCCCATTAACCACTCCCACCCCAATTTCAGTATACAAAGGGTTTAACAAATTCTCCCTGTGAGATGGAGAAGCAACCCAGGCATTAACCACAGCAGTTGATTGGCCAAAATCACGCGCCAAATTTTCCCCAGCTGCTGTATACCTGTAACCTGCGCCTTTAATAAAATCCCAGGGTGTTTTCCCAGAGGGAGCTACATGCGCCCAATAATTTTCAGCAAACATATTTTGGGCTTTAGCAATGGCTGCTTGGGTCAACAAAGGGCTTTCAACTAAGGGGGGCAGACCACTTTCGATCCTGCGCTGGTTAGTCAAACTAATAATATCATCCTTAGTAACATTGGAGGCAAAGCCCAAAATGCCCGGTTTAATAACCGCAATCAAATTAAAGACAAAGACTAAAACAGCCAAGAAAAAGAGATAGACTATAATAGCTGTATTTTTCAGCAATAAAGCCTGCCAATTATTACTTTCTGTGGGTAAAAAATGATGATGAATTCGACGGTGGAGATGCTTAATCGCAACTGTCATATAGTCTAAATTTGATTTTAGACCCAAGCGAAACTCAATTTCAAGAAGGTGCTAATAATGCAAACCCTAACGGCGGCGTTGACGGTAGTAAATGTAAGCTACACCTAATAAGATAATAATCACTGCGGCCACTATTAAATTCCTCCGACTAGGGGCTATTGTTGGAACCTGCCCTTCATTAGTTACAGACGCTTGAGTGGCTTCAGCAGATGAAGTAGCGCTTTCTGTGGCTGTGGACAACACTTCACCAGCACCACCTGCAACCTGTGTCACTCCTGATGTTACCACCTCCTGGCCTGCAGGAGGGCTAATAACTGTTTGAATTACTTGACTATCGCCAACCAAACCAGACCCTCGTCCTGCCTTATCAATTGCTTGAACAGCAAAGAAGTACTCTGTATTGGCTTCTAAACCATCAATATCCATGCACTTAACTTCGGCAGGCGATGAGAAAATCTCACCATGCTTGGTCATATTATTAGCTGTGAAATTGGCTGTCTTGCTCTTGTAAACAGCAACTTTGGCAAAATCAGGCTCATTAGGCGCCTTCCAACAAACTCTAAAAGACTGAGGACCTGTTCTCTCCTTTCTATAATCTGTGGGGGCAGCTGGATCCTGTCTGTCCAAAATTGTGCCCACTTCATTAGAAACCACCGTTTCACTGTCTGCTGTGACCACCACCCTAAAAGTGTAGTTCCCATCGCTAATAAAGAAACCACCTTCAAAAACTATTTCCCTTGAGCTTTCAGTGTAAACAGTAGGCGCGGTTATAAACCCTGCATCTCCCGGCCTTTTATACTGAACCTGCACACTTAAAGGAGTTGATGGAATAACTCCTACCGTGTAGGAAACTACCACCCTATCGGTAGTAATATAAGGCGGCAAACTAGCCACCCGAACTAACAAGTGACTAGCTTGAGCTTTCTGAACATTAACCAAGCAAGCAAACACCAAGATGGTCACACCTACCAATAACCTAAATTTGGCGTCCATTTTGTCTCCTCAATCTTGAGATATTAATAAGCCAAGAGCCGGTGATTATTAACATCAAATAAACAATAACACTAACCCAAGCGTTACTACCTGTTGCTGGCAAGGTGGCAGCTCCCAAAACTTCTCCTCTAACTTCTCCTTCATAATGACGTGACAACACTAAACCACCGCCCACTTCAACCTGCGTTCCTACAAAGTTAGTATCAAGTTTGCCCGGATCAATAGCCAGCGCCAAAACTGATCCTGGACCACCAACGTCACAAATCTCAAGATCATTTTGACATCCAAAAGCCCAAGCAATATCTTTATAAACCCCCGCTTGTTGAGAATCGCTAATTCTAGCCTTATAAGTTAGCACAACCATTTCGCCAGGTTGCAAACTACCCAACTGCCAAATAGCAGGCAAAGCATAAACAGGTTCTGGAGTAATACCAGCCAGCTTCAAATCACGTCTCACAGAACCCACAGCTGTCCAAGAACCTGCCACATAGCTAAAACCAGTCGGCAACAAATCAATAACCTGAGCATTGTAAATTGGCCTGTTGTTCGGGTTAACAACCGTAATCGTGTAAGTCACTATACTCCCAATCCCCATCACGCCTGAAGCGTTATTTGACTTGGAGATGTTAA
>CAZCAY010000083.1:0-1945 GCA_964496955.1 uncultured Gammaproteobacteria bacterium
CTATAAAGGAAAGGGTCACTGGCACTGGAATGCCGGCATTGGTAGTGGCTTCCAATATCTGGCCCATACTTAAAGGGAATTCTTTGGTCGCTTCTTTGACCGCTTCAGGATCGGGAGCAGTTGTAGCAGCAGCTGTTATCAGCGCACTTCCGACGGCTGCCTCAAGCCACCCACTAATTTCCATCCTGCGCATTCTTGGATCTCTTGGTTCTCTTTCCTGCATCTTGGCGCCCAGCATACCGCTCTGTCAACAACTATGGAATATAACCAGCATTGACTAGGGAATCTTCAGTTGCGGAACGTAAATCTTATCTAAAAAGATTGAAAATAAGGGTTAAAATTAGACTTATTAAAAGAGAGGTGACTATTGGGAAATAAAAAGTGAAATTCTCTTTTTGAATGAGAATATCGCCTGGTAAATGGGGCAAACCTAGTTTGCTCAAAACATTCAAAACCAAGCCCACAACCACTAAAATTACGCCAAATAATATAAAAAGGTTGCCCACGAATTTATTACTCCCCTCAACTGAGCTTGTACAAGATTTTATAAAAAATAATGACTATCCTCAACCCTTCGGTGGCCCAGTCAAAAGCGGAAATATTCTCTTTGAGGATGGTGTGATTGAAAATTGTTGACTCTATCAACTGAGCATTAGCGCCTAAAGCTTGGGCCAACCGCTCAGCCTCTTCACGAGGAGTAAAGGGGTCGCCATAATCATGAATAATGTAGACCCTTGTTTTAATACCTGAAGCAACTTCGCTTGGTGATAATCTATTAGCTTCATCAGTAAAGGAGGGGGGTAACTTCTCCAAAAGCCATTTTTTAGCTTCCTGAGGCGTTTTTTGCTCGGCCAACTGCATTAATAAAGTATCACCATTAGTAAGAGCCGCATTTGTCACCCGATAATTAAAATTTTTAGTAAGCATGATAGTGGTTGTATCAATTGGCAACCATGGCCTTGAACCGTAATTAGTCATAGCCTGCTTGGTGAAAGCCTGAGCATAATAATCAATCAAATTGTTATAGGGAGCAAAGGCGCCCACAAAACTGACCTGCTCACTGATTTCAGGGTCAGCAGCTGCCAATAATACAAAACTACCACCAGCACAAAACCCTAAAAAACCAATTTTAGCCTGATCAATACTGTCTTGGCCAACCAAATACTTAAAAGCATTAACATAGCTTTTCATCCCTGCTTCAGTGACAATATCGTTGACCAAATCAGCAGGCTGGGGAATAACAACCGTTACTCCCAACTTAGCCAAATTGGCAGCAAAATTATTAATTAAGTAGGCATTAACAGGAGTAATACCCACCCCATTGGAAATAATAATGGCTGGCTGTTTTCCTTCACCATTACTAAAGACCAAAGCTGGCGTTTGCCTATCCCCATCAGGATAAAGAATCTGGGTTGGTGAAACAGGCGCTTCAGCTAGGGCTAAAGTCTTAGGGTCAAAAGCGGCAATTAAACTGGCAATTTTAAAGAAGGCTTTGCCAGGTTTAGAATAAAAAAAGGCCGTTAACAATAAAGCCAAAACACCAAGAGCAATGGCTAACTTGGCCAAAAAACTCTTTATTCGGCCAATTTGTACTTTCGGAACTTTTTTAAGCATTTTCAAAAAACTGCTTAAATTTAAGATAACAATTTCTTCAACTCTTGCCTAGAGTCAAACTTTCAAAGAGCTCAAATCTTGAAATAATTTCTCCAAAGTGGTATATTTTTAATTTGGATAAACCCAATGACCGAAAGATTGCACAGACCCCATCTGATATTGACTAGAAAAAAAGAACAGTCAATTGTTATTAACCTTGAATCCCAAGACGAACAGGTCATAATCAAAATTCTTCAGATCAAAAACAACAGAGCTGTGATTGGCATCCACGCTAAAAGAGAGATAAAAATCCTCAGAGGTGAGTTAATAGAAACGCCTCCCCAAGATAACC
>CAZCAY010000083.1:1979-2221 GCA_964496955.1 uncultured Gammaproteobacteria bacterium
AAAAGCGTTTCTTCATCCACCACAAAAGTCACCAAATCCAAGATAAAAAGGCCAAAAGATAGAGCTAAAAAAACTAAAGCAGTCTTCACGCTGCCTACAGCTAAATTTTCCGCAATTGTTAAGGAAAAAATGAAAAACAGGCCGACTGTCCAAATCACAAATAAACCAATAAAAGAACTGACATCAGAAATAAACCTCCAAGTTTTAGAGCGATAAAAAAACAACCCCAGCCCGTCAATTAA
>CAZCAY010000084.1:0-2127 GCA_964496955.1 uncultured Gammaproteobacteria bacterium
TGCCTATTGGCATTGAAAATAGACTTGAAAGGATAGTTCGAGAAGAAACGGCCAACCATTTTGAGATTGTGGTAGTGCCTGAGTTTCTCAGAGAGGGGACGGCTGTTTTAGATGCGATGCGCCCTAACCGCATAGTGGTTGGAGCCGCTGATCCTAGCAGTAAGGCTGTTGATTTAATTCTTGATTTGCACAAACATTTTCCTGGAGAAAGGTTAATTTGCGATTTAAGGTCTGCCCAACTTATAAAGTATGCGGCCAACTCTTTTTTGGCTACAAAAATATCTTTTGCCAATGCAGTAGCTATCATTGCTGAGAAAGTAGGAGCTAATGCGGAAAAGGTTTTATGGGGAGTGGGTTTGGACAAAAGAATCGGTGGCGATTATTTAAGAGCGGGAGTAGGTTATGGCGGTTCTTGTTTACCTAAGGATGTTTCGGCTTTTGTGGATGTGGCTGCTCAATTTGGTTATGATTTTGCCCTTCTTAAAGAGGTAGACAAGATTAATAGGATGCAAATTACCAACTTTGTAGAAAAAATCAAAAGAGCTGTAGGCGGTAAGGTTCTTAATAAGAGGATTGCCATTTTGGGGTTATCCTTTAAACCAAATACTGACGACATTAGAGAAGCACCGTCTGTTAAGATTATTGAGAGGGTGTTAAAAGGAGGCGCAAAGGTGGTAGTTTATGATCCGGTTGCCATGCCAAATGTTAAAAAAATTTTTGCCGAGAGCATTGATTATGCTGTTGATTGTTATGATGTGGTCAAAGAGGCCGATTGTTTGGTGGTCTTAACTGAGTGGAGTGAATTTTATGATTTGGACTTTGAAAAGATTAAGGGTTTAATGAAAACGCCAGTAATTGTGGATGGTAGAAATGTTTATGATTCTAATAAGTTAAGACAATTAGGTTTTGTTTATTGGGGGGTAGGTCAATAAAGATCGTGACTAGAGCAAGAAAAATAGCAGAATCTAAGAAAATAGCGCTCGTTACTGGTATTGCCGGTTTTGTAGGTTCCCACATGGCTGAGTTGCTTTTGGCCGAGGGTTTTAAGGTATTTGGTATCACCCGTTGGCGCTCAAGAAAGGAGAATATTAACCATTTATTGGATAAAATCACCATTTTAGAGGCGGATTTGCTTGACGCCCATTCCATTGATACTATCATTTCACAAGTTCGGCCAGCTTATATTTTCCATTTAGCAGCCCAATCTTTTGTGCCGGCTTCGTGGACATCACCAGCTGTGACTTTGGAGATTAATGTTGTTGGTAGCACCAATCTTTTTGAGGCTGTGCGCAAGGCTAAAATTACACCTGTTATTCAGATTGCTTGCTCTTCTGAGGAATATGGTTTGGTCTTACCTAATGAAGTACCTGTGAGAGAAGAAAACCCATTGCGTCCCCTGTCACCATATGGAGTGTCTAAATTGGCAATGGATTATTTGGGATATCAGTATTACCAAAGTTACGGCTTGAAAATTATTAGGACAAGAGGTTTTAACCACACTGGTCCGAGGCGCGGTGAAGTTTTTGCAGAGTCAAATTTTGCCAAACAAATTGCCGAAATTGAGAAGGGAAAAAGACCGCCAGAGGTTTTTGTTGGTAATTTAGAGGCAGAAAGAGACTATACTGATGTCAGAGATATGGTCAGAGGATATCTTTTATCAACATATTATTGCAAACCTGGTGAAGTTTACAATATTTGCACGGGCAAAGGTTGGAAGATTAGTAAGGTTTTGGATTATTTAATTAGCTTGTCAAAAGTTAAAGTTAAGGTGAAGCAAGATCCATTAAGAATGCGGCCATCTGATGTGCCAATTTTAATTGGTGATAACACCAAATTTACCAAACAAACCGGTTGGCGGCCAACTATCCCTTTTGAAAAAACTCTTGAGGATTTGCTTAACCACTGGCGGTCAATAGTCTAAATTAGTTGATGAATCTTAATGGCCAACAAAGTTGCTGTTATTGTTATCCCAACCCTTAATGAAGCAGAAAATATTGGGCGGTTAATTCCTGCGATTTTATCCCAAAAAATTCCAGGAGTTACCTTGCATGTTTTGGTAGCTGATAGTCATTCTTCTGATAGGACTAAAGCTATCGTTTCTCAATTGGCCAAAACCAATCCGAAAGT
>CAZCAY010000085.1:0-2094 GCA_964496955.1 uncultured Gammaproteobacteria bacterium
AACAAGAGAGAATAGCCAGAGCTTCCTTTGTGGACCAGAGCGGACTCGAACCGCTTACCTCTGCAATGCGAATGCAGTGTTCTACCCGCTGAACTACTGGCCCATTAATGTGGACCCGATGGGATTCGAACCCACTACCTTCTCCATGCCATGGAGATGTTCAACCAATTAAACTTCGGGCCCTTAAAGTTCAAATAACTTATCAAGCAATTTTAACATTTTTCCCTTTTGGGGGCAAGATAATTAGCGCCCATCTTTGGCAAATTGGGCAAAAATTTCCTTAACCAATAAATTAAGCCCGTCGCCAGTCAAAGCCGATATTTTTAGCAACTTAACCTTGTGTCTGCTAAACTGTTTGGTAATGGCATTAATACTGTCAGGACTGGCTGCATCAATTTTTGATAAAACCACAATTTGCTTCTTTCTAGCCAATGTTAAATTGTAGGCTTTAAGCTCATTTTTAATAATGTTAAAGTCTGCCCATTTATCGGTGGGGGTAGAGGCATCAATTAAATGGACCAAAACTTTTGTTCTCTCAACATGCCGCAGAAACTCATCACCTAAACCTTTGCCCTTAGAAGCCCCCTCAATTAAACCTGGAATATCGGCCAACACCAAAGACTGAGGACTAGCACTTTTATCCTTCTGCCACTTAAGAACACCTAAATGAGGCTCTAAAGTGGTAAAGGGGTAATTGGCAATTTTAGGCCGCGCTCTGGTTAAAACAGAGAGCAAGGTTGATTTGCCAGAGTTGGGCAAGCCAATAATACCCACATCCGCAATCAGTTTCAATTCTAAAATTAATTCTTTAACCTCGCCTTCTTGTCCTTTCTCTGCATAGCGAAAGTTCCTTTGATGGGATTGCTTAAAACGGCTATTGCCTTTACCCCCTTTGCCACCTCTGGCCACTAAGACTTGCTGACCATTGCTTGTCAAATCATACCAGCTAGTAACTTGGGATTTAGGGCCTAAAACTTTAACTATAGTCCCTACTGGCACTTTAATGACTACATCTTCCCCATCTTTACCCCGTCGGTGATTGCTAGCACCACCACCGCCATTGGTAGCTGTATAATGCTTAACGTATCTAAAAGGCTCCAAAGTCCTCAAATCGTTGGTGGCCAGGACATAAACATCACCACCTTTACCACCATCACCGCCATCAGGCTTGCCGTGACGCATCCCCGGCATCTTGAGAAAAGAGACAGCACCATCACCCCCATCACCGGCTTTAACTGTGATTCTCGCTAAATCAATCATTTATCCCCCGCTTTTCCCGCATTTTACCCGCCAACAAAATCATGCGATCGCACCATTTTGTTGGTTTTCAAGAACCTGTCTTTAAGTTGCGAAAGCCCATTTTTACCACCCAATGGCAATCATTTAAATCTAACGTCAATTTCCTAAAGCTTCCAGTCCTCTTTTAGCCAAATCTAAACTCGGGTCAAGTTTTAAGGCTTGTAAATAATTTGTTCTTGCTGCTTCCTTATTACCTAATGAAGCATAACACGAGGCCAAGTTGTTATAAAGCTTAGCCTCTGTTTGGTCAAAAGCAATAACCTCAGACAAAACCCGCACGCACTCTGAAAAATTAGCCATCTGATAATAATTAGCAGCTAATTGAGCCAAAGCCTCTTTATCGCGTTTATTGACCAAATCTGCTTCTTGAGACGCCAACCTAATTGTCTCCTTAATTAAATTCACCATATTACCAACATTAGAAGCTTGAGGATTAATAGCCAAACTCTTTTCCAAATAAAACAAAGCTTTTTCCAAATAGCCATTCTGGGCAAGATAACTGGCTGTCAAATAAAAAGCTTGGGCATAAACCAAACCCTGCTGACGCTGTTGCTTTTGGATTAAATTACCAACCTCAAAGTCATGATTTTTGAGGCCTGACATCAATTGCTCTGTTGCCTCCACATCAAAAACTGCCTGCCCATTAGTATCCACACGCCACCACAACCCATAAGGTGTCAAATATGGTTTTAAGAAACTGAAAAAATTCTCTTCAAAAGCGCCTTGGAGAATAAAAATAGGCTTTGACAAATTTCTGGCTATGACATCTAAAATATAACTTTCTGCTGCCCCCAA
>CAZCAY010000086.1:0-2085 GCA_964496955.1 uncultured Gammaproteobacteria bacterium
CAAAGCATAGCGATTAATAAACAAATCAGGATCGGGCGCAGTTAACTCCAAGAAAAAAACCAAAACAGAGGCAACAATCAAACTGAAAGTCACCCAAGGAAAGCCACCATAAGTGCGTTCATCTGACAGTGGAAACATAAGCAATGAATGCAATAATAATCAGCGCTGCTGATACCAAGAGAACAATTTTACCCTCCTTTTTAAGGCCTTTGTCAGTAATCATCCCCTCCTCAATAATAACACCAGCCAACGCATTAACTACAGCCACTAACAAACCAATTAACGACCACTTACGGGCATGGGCCAAGATTATCTCCACCAGACAAGTCTACTCCATTCATCTATGAAATAGCAAATTTTTACCTCCTTGATTTTCTCTATTATAATTAAGATACGATTGGTATTTTTCAGGATTTTGCCAATAAGAACCAATGCCGTCAAAGGAAATTATTGAAGCGATTGGCCAATTAGCAGCCGCTGATGAATCCAAAGTGGAATCAGATGAAGGGCTGCTTGCCTCATCGAAAGACCAAAATTTTGGGGCAATTTTTGGCAGAGATGCTGCTATTAGAATTATCTTTAGGCTGTCAGATAACTCTCAAGATGGACAACAAGTGGCCAAAATTAGAAAAACCCTCATAACCCTTGCCCAATATCAAGGCCAAACAATCGACCCATTGCGTGACGAAGAACCTGGTAAAATTCCTCACGAGCTTAGATTTGAGGATGGCCCTAAAAATGAAGAGGTACTTACCAAATTGAAATCAGCCAACTGGCCAGTAGAAAACATCAATGGCCATCGCTTTCTCCGCTATTATGGATCAGCAGACTCCACTCCTCTTTTTGTGATAGCCTCCAGCCATTACCTCAAAGCCACCAACAATGCCGACTTCCCCCTTTTTAAAGACAACTTGGAAAAGGCTATTAACTGGATTATTAACTTTGGCGATGCTGACCACGATCTTTATATTGAATTCCAAGCTGCCAATCGCCAAGCGCTGCTCAATCAAGGGTGGAAAGACTCCAACAATTCTATCCAAACCATCACAGGCGAGAGACCAAAAGAACCGATTGCTTTGGTGGAAATTCAAGGCTATGAATATTGGGCCCTCCAAGAAGCGGCCTGGCTTTTTGAACATAATGGCAACACCTCAAAGGCTGCCAGTCTTCAACGGCGTGCTGGCCAATTGAAAGAAAAATTTAATCAAGATTTTTGGATGGCAGATGAGGGGTTTTTCGCCTACGCTTTGGATGGAAACAAGCACCAGATTAAAGACATCACTTCCAACGTTGGCCACCTATTACTCACCGGCATTATTGCCGAAGATAAAGTACCCCTAGTAGTTGAGAGGCTCACCAAACCTGATTTATTGACCCCTTATGGTATTAGAACTCTTAGTACCAACTCCAGCTACTATTCCCAAGAATCTCCTACTGCTTATCATAATGGTGCTGTTTGGCCTCATGATAATGCTATTATTTTTCTGGGGCTCAAAAAACTGGGATTTGTAAAAGAAGCGGAAGTAATCAGGACAGCCACTGTTAAAGCCCAACTAATCCTTAAAAACAAATATAACCTCCAGAATGTTGAGGTTTATTCAGTAGATAAGGAAAATAATCTTACTCCTTATTCTGGCGCCCAAGCTCCTCAAGGCTGGGTTGTTGACGCCAACAAGCACGTTTTCACCCAAACTCTTGAAACTAATTAGTAAACACTTGGGTAAACATTTTTCCATAAGGCCCTCCATCAACCACTCCTATACCAATTTTGGTAAACACCGGCGAAAGAATATTGGCCCTATGACCAGGGGAACTCATTAAACCGTCGTGGGCCAATTCCACAGAAGGTGCAAAGGCTAAATTCTCACCAGCTACTAAGTAACTGACCGATGCCTTAATAAGCCTCATCCCCACATCTTCACCTTCAGGAGAAAAATGCGAGAAATAACCGCGCTTCATCATATCTTGGCTGTGAGCGCGGGCCACCTGCTGTAATTGTTCATCAAACTGCAGCTTCCTCAAACCCCGTCGTGTTCTTTCCTCATTAACCAACACCCACATGCGCATTTCAGCTTCCCCATCAAA
>CAZCAY010000087.1:0-2032 GCA_964496955.1 uncultured Gammaproteobacteria bacterium
TGATCTGATTCATTATCCCTACTTTGAATTATTTAACTTAAGCTTGCCGATTATAAAGCATTGTCCTCTAGTAGTGACCATTTTTGATTTGATCCCTCTTATTTTTTGGCAGGAGATTAGACCAGGGATTAGAGGTACTGTTAAGTTTCAGATTCAAAAGTTTTTGTTAAAAAAAGTTGACCGGATTATTACTATTTCTCAAGCATCAAAAAAAGATATTGCCCATTATTTGGCATTTCCAGCAGAAAAGATAGATGTTATTTATCTGGCTGCTGATGATGTGTTTAGGCCTATTGAGAATAGGGAGGAACTGGCAAAGATTCGTGCAAAATATAATCTCCCTAAAACATTTCTATTGTATGTTGGTGACGTGAATTACAATAAAAACCTGCCGAATCTCTTGAGAGCAGTGGCAAAATTGGATCTTAATTTGGTGATGGTGGGAGAGGCTATTAAGAATGAAAGGATTGCGGAGACAAGACAATTGTTAAAATTAGCCCAAGAATTAGGCATATTAGACAAACTCCTCAGGGTAGGTTTTGTGCCAGACACAGAGTTAGTAGCAATTTACAACTTAGCCTTTTGTTATGTTCAACCCTCACTTTATGAAGGTTTTGGCTTGCCGGTTTTGGAAGCTGCGGCGTGTGGTGTGCCTTTAGCAATTTCCAAAACTTCAAGTTTGTCAGAGGTAGGGGGTAGGGCGGCAGTCTATTTTGATCCTGAATCTAGTGAGCAAATTGCCGCAGCTGTTGGCCGCATTTATCATTTTTATCTTCACGATCCTGGTGAATATAATAACTTAAAACAAAGAAGTCTAAGACAAGCTGCTAACTTTTCTTGGCAGAACACAGCTGCCCAAACATTGAGGGCATATCAGGAAGTGCTTAAAAGGTAAAGGTAGAAATATCAGTTCTTGTTTGGTCACGGTACAATGTTGGTTTTAAACAGCAATAGGCTGTTCAGAACTGCTGATCGGGTGCTAGTTTTAGTCGGGATGGCTTTTTTGGCTTGGAGAGTTTACCTCTTTTTGGTGGCTGCTTTTGCTGTTAAAATTTTACCAACCTTTGGAGATAGTTTCCCCTATTGGAGAGAGAGATTAGTCACAGCAGGTGTACCCCCTTGGCTGTGGAGCTGGGGTAATTTTGATGGTGTTCATTATTTAGGGATTGCTGATCACGGTTACGCAGATTCCTTTACTCGAGTTTTTTTCCCTTTGTATCCTCTTTTAGTGTACTTTTTAGCCAAGGTTTTTTTAGACAATCTATTGTTAGCAGGTTTAATTATTTCCAATTTAGCGTTTTTGGTAGCCATTTTTTTCTTCTTTAGGTTAGTGACGGATGAATTTGATGGTAGGGTAGCAAGAAAGGCATTAATATACTTATTGGTTTTTCCCACATCCTTTTTCTTTGGGTCGGTTTACACAGAGGGCCTCTTTTTTCTTTTAGTAATGCTTGCCTTTTGGTGGGCAAAGAAGGGTTATTGGTTATTTGCCTCTATTGCTGGTTTTTTGGCAAGCTTGACCAGATTAGTAGGGGTTTTCTTACTGCCCGCCTTAATTATTGAGTATTATTTGCAAAATAAGCATCGTATTCAGGTAAATAACCTTTTCCAGTTTTGGTTGGGGGCGTGGCCGTTTTTATTTGTTCCTTTAGGGTCAATTATTTATTCAAGCTATCTTGCCATTGCTTTTGGCAATCCTTTAGCTTTTATGACGGAACAATCCGTTTACGCAGGTCAGCGAGAGGTTGGCCAATTAATTTTGCTACCCCAAGTGGTTTGGCGGTATTTAAATATTTTAATACACGTTTCCCCTATAAGTTTAGCTTTTTTTAATGCTGCTTTTGAATTATTTTCAACTTTAACTTTTGTGATGTTATTAGTGATTGCTATCTATAAGGTCAAGGTTTCCTGGTCTGTGTTTGCCTTAAGCAGCGTTATTTTGCCAACATTAACAGGTACTTTTGCCTCAATGCCTCGTTACGTGTTGATTGCCTTTCCAGTTTTTGTATTGCTGGCTAAAACTACGGGTGAT
>CAZCAY010000088.1:0-1115 GCA_964496955.1 uncultured Gammaproteobacteria bacterium
ACAGGTGTGGAAGTGGAGTATCCAGATGAAAAGACCCTAGTCTTTAAACTAAAAGAGTCATTTTCGCCATTTCCTTCAGTTTTAACCAGGCCAGTTTTTAAAAAAGATACTCTAGTGGGAGTGGGGCCATACAAGATTCATAAGGTTTCAAAAAACAATGAAATAGTGACCAAAATTAGCCTTCAGGCTGTCAAGGATAACTTGCCTAATATTAATTTTTACTTTTACCCTACTGACCAGTTAGCCATTACTGCCTTAAAGATAGGTCAGGTTAAAGCTATTAGCAACCTCTCCAACAATTATGATCTTGACCATTGGCCAAATATTGCTGTTATTAGAAGCCCTAATCTTCAAAAATATTTAGCCGTTTTTTTCAACACCGAATCTCCTAATCTTCAAGATAAAGCTGTTAGGTTAGCTTTAAACCAAGCCATTAATCGAGATCACTTTCAGGACAAACCAGCTTTGGGGCCGATTGCGCCAACATCATGGGTTTATAATAACAATCTAAAGACAATTAGCTACGAACCTGAAAAGGCTAAAAAGGTTATTGCTGAAAAACTGAAAGACCCACAGTTTAAGATGATTACAACAGCCAATTACGAAAATTTAGCCAAGAGTTTAATTGCTGATTGGGAAGCAATTGGTGTCAAGGTTAAACTCGAAGTTGTGCCAGCTTTAGGAGGCGAAATGCAGTACGATTTGCTCCTTACTGCCCAAGATATTCCTTACGACCCAGATCAGTATATGCTCTGGCATTCTACTCAAAAGAAAACCAACAAGAGCAATTTTTCAGATCCTAAAATTGACAAGGTTTTAGAAGACGGCCGCAAAACTATTGATGATAATGTACGCAAGCAAAAGTATTTAGATTTCCAAAGGTATGTCGTTGAAGAAGTACCGGCGGCTTTTTTATATCATCCCACCCAAAGCTTGGTTTATTATGAAAATGCCCACAAGTTGATTGATCAAATTAACCGGGCTCTACCGGGTTTTAAACTTGACACTAAATAAATTTTAAGTTATTAATTAGTTAATGAGGCGCTTACTTCTTGCGACGGCGTTTATAGCAATAGCATTTGGGCTCATTGTAACTGCCGGGGGGGTGTGGGGTT
>CAZCAY010000088.1:1139-1832 GCA_964496955.1 uncultured Gammaproteobacteria bacterium
CCCAAGAGAAAATCACTACCCCTGAAGACGCAGCAATTCCTAATGCTAAAGTGCGCGGCCCACTAACTTTAAAAGCCCAGGCTGATGTTATTAGAGAACATACTTTAAGAACGACCAATGGTCAAACCTTTGCCGAAATGCCAAGGCTCGTGCCATCTCTCAATGATAAAGGGGAGCCTATTTTAGATGAGAGTGGTAAGCCGGTAATGGTTGAAAATCAAGCCAGAAATATCTGGATTACTGCAACTACTCTTACCACTGCCCTGAACTTAGCTATTATCAGTTACGCTATCTCGTCTTTTGCTATCTTACAAGGATTAACATCCATTTTAGTAGGCATTGTCTTCTACGCTCTATCTAGAAAATATTAAATCTGAGATTTTAAGACACTTCTTCCAGACACAAAATTTTTATTTCTAACTTCTAAGTAGCGTTCTTTGTTGCCATTTCACCCTTTGGATTACTACCTGTGCTGCAGAAAGCTGAAAAATTTCCCTAAATTTTTAAAAACGAAGTTGTGCACAAATGGGCAAAGAAAATTAACGAGGGTGATGCTTTCATTGTAGTGACCCCCGAGTATAATCACGGCTATCCTGCTGTTCTTAAAAACGCAATGGATGTCATTTATCCAGAATGGAACAGAAAACCAATAGGATTTGTAAGTTACGGAAGTGCAATGGGCGTTCGGGCAGT
>CAZCAY010000089.1:0-1783 GCA_964496955.1 uncultured Gammaproteobacteria bacterium
AAAAATGAAGTCCCAAGAGCAGATAAAGCTAAAATTCGCCATGGAAATTGTAATTTGGCCAAAATAGGCACAATTTGCCAAATGAAAGAAGAGCGTTGGTGAGTCAAAAAAGTATAAAGGTAGGTCCAGGCAAAAAAGAATACCACCACCAAAAAAGCATCTCTATAACGTTTGCGAAAAATGACAGCTAGAATTAGTGCTATAAAGCTTGCTATCCAATGCAAATGACCCAAAGAAAAAGACATTCCATCTCCAGGACCCCATTCTGAAGACCCATATCCCCAAAAACGGCTAATAAAAAGCTGGTTCAAGTCAACAAAATGGGCCAGATAATTAAAATAACCCCGAAACAACGTTTCGTAGTGGACGAAATTAATCTCAAAAACAACAGGTAAGACAAAAAAAGCTGCTAACCCTAAAGCCATTCCCACAGCAAGAGTTAACTTGAAAACCAGTTTGAAAGACCTAACTTGCCACAACCAAAAAAGACTCCAGATGAGAGCTCCTGGTACAAAAACCATCAAAGTCGGCAAATGAGAAAGAAAAAGGAAGGCGCTGACTAACGCGGCAATTGGCACCCAAACCCATTTACCACTTTTAATAATCTGGTAAATAGAAAATAACACCAAAGGGAAAAAAACCATTGCCCAAGTCTCATTCATCGCTCCCCTTACGTAAACATCCACCGCATGATAAGGCGCCCAAACATAAAAAAGGGCCGAAACGACACCACCCATCTTGCCCCAAAATTCTCTTGCCAATAAATACATACTTAAACCTGAGAGGAAAATAGCCAAAATAAAGAGAATCTTGACCACGTCAATAAAAGCAAAACCTAAAAGATGGAAAATCTCGCCTATATAATAAGGAAGCGGTGGGTAATAGTTAAACAAAGGATAACCAAAGCCATAACCCATATCAGGCACCCAGCGACATGGAATTTGCCCATCAGCAAAACACTTAGCCATCTGGAACTGCCGCATTACCTGCAAATCATCATGCATCGGGAAAAAACCAGGCTTAGCAATAGCTGTCACTGCCGGGATAGTAGCGGCAATAACCATCACAATAGCCAAAACATCAGGTAGTATTTTTTTAATCATACTTACCCAAAACGCTAAATAACCTAATAAGCAAGATATCCCAAACAAATCTTAATGGCTCTTTAAAAACAGCTAATCTTCTAGAAGGCACATAATGCCACGTAACTGGAATACTCACAATTTTACAACCTAATTTACGAGCTAAAAACAAGACTTCAATATCCCAAGGACCCATAAAACCACCTTTAGGATTGGCCAACTTTGTGACCTTAAGTTTCTTGAAAATCTTTTTAGCAACCTCCATCCTCATAGCTTTAAAACCACACTGGGTATCATCAACACCTCTAAAAAGAAGAGCTTTGACCAACAAATTCAAAATACGGCTACGCCAATAGCGAAAGGCTGGATCACCAATTCTCACTGCTCCCTCACCGACCCGCGAGTCAATAACTATGTCAGCACCCTTTAAGCGAAAAGCATTCCAGAATTTATCAAACTCCCTCATGGGAGTTGCTTGATCAAAATCAGTTAATAAGACAATTTCGCCTTGGGCAGCCATTACACAACCTCAATCGCTTTTAGCTTGCCCCCGTGAGCAATTTTAATCAATCTAAAACCTTTATTTTTTCGAGTAAAGTCTAATAGTAGCTGATAAGTTGAATCAGTAGATCCATCATCGACTAAAATGACTTCCCAAGAAAAATCAACCCCCCTCAAGTAGTCCCCTACTTCTAATAAGG
>CAZCAY010000090.1:0-1748 GCA_964496955.1 uncultured Gammaproteobacteria bacterium
CGAATCCGGTAGCTATTGGCCCCATAATAGCGTTCTTGAGTAACTGGTGGGGTGAGTTGGGGGAAAAAGAGGGTTAAAAAAGGTAAAATGAGACCCACCACAAAAACTACTACCAAGGCTGTATAAGTTAACTTCCTAACCACTACCAATGGCCACCGCGTGCGAAAAAAAGCAATCATAACCACCAACAAAGAGGCCGCTATTAATCCTACGTAAGTACCTTGAGATTTGGTAAAGACAATAGCTGTGAACCCTAAAATGGCCGTTACCACCCCCAACCAGCGCCAAGCAGAAGGAATTTTAAAAGGCGAAATCAAAGTAACTATTAAGATAGGGGCCAAATAGAGCCCTAGAGCATTGGCACTGTTAAAAACCCCAGTAATCCTATGCTGGGCAATTTCTGTTGGCGCAAAAAAGGCAAAGTATCCCCAAATTTGGGAAAGAGCAACCAAACTTAACCAAAGAGCACTTAATTGCAAAGCAACCAAAAACAAATAAGCATTCTTCTTGTTCAGATAATAACGCACAATAAAATAAACAACCAAAGGTTCTATAAAATACGCCCTTAACAATCCCAAACCACCTAAAAAATTACTGCTGATAATAACGCTAATAGTAGCAATAACCACAAACCCTAACCCCAATTTGGAGAAAGGATCACGAGTGATCCGTTGCCAGACTAGGTAATATTGGCGGGCGTGGTAAACTGATCCCACCCAAGTTAAAATTGTTAGTAAGATTAATATTTCCAAAAGGGTAGTGGGCAAACCTACCACTTTAAAGCGCACTACATAAAGAGGAGCCCCCACCAAACTTGCTAACAACAAGAAGAATGGCGTCTGTCTCATCATGCAATCCAATAACCATTAATAAAAAGAATAGCCACTAAAGCGAAGAAGAGCAAAGAAATCAACTGCCAAAACAAGTGGAACATGCGATTTTCGCCCCAATGAGCTAACACTAAAAAAACGGGAAAGCTGGGTAAAATTAATCTGACTAAAGACACCGTACTGCCTGTTGCTAATGACAAAATAATAATTAAAGCAGAAAAAATAAAATAAGATAATCTAAATCTTAAAAGAGTCACCCCAACAGCCACTGCCCCCAAAATAGCAACAGCCAAATTAAGCGTCTGTTGAGCGAAAAAAATGGTTCCCACATTGCGTAAACTGGCCACCTCTAAATAATTGAGTAAAACAGTTGTCAAAGGGAAAGTCGGAAACCTTTGCCAATGAGCCTGGGCTGTGATAAATAACAAGGGATTGCCGGCTGTCAGTTTTAAAAAAAACATATAAACCCCCAGTCCTAAAAGGCAAACCCCAGCATAGATGCCACCTTTGGCTAATCTCCCAAAGCTCAAGGGATTATTCCTAAGATACTCAAAAACGAACGGTAAAACTAAAATGGCCCCAAATGGTCTGGTTCCTGATGCTAAAGCGACCACCAATGCTGCTGCCAACCATTGCCTAGTTCTAAGAAAATAAAACACCAAAACTACCAATAATAAAAAGAATGATTCGGAGTAAACGGTGATTAAAAAGATGCTGCTTGGGAAAATTAATAAATACCACACCACCCGCTTGATAAAAGTAGGCTCAAAATCAAACTCAAGCAATCTAACCAAAACCAAAATCGCCATCAAAAGAGCCACCCACGAAACTAGCAATCCTGCCACTAAATAATTACCAGTCAAGAGAGACACTGTCTTAATGACCAAAGGATACAATGGGAAAAAGGCATACTGGTAA
>CAZCAY010000091.1:0-1730 GCA_964496955.1 uncultured Gammaproteobacteria bacterium
TGGACAAATTGTCTCTGATGCTGTGAGGAAACCTTAAAGATGAACCTTATTGAAAGCTTTCGGATTGCTATTTCAGCTTTGAGAGTGAATAAATTGCGGGCTTTTTTGACAATGCTTGGAATAATTATTGGTGTGGCCTCAGTGGTGCTTTTAATGGCTTTAGGCGTTGGTCTAAGGCGTTCTATTGAGCGAGAGTTTGAAAGGCTTGGGACTAATTCCATTTATGTCATTCCTGGGAATATTGAGGAGGGCTTTGGGGGAGCCCGGGGTTTTCGGTCTAATAAACTGAAGTTTTCTGATGTGGATGCTTTGAGAAGAAAGGCAGACCACGTGGTGGCTGTTTCGGGGGGCATTGAGAGCGCGGTGGCTGTTAGTTACAAGGGTGAAACGAGCAAGGTTGTTAATTTATTGGGAGTTGATTCAGATTTTTTAACGATTACTGATTACAAGGTTAGTAGTGGCAGGGCCTTTACCAAGTCGGAAAACAGCGCTGGTAAAAAGGTAGCTTTGGTCGGTCAGCGGTTGGTTGAAAGATTCTTTGAGGGTAATAACCCTTTGGGTAAGGAGATTTTGGTTAAGAACCAGAGGTATAAAATTATTGGGGTGCTGGACAAAAGGGGCTCGCTTTTAGGTCAAGATCAGGATAATGTGGTGATTTTACCTCTTGAATCGGCCAGAAGACAGCTTGGTTTTGAAAAACCCAGTTGGATTATTGCTAAAGTTGATGAAGCCCAAAATATTGAAAAGGCTAAATTAGTCATCAGAAAAATTATGAGAGAAAGGTTATCTGATGATGATTTTTCGGTTTTAACCTCTGAAGAAACCTTAAATGTGGTTGATGTGATTTTGGGAATAGTCACTTCCGTTTTGGCGGGGATTGCGGCTATTTCCCTGCTGGTGGGAGGAATTGGCATTTCCAATATTATGCTTGTTTCAGTGACTGAGAGAACCAAAGAAATCGGTTTGCGCAAAGCAGTAGGCGCTACCCCCTTGAACATTCTCACCCAATTTCTCATTGAAGCTGTGACTTTAAGTTTATTGGGAGGTTTAATCGGTTTGGTGGTAGCAGCTTTAGGGACGATGATTATTAGTCGCTTAATGCCTGCTGCGGTTACCGGTTGGGCGGTAGTGATGGCTTTTGGCTTCTCTTTTTTGGTGGGTGTTGTCTTTGGAGTGGCTCCAGCTGTGAGAGCTGCCCGTTTAAACCCGATTGACGCCTTAAGGTATGAATAGTCTTATCTTAAATTGATGGTGTAAAGGTTTGGGGGAGTGCCGGCCGCTTGATTAAGACTGGTGAGAATAACTAATTTTGAACCGTCAGGCCAAGGGTAAACAAAGCTATTTTCAAAAGTGCCAGAATAAACTGTTACCTTGTTGGTGCCTTCAGATTCAATGATGGCAATTTTATCCTTTTCTACAAGCACTAAATGGTCAGAATCTGGATACCAGAAGATTTCTTCAGCTGGAGGAATGTCAAAAGTGGCAGGTGTGATTTTGAGAGGATTTTTGTCTTTAATTTTAATATCAGGCCAATTTTCTTCAATTTTTCCTAAAAGATAAGCAACGTGATAGGAGATTGATTCTCCTTCCCGGTCAAGATCAGTAGCCAAAATAATCTCTTTATTTTTTGAAGCTAATTCTTTAAGTTTTTCAACAATTTTTTCCTTATTTTTAATAACCACATATTCAGGCTGAAAATTTTTTTGATAATCAATTGCTAATTTGTCATT
>CAZCAY010000092.1:0-1719 GCA_964496955.1 uncultured Gammaproteobacteria bacterium
GTTGGGGTTTATTTCTTGAGTCGGGTTTTAAATTACCAGGCGCTATTTTTGGCTTATTGGTTGGCAGTTTCACCTATCCCCGGTGTTTTAAGCCGTGATTTGGTAGCACCCATTCGGGCTTTTAATTTATCTGTACCTTTGGTGATTATTGCTGCCTTTGGAGCCACGTTTTTGCTTAACAAGTTCAAACAAGTGAAATGGTGGACAGTTCCCCTTGTTACTTTTGCAATGTTTGCTTTTTGGAATTTTGTTTTTTTTATAGATTCATATTTTGTTCATTATCCGAAAACCGCTTCAAAAGACTGGCTTTTTGGGTATAAAGAGGCGGTAATAAAAGCCTTGGATAATTACAATAATTTTAACAGCATTGTTTTTACCACTGCTTATAACGAACCTTACATATTTGTGCTTTTCTACAGTCGTTATCCTCCGCAGGAGTATCAAAAGCAAGCCAAGCTTGAAATGGTTAGAGGACCGTTTGATGTTGGCGAAGTGCCAGGTTTTGATAAATTTACTTTCCGTAAGATTTATTGGCCCCAAGACCGCGATTTAAAAGGCACGCTTTTTATTGGCACAGAGCAAGAATTACCTGTTGCTGACCTGAAAAGAGATAGCCAGCTTGGTAAAATTGAAATTATTGATGAGATTAAGTTTTTAAATGGAGAAACTGCTTTCAAAATTGTAGCTGTTAAGTGATGAAGCTAAAAGTTGAAAGAAGTTGGCTTATCTTGTTTTTGATTTTGCTATTAGCTGCTTATTTGCGGTTTTGGCAAATTACCAAAATTCCTGTTGGGTTGACTGCTGATGAGGCAGCAATTGGCTACAACGCCTATTCAATCTGGCAAACAGGGAGGGATGAGTTTGGTAATTTTTTACCAATTGCCTTTACCTCTTTTGGTGACTTTAAACCTCCTCTTTATTTCTACTTGACCATTCCTCCAATTGCCATTTTTGGCTTGTCAGCATTTGCCGTAAGAGCGCCTTCTGCTTTTTTGGGGGTTTTGACAGTGGGATTGGTTTTCCTTGTTTGCAAAGAGTTGTTTTCTCAAAAACGTCTTGCTTTAATGGCTGCCTTATTATTAGCGGTTTCACCTTGGCATATTCATTATTCGCGGGGAGGATGGGAAACTAATTTATTTACTTTTCTTTTAACCTTG
Organism: uncultured Gammaproteobacteria bacterium; assembly: GCA_964496955.1. Taxonomy (GTDB): domain Bacteria; phylum Patescibacteriota; class Microgenomatia; order Curtissbacterales; family CAZCAY01; genus CAZCAY01. The sequence continues at coordinate 1,158 of CAZCAY010000092.1, forward strand.
GGGGTTTATCTTTTGATCAGAGCCTTAAAAACGCCCAGTCTCTTGTATTGGTCAGCTGTCGTTTTCGCGGCCTCATTTTATTCCTATCAGGGTGCTCGCTTGGTTGCGCCGGTGGTGGTTTTTGCCCTTATCTTGTTTTTTAGGCAGCAATTTTGGGGTTTGAAAAAATACTTAATTGTTGCTGCCTTGATAGGTCTGGCTTTAGTTTTGCCGGCAATTCCTACATTTTTCAGTGGCACCGCTTTTGCTAGGTTTTCTGGAGTTTCTGTGTTTGCCGATTCAGGACCATTCTGGCGAGTGAATGAAATGAGAGGTCAGCATTTTGACGTTAATTCAGGTGTGGTGAGGTTGTTGCATAATAAAGTTCAAAGTTATGGGACTGCAATCTTGGGCAATTTTTTGGCCCATTTTGACGGTAATTTTTTATTTATTTCAGGCGATGCTATTCCTAGAAATCGGATTGTTGAGCATGGTACTATGCTTCTCATTTATGCGCCATTGGTTATCATTGGAGCCTTATTAATGATCAGACGTGAGAGATTATGGCCTGTGGTATTTATTT
>CAZCAY010000093.1:0-1665 GCA_964496955.1 uncultured Gammaproteobacteria bacterium
CTAAATATCGCCATGAATTAGTAGAAAAAATTGCTGAGACTGATGACGAGTTGCTTGCCCAATATCTGAATGATCAAGAAATTGCAGTTGATGTTTTAAAAAAAGCTCTCAGGAAGGCAGTCATTAACTATCAGCTAGTACCTGTTTTGGCCGGTTCTTCTTTAAGAAACAAAGGCGTTCAAATGTTGTTAGACGCTATTGTTGATTTTTTGCCGTCGCCGCTTGACATAGGTTCAGTGGCTGGTTATAATCCAGAAACTGGTCAAGAAGAAACTAGACCATGTGATGTGTCAGCCCCTTTTACAGGGTTGGCATTTAAGATTCAAGTTGATCCGCATGTAGGTAAGTTGACCTATGTGCGGGTTTATTCTGGCACTTTAAAATCTGGCAGCCAAGTTTTAAATGCCACTAAGAAAGAGCGAGAAAGAGTGGGTCGGATTTTGCTCATGCATGCAGATAAAAGGGAAGAGATTAAGGAGTGTTTTGCAGGCGAAATTGTGGCAGTGATTGGTTTGACTAAAACTGTCACCGGTGATACTTTATGTGCTGAAAACGCTCCTATTGTTCTTGAGTCGATTGCTTTTCCTGAACCAGTTATTTCCTTGGCTATTGAACCTAAGACAAAAGCTGATCAAGAAAAGTTGGGATTGGCCCTTTCCAGATTAGCAGAAGAAGATCCCACCTTTAAGGTTAAATCTGATTTGGAAACTGGTCAGACCATTATTTCTGGAATGGGAGAGTTGCATTTAGAGATATTAGTGGATAGGTTGAGGCGTGAGTTTAAGGTTGAAGCAACAACTGGCAAGCCACAGGTAGCTTATCGGGAGACGATTAAGAAGGTTGCCACAGGTGAAGGTAAGTATATTAGGCAATCTGGTGGTCGGGGCCAGTATGGCCATTGCTTTTTGAGAGTTGAGCCCAAACCTAGAGGTGAGGGTTATGAATTCGTTTCAGAAATTAAAGGTGGGGTTATTCCGTCAGAATTCATTCCGGCCATTGATAAAGGCGTTAGGGAAAGGATGGAGGCTGGCGTTTTGGCTGGTTATCCTATAGTTGATATAAAGGTGACTGTTTATGACGGCAGTTACCATGAGGTGGACTCTTCTGAAATTGCCTTTAAAATTGCCGGATCGGCTGCTCTTTCTAATGCAGTGGCAGCCGCTGATCCAGTTCTTTTAGAACCGATAATGAAGTTAGAAGTGGCTGTTCCTGAAGAGTTTATGGGTGAAGTGATTGGCGATTTGTCATCCAGAAGAGCACAAATTTTGGGAACTGACCAGCGGGGCAAGGTGAGAATTATCACAGCCTTAGTGCCGTTAGCAGAGCTGTCCGGTTACGTTACTCACTTACGGTCTATTACTCAAGGGCGAGCAGGCGCTCCTTATATGGAACCCTCTCATTATGAGGAAGTGCCTAAGAACATTGCTGAACAAATTATTGCCAGATCTAAAGGAGAAGGGTAAAATATATTAGTTAATAAAAATTAAGATCAACACAAAGGAGGTCAAATGCCAGAAGCTAAAAAATTTGAAAGAACCAAACCCCATGTCAATGTGGGTACAATTGGCCATGTTGATCATGGCAAAACAACTTTAACGTCAGCAATTACCAAAGTTCTTGCTGACCAAAAGATGGCTGAGTTTAGGTCTTTTGATTCGATTGATA
>CAZCAY010000094.1:0-1613 GCA_964496955.1 uncultured Gammaproteobacteria bacterium
TTGAAAAGCTATTAGATGGTGCTGACTTGGTTATCGGCTCTCGTTTTGTGAAGGGGGGCGCTAACCGTTTGCCTCTTATTAGGCGATTTTTTAGTTTTGGGGCTTCAGCGATAGCCCGGATTTTAACAGGTTATCTTAAAGTCAGAGAATGGACCACATCTTATAGGGTTTTTACAGTTGACTTGTACAAGCGCCTTAATAAGGAGAGAATTCCCTGGCATTTGCAAAGCTTTATTTTTCAAATTGCTTTTATTGTTGAAAGCTTGAGTGCTGGAGCTAAGGTAGCTGAAGTACCCATTGTCTTTGTGGATAGAAAATTTGGCCGGTCAAAAATGAATACTTTTAAATACATTCTTCATGTTTTTATTTACTGCTTGCAGGTTAGAAAGCAACGCTCAGCTGTGATTATTAAGTTTTTGATTGTGGGCACAATTGGCTTTATAGTGAACACCTTAACTCTTTTTGTACTTTATGACACGTCTCTTTTTCCTTTGCCTGCAAAAAACACCACTTGGAATCTTTTTAATTTCGCCCATCCTGATGCCAGGCTCTTTATAGCTTCTGTGATTGCAGTAGAAACTTCTATTATCTCCAATTTCGTTTGGCACGAAAACTGGACTTTTAGAAGGCGCCCCAAGCATGGGAAAATTTATTTAAGATTTTTGAGGTTTAATGTGGTAGGTTTCTTTTCACCCCTTATTCAAATTGCCACTGTCAACATTTTAACGCCGTTTTTGGGTGTTTATTATCTTGTTGCTAATGCCATTGGGGTTCTGCTTGGTTTGACTTGGAATTGGCTATGGAATAGTCGGGTTATTTGGCGAGGTTAACGAAATGGAGTAAAGTCAGTAATAGGTGAGATATTACCGATGAGAAAATTTTGGGTGAAGAGGTAAATAGGTATTGCTAAAATTGCCAGAACTATTTTAAATTCCTTAGTAGTAATCCACTGTTCTAAAGCAATTAGGATAAAGGGAAAGGTTGGAAGAGAGTAGCGGCTAATATCTAAGTGGGCTACAAAGGATATGGCCATAAAGTAAAGAGCACAAAAAATAGCAAAATCGTACATTTTTTTTCGCCAAAGGATAATAACAGAAGCGGCTAATAATAAATAAATATAGATGATATTTTCCAGCCAAAAGGTACCGACCCAGAATTGTTTAGCGTTAAATACAGACCAAATCGGTAAGGTTAGATGGATGTTGTCCCCTGAGTGAAAATAGGCCCAGAAATCGCCGTATTGGGCATAATAAAAGCCAAATAGACCGATTGCAGCCAGGGGAGGCAGAGAGAAAAGTAGCCAATTGCTAATTTTTTTAGCCGCTTTAAGGCCCTGTGGAAAGATAGAGGTAAAATTAACGGCTGCCCATAAGATGGCAGCTGGCGAGCGAGTCCCCACTGCAATAGCCATTGCGAGGGATGCTAACAGCAGGAGTTGCTTTCTCATTAAATAAAAGCTTAAGAGAATGAGAAAAATGAAAATTGGTTCAGGCGCCCCAACAGTGCGTACAACCACCCATCGGGCAGGTAGTATCAGAAAGACGAATGAAAGCCAAAGAGGGTGGTTCGTTAAGTGGCAGTCGCGGACCAGCAAATAGAACATTAAAGTGGCC
>CAZCAY010000095.1:0-1524 GCA_964496955.1 uncultured Gammaproteobacteria bacterium
TCTACACCGACTGCCTCGGCTTTAACTTTTCAATCCCCTCAAGCTTTACGGGCTGCCTCCATGGTAGTGCCTTTGGTAATTATTACAGCTTATGGTTGTAACTATTTGGTGGGTTTTGTCAGTAGGTTTGGTAAAATGGTTTTTGGGTTGTTTTTAGTTTTGGGTGTGATCTCTTTGGGTTGGAGTGTTGCTAACTTTTGGCATTTTTATACCATTCATAATCCTAAACAAATCCCTGTCGCTTTCCAGCCTGGATTTGCAGAGTTAGTACCTTATCTTTTTGAGCGCCGAGATGAGTTTGAGAAGATTGTTGTTACTGATCGCTATGACCAGCCTTATATTTTGTTCTTATTTTATTCTAAGTACAATCCCCGTCAGTTTGCAGCTGAGGCAAAATTAACACCTCGAGATCGTTTTGGGTTTGCAACTGTTCGCCAATTTGATAAGTTTGAATTCAGAAGGATTAACTTGAAAGAAGATTTACACTTGAAAGGTGCCCTTTTGGTGGTTTCGCCTGAGGAGTTTGATGAAAAATTGGTTCAACGTGGTAAAATTGTTAAGGTTATTAACTTTCCGAATAACCAGCCCGCGTTTATTGTGATTAAAGTATGAGTAAGATTTCAGTCGCTTTGGCCACTTTTAATGAAGAGAGAAATCTTGCTGATTGTCTCAACTCAGTAAAGGATATTGCGTGGGAAATTGTCGTAGTTGACGGTTCGTCAACAGATTCGACTGTGGCTATTGCAAGGCGATTTACCAATAAGGTGATTTTAACTACCAACAAACCTATGTTTCACATTAACAAACAGATGGCTCTGGATGCAGCTGAAGGTGATTGGATTTTGCAGTTGGATGCTGATGAAAGAGTTTCTGAAGATTTGGCCAAGGAGTTGGTGGAGATTGCTAATAAAGGTTCGGAATTTGCTGGTTTTTGGATTAAGAGGAAGAATTATTTTTTAGGTAAGTGGCTTAAAAAAGGCGGAGCATATCCGGACCCAGTTATCAGATTTTTTAAGAGGGGGAAAGGTCATTTCCCTTGCAAATCAGTCCATGAACAAATTGCAATTGATGGCCCAGTTGGTTGGCTCCAAAACGATTTAATCCATCTGGCTGATCCTAGTTTTTCTCGATATCTGCTGCGCTCCAATCGCTATACTTCATTGGAAGCTAAAAATTTTTGGGAGGCTCATGTTGGGACTAACCTTTGGTCGATCTTGAATTATGTTTTTTACAAACCGCTAGGAAGATTTTTATCACTTTACATTCGCCACCAAGCTTTTAGAGATGGGTTTGCTGGTTTTATCTGGTCATTTTATTCTGCCCTTCATATTGTTTCGTCTTATGTTAAGTATTGGGAAGTAAAAAATGAAGGTAGGGATCGATTTGACCCCTCTAAAGACTGGTCATAGGCTTAGAGGAATCGGTTTCTATGTTAAAAGACTAGTGAAGGCACTTCAATCTCATTACCCGGATAATGAGTATTTTTTTTTCACTAAGGGACATAAATTACCCAAAGTTGATCTG
>CAZCAY010000096.1:0-1524 GCA_964496955.1 uncultured Gammaproteobacteria bacterium
GGTCAAAATGGTTCTTGCGCCTGAAAGGACAGAAGTGACCACCGCTCCTGGTTGACCTAACTTACTGGCTTTAAGGAAAAACTGGGAAGGGTTGGTAACCTCCACCAAACCTTCGCTCTTCATCTCAAAGACCCCCACTTCAGACACCGACCCAAAGCGGTTCTTAACCCCTCTTAATAAGCGGTAAGTGTGAAATTGATCCCCCTCCAAGTATAAAACTGCATCTACTAAATGCTCCACGACTTTAGGGCCGGCAATGACTCCTTCTTTAGTCACATGGCCAACCAGTATTGTAGGGATATTTAATTTCTTGGCTAAGCGGTGGAATTTTGCTGCCACCTCCCTTACTTGACCAATACTGCCAGCCGCTCCCCCTAACTCGGCAACAGTTAATGTTTGGATAGAATCAACAATGACTAATTTAGGCAAAATTTTCTCAGCCGCTGCGCAAGCAACATTGGCATCAGTTTCTGGCAAGACCAGCAAATTGGGAGGTAACCGGCCATCTCTGACAATCCTTTCAGCCCGAATTTTAATCTGCTGAGGAGACTCCTCGCCAGCCACATACAAGACACTGGCCTGGCCCTGCCTTGAGGCATCTTTTGCCAACCGTTGAGCAACATTGACTGCTAACTGCAAAAGCAAGGTTGACTTACCAATGCCCGGTTCGCCAGCAGTTAAAACCACCGATCCTGGCACTAAACCATAATTATGGCCACCACCTCCTAAGACACGGTCGAATTCACTTAACCCTGTGCTCAATCGCTTTCGCTCGCTGCTCTCAACATCAGCCAAAGACAAGAGAAGTTTTTCAGCTTGTAACAGTTGGGAAGGTAAGGATTCTCTCTGGGTAAGGGTTTCCACTAAAGTATTCCATTCGCCGCACTGGGGACATTTGCCAAGCCATGACGGTGTCTGATAACCGCATTGTTGGCAAATATAAACAGCATGTTGGCGCATGGATTTATAAAATCATTTAAATAATTTGAACAGCTTAACTACCGATACCCAATCGGTTTTTCCTTTAACAACAATGATAATGAAATACGCTTTGCTTCTAAATCCACTGATTCAATCAAACAATCCAGTTTACTTCCCACTTGAATGTTAAAATCTGGGGGGATTTTGGAAATATGTAATAACCCCTCAACCTGAGGCGCTAAACTTACAAATGCGCCATAAGGAGTCAATCTAGTTACCTCACCACTGACCTTTTGGTCTTTAGTAAAGGCGGCTGCCAATTTTTTCCAAGGATCTTCTGTAAGGCGTTTAATAGACAAATTTAGCCTGCCATTGGTCTGATCAACCCCCAAAACCATCACTTTGACCTTATCACCAACCTTAAAAAGATCAGCCGGGTTGTTAACCTTCTCCCAAGAAATTTCAGAAATATGGACTAATCCTTCCAAATCATCAATCATTGCAAATAGGCCAAATGGCAAGACGGCCGTGATTTTAGCCTCATAAACTTCCCCAATCTGAATGCGAGCTAACTTACTAGCCAACTCTTGGGGGGTAACTACC